>CAKTZA010000033.1 GCA_934635045.1 uncultured Kiritimatiellota bacterium | reverse complement strand
TTTTGCCCCCCCCCCCCCCCCCCCCTAACGGAAAGGTGAGCCAACAACGGTTTGTTCTCATTCATGTTCGTTCTCATAATAGACCTCGTTTTAGATTCCTTGTTTTGGATGCGCACAGTATACCACAAAACAGACCCCTCTGACACAAAAGACATGTCAACTTTTTTCACGGTCAAAATAACGGGGACCTGTCCCCACGGATTCCGTGTCCGAGGGTTTGCACTTACCACTAAGGGCCTTGTCAACGCGACCGGAACGTCGGCGGAAGGGACGCCAGACGCGCCGCGATGACGCGCGCAAGGCGTTCGTGTCCGAGGGTCGACGGGTGAAGCGAATCGCCCTTTCCGCCGCGCGCGAAACAGGCGGCGTAGACCGGTTCGTTCGGCAGTAGCCCCGCCTCGGCATAGAGGTCAATGACGGGCGAGCTCCAGCGCGCGGCCGCCTCGCGGACACACCGCACGTAGTCGTCGATGAAAAGCCCCCGCGCGTTCGCATAGCGTTCGTCCGGCTGGACGTTCTTCGGGCCGAACTCGGCAAAGCCGCGATGGAGCGGCGTCATCACGACGACCTGCGTCCGGGGGTACGTCGTCTTGATCGTCCGCAGCGCGACATTGAGGCGTCCGCAGAACGTCGCCGTGTCGAACGACGGCTCGCGCTTCTTCAGCTCGACCGGCTGTCCGTTCCTGTTCACGACTTCCGTCGATTGCACATACGCCTCGCCGAGCGGGACGCCCGCGTTGTAGTCGTTCGTGCCGATCAGCATGAAGACGGCGTCCACGTCCTCGTCCAGGTCGGCATGGGCACAGGCGACCTGTTTCGGAATTCCGTCCGTCTGCCAGCCGTTCTTGCCGTAGACGTGCGCCGAGAAGCCCATGCGCGCGGAGAGAAAGCCCCAGTAGTTCGTCTCGCAGCCGACATGGCACTTGTCGGTGATCGAATCGCCGAGGAAGACGACCGACTTCCCTTTCCAGGAAAGGGATTCGTCCGCCATCGGGTTTTCGGACGCCGCAACCGCGCCGCCAACCGCCCATGCCACCGCAACGGCAACTGCCACGCTCGTTTTCATCTTTCGCTTCATGCCGCACATTATATCAAATTTCCGCCCCCACATTTCTTATAATCAATCCCCAACGCCGCCACACTCCCCGTACGCGACAGGCATTAGAATTTTCCGCAGGGGACGGCGATCGCGTCTCGCATCCAGCCGCCCGCGCCCTTCGCCCAGTTGATGGCCGAGAACTCGCCGTGCGCGCGGAACTGTATCATTCAGACTGTATCACTCATGTCTGACCCTCATACGTTCTCCCTCAATCTCCAGGACGCCCGAAATGGAACCGAACCGCTCTGGCGAATCGAGCCGCCAGACGACCTCGCCGGACGGCGCGAACTCGATGACCTGCCAACCCCGGTAGGAGTCCTCGGCGCCATGCCCCGTCCAGTTCGCCACGTAGACGTTGCCGTCCGCGCGCTCCGTGAGCTGGGCATAAAAGAAGTTCGCCTTGCCGCCCTGTTCGGCGCGGATGCGCCGGACGACCGTCCCGTCCGCCGCGACGCGCAGCAGCTCCGCGCCGTAGCCCGTCGTCGTCCAGAAGCCCGTCCCGTGCGCGGCGGGGCGCACGTCGAAGGAGTTGCGGCCGGCCGGCTGCGGGTAGTCCTTCACGAGGATCGCCGCGACGTCCCGTCCCTCCGCCGGGAAGCGCACGCGCGCAAAGCCGTGCTCGTGCGCGACGAGCCATTCGCCGTCCCGCCCGGGCGCAAAGGAACGCGCGTTCACGAATCCGCGCAGACGGATGATGCGCGTCATCTTACGATCCGGCGAGAAGACGCAGAAGTGGATGGCCTTCCCCTTGTCGGGGCCGACGGGGTTGACCGAGAACACGAACCCGCCGTCCGGGAGGTCGCAGCAGGCGGTCGGCTCGGCGGAACGGAAGATCGGGAAGTCGAAGGTGTCGACGACCTTCCGCGCCGCGAGGTCCGTGACCTGGAAGCCGCCCCGGCAGACGGTGCGGTAGCGCGTGCCGCCTACGGCCTTCAGGTCCCAGCCGGGCTTGCGGATCGGAACGGCAAATCCAGCGGACGGATCGGCCGAATCGTAGTAGTGGAGGCGTGCGCGCGATTCGTCCACGAGGACGAGGCGGCGCCGCCGGTCTGCGAGCGCGGGGTGTTCGTTGCGGTGGATGAAGCCCAGCCCCCGGATGTCCGCCGCGAGGGCGTCCGGCAGATTGTTCGTGCGCCCTTCGGGATAGACGTGCGCCCAGCCGCGTCGGTTGAAGTCGTACTTCTCGCCCATGCCGTTGTGGTAGCCGTGGAACTGCGGGAGCGGCGTGACGCCGCGCGCCATCGCGGCCTTCAGCTCGTCGAGCCCCGTCGCGGAGACGTCCGCCGGCAGGCACGCGCGGCGGTGGCAGATGCCCGCCGCGAGGCCCACGACCTCGCCCAGCATACCAAGCGTGCGCTGGACGCGCACGGCGGCGAACGCGACGTGCGAGCAGCTGATGTCGCGCCCGGCGAGGAAGAGGTTCCGGCAGTCGCGGGCGTAGAGGCAGCGGTAGGGCACCGGGTAGTCCGCGCCGAAGCCGCGATGGTAGGCCGCGCTGCGGAACGGCTCCTTGAACTTCCGCGCGTTCTCCGGGTCGGGGAAGTGGAGGTCGATGTCCCACGTCACCGCCGCCGTGCCGTCGGGGTGGGCGACGTGGTTTTCGAGGTCGTTCTGGTTCAACACGTACGCGCCCACGGTGCGGTGGCTCTCGCGCTTGCCGCCGATGGGGGAGATCCACGAGAACGCGACGTTGGCGTAGTTCGCGCGGCGGGCGGAACGGTTCTTGAGCCAGTGCCAGTTCGAGAAGATCGCAAGGAGCGCGTAGTCACGGATGCGCTCCGTCTCGTCCGCCATGTCACGTTCAAAGCCGGACTCCTGTTCCCACGAGCCGGACGTCTGGTAGTAGCCCGTCGTCTCGTCGATCGGCAACGTCCAGTCCGAGATATCCGGGAACGGCACCTTCTCGTTCCTCCTCTCGGTCAGCCATTGCACGCTCATGCCCATCACGCGGCGGTCGGCGACGACGGGGGCGCTGATCTCGTTGAAGCGCGCCCGCGCCTCGCGCCCGTACATCGTCTCGCAGCCAGCGAGGCGCGAGACGATGGCGTCACCCGTTGCGTCGCAGAAGAGCCGCGCCCTGACGCGCGTCACCACGCCAGAGCGCGTGTCGCGAGCGAGGACGGCGGCGATGCGGTTCGTCTGCACGGGATCCATCTCCACGGCGAACACGTGCTGGCGATAACGGCGTTCGGGGGCGACGCCGGCGACGCCGCGCCAGAGCGTGGGGATGAGGAAGGCCGTGTCCTTGCGGTCGTCCTCGTAGAAGCGCTTGTCGAGCGGACGCCCCCCGCCGAAGAGCGGCTGAATCTCGGCGACGACCTCGCCCAGCTTCGGGTAGGGTCCGGCGTGGATGCGTCCGCCGAGGCCCACGCGCACCTCGCTCGAATTGCAGCCGCCCAGCACCTCGCGGTCCTGCAACAGGAGGGTCGGCACGCCCTCGCGCGCGGCGGCGAGCACCGTACAGCAGCCCGCAAAGCCGCCGCCCACGACGACGAGCCCCCATTCCTTCGGATCGTCGCGGACAGCGCCGACAGGCGTGTGCGCGGGCGGTTCTTCCCCGGCGGAGGCGAGGAAGAGGGCGTCGCAGCGTCCGTTGAACCCCGTGCGGTCGTGGAGGGCGACACGGCAGGCCCCCTCCTTAAGCGTCGCCACCCCGGCCCGCTGCCAATGCCAGTCCGCCCCTTCCGTCCCCAGTTCCGCACTCGTCCACGCAGGTGTCCCCGCCCCGCGCAGGACGACCTGGAAGCGGCCGGCCGCGCCGCCCGTCCAGGGCGCGTTCCAGTTGCGCGTCCGCGCCCAGACGGCGTAGGTGCCGTCTTCGGGAACCCGGATCGACGTTTCGGCGTCCGCAACCGGCACGCCATAGCCGTGGGCCATCAGGTAGCTCGACCCCTCCTGGCGGATGGACTGCGTTTCGACCGTCCATCCCCCAAGATTGTCGAAACTTTCGCATTCGAGTAAGATCGTCGCGGCTAACAGCAGAATGTTCATCGACATATTTCCTTTGTAAAAATCTTAACCACACACGGAGGTTGAGCAACTCAGAACTTGAACGTCAGTCCGACGCCGCCGATCGTCAGGTCCTTGATCGACTCGGGCGCGGACGAGGCGTCGAGCGCGTCGCGCGCGTCGGACGCAACCACGTCGAACTGGTGCACGAACGCGAAGACGGACAGCCAGTCCGTCACGGCGTAGTCGAGGCGCAGCAGGAGGTTGAGCGCCATCAGCCCGTGCGAATAGCGGCCGTCCGCCGCGTTCGGGTTCGCGCCGTACTGCGCCCGGAAGTGCCGCGCGTCGCCCAGCTCGCCGAACACGCGCGCCGTCAGCGTCAGCCGGTCGAGAAGTAGCCAGCTGCGCTCGAGGCCGACATCCCAGTAGCACCACTCCTGCCCGTCCACCGCCCGGCGCAGCAGGTAGTATGGCGTAGCATACGGATTGCGCAGGGCCTGCGAGACGTTCCACTCCGAGATCGTGTGGGCGTGCGGACGATACCCCGGCAGCGTGACCCACTTCTTCGCGACCGTCGAGTCGAGCGCCCATCCGTCGGCGAGCGCCAGTGCGTAGCCATAGTACACGCCGTAGTCGACCTCGTTGTAGGCGTTGCGCCGCGTCGCCGACTGCCCGTCGCGCAACATCGACGACACGCTCCAGGCGTAGCCGCCGACGTAGCCGAACGGCGAGAGGTCGGCCGAGAGGTCGACGGACTGCGCCGAGAACGGGTTCCTGTCCACGATCGCGCCGCGCGCCCAGTAGGCCGTCTCGACATCCGCCTCGGCCTTCGCATGGACGCGCGAAAGCATCGCCTTCGCCCCATCGTCCGCCGCACCCGCGACCGACGCGACGCACAGCGTTCCAAGTGAGATCCAAACGGTTTTCATCATTCTCTTTTGCCTTTTCCTTTGCCCTTTTGGGGATTGCACGTCGATTCTCTCACGACCAGCGGCGAATCCAGCAGAACGGTTCGTGCCGGCCGCGTTTGGTCTTTGATACGTTCAATCAGCAGCTTGACGACCGTCGAGCCAATCGCCTCGCACGGCTGGCGCATCGTCGTCAGCGGAGGGATCGTCAGTCGCGCACACTGCACGTCGTCGAATCCGGCAACGCGGACATCCTGTGGCACACGTAGGCCGAGCCGTGCCAGCGTCTGCAGGAGCAGGGCCGCCTGACGGTCGTTGTAGCAGGCGATGGCGTCCGGTCGGTCTCGCTTCAGCATCCGACGAACCGCCGCGAAGTCGTCCGGCTCGGCAAAGACCGCCTTGCCCGGCAACGGCAGGCCCGCGCAGCCCAACGCCACGCCCGTCTGCCGTTCCAGAACGCATGGCGCACGATTCCTCTGCGTCAGGTAGACGACACGCCGTGCCCCCGTCGCGCGCAAATGCTGTGCAAGGCGACGTCCAACGGCCAAGTGATCGACCGAAACAAGATCGTAAGAGCTCCGCGCCGGAGGCCGCGCGATGTCGCTGTCCAACAGCACGAGAGGCGTCTTTGCCTCTGTGAGGCGGCGGGCTATCTTGTCGTTGATCTCCGCCGCATTCGGCACCAGCTCGATCGGCTGAAGGATGACGCCGTCCACACCGTCCGACAGGAACTTGTCGACGAGCTGCAGAACCCGCTGGGCGCGGCCCACCGTGCCGAGCGAGGACACGTCGCCGAACATCAGGCTGTAGCCGCACGACTGGCAGACCTGCGAGATCCGCTTCGCGACGGGCGCGAACAACTCACAGTAGTCGCTCCCGTGGATGATAAGGCCGAGCCGCCCGGTCGTACGGCGGCCGAGCCGCGAAAGGAACGTGCCCGCGCCGCGACGGCGGACAATCAGCCCGTCCTTCACCAGCTCGTTGAGGATGCGCACGGCGGTCTGGCGTCCGACGCCGAACTTGCGCATGACCTGAGCCTCGCTCAGGAACACGCCATCCGCATACGCGCCGCCGCGAATCGCCTCGCGCAGCTCACGGACTTTCGAGAGATAGACAACTGGCTTCCCCATGATGTGGATATTATACACCAAAGGGGGCGCCCGCGCACACCTAATCGGTTAACTTTCAATAAAGACTCACATGTCCTCCAGCGAAAGGCAGCGGAGCGACAGCTGCCGCGACGACTTCTCCGGGTTCTTTTCGAGGAAGCGGTCCACTTTCTTGCGCAAGGCCAGCGCATCATACCGCGCGGGGTCTCGCTTGACCTCGTAAATGTCCAGACGGTTTGACAGCTCGTCTTCACACACGAGGTCAATCTCGTTCTCGCCCTTCCGATCCCACCATCCGCCCATGCGCGTGTAGCCGGCTTCCTCGACAAATTTCCAGAAGAAATACCTTTCCAGCGCAAATCCGCAAAATGCATCGAAGTCCTTGGCCACCTTCGCCCGAAGCGCCTCATACCGACCAAGCTCGATGTAGTCCTGGTTTCGGTAGACGTAGCGGAACCAGAACAGAAAGAACATGTCCTCGATCCGATACGCCGAGTTCTTGACGGACGGCGCGGCAAAGATCGGCAGCACCTTCTTGACAAGCTCGTAGTTCTTCTCCAGATTCCCAAGATACGACGTCACCTGCATGCCGGCATCCTGCTCGATCTCGGACAGCCGCGTATGGCCAAGCGCGATGGAACTCAGGATCGAGAAATAGTTGGCGTGGACTGGGCCGAACTCCTGCACAAGCGCTGCGCGGCCCTCGTCAAAGAACGGCGAATTCAGGGCGAAGACCGTTTCCAGCATTTTCGTTCGCGTGTAGGCGCGCGCATCGATCAGCAATTTCACGTACTTGGCAACGCCGCCGGTAATCGCCCACAAGTCGAGGAGATCCGTCGCCTTGAACTTCGGATGGGCATCGCGCAGAATCTGCTTGAGGACCGACACGGGGAACGGCCTGATCTTGAAGTGCGTGGTGCACCTTCCGTACAGCGGTTCGGAATAGCTGAACAGGATCTTGTTCATCATGCGGTTGACGCTCCCGGACACGACCAGATGAATCTTGTAAGTCGTGTGAACGCGATCCCACAGCCCCTGCAAATCACCGTAAAACGCGCTGTTGATGTAGTCCATCTCCTGAAACTCGTCAATCACGACCGTCAGGCGCGTCTCCTTGGCGAACTCAAAGACGACTTTCATCAAGTCGATCAGCCGCTCGGCCTTTCCGTAAATCGCAATCTTCGGCCCCAGCTGCTCCTCGATCGACCGCTGAAGCGCCGCACAAAGAGACTTCTCGCCCTGCCGGACAAGAAGAAGATAGAGGTAGGTTCCATCCGTGCGCGCAAGCGCCTGGCTGATCAGCTCCGTCTTGCCAATGCGCCTGCGTCCGGTAACGACCGTAAAGCGAGCCGTCCGCAGAGACAGCTCGTCCTCTCGCCGCAGCGACTTGATTTCGTCCTCTCGACCATAGAACTTCATGATGGGCACTCCTCCGAAATGGCCGTTATCATAACCGTTATTATGATAACGACCGTTATGATGAGAAGTATACCATATCGCTTACCGTACTGGCAAGCGCGTCCAGTCGCGCCAGAGCCAGTAGGCCTTGGCCGCCGTGCCGTTCCTCCAGAGCGAGTCGAGGGCCCTCGGCCGGCCGTTGACGAACACGAGCCCGAGCCGCGCCTCGATCGACCAGACCGGCCCGTTCGCGAGCGCGACCGGCCTGAGTGCCGCAAAGCCGCCCGCGTTGTCCGCCGGCACCTCGTAGAACACGCCGCCGGCGTAGAGGAGGTCGCGCTCCGTCGCGACCTCGCGGCAGATGACCGTCGTGTCGCCGTTCACGTTCGGGAACGAGTAGGTCTTCTGCGAGTAGTCGTCGTAGACGTCGACCGTGCCGACGGGCTTCACGGGGGACGCCGGACGCGACGGGCCGTAGACGAAGTGTGCGTTAGCGCCTTTCGCGTCCGCGAGCGCCTTCACGCGCACCCAGTCGCCGTCGCGCAGCAGCTCGTGCGGCACGGCACGGCCGTCCGCGTCGGTGAAGGCGAAGTCCATCGTCTCGTAGCCCGCGTGCAGGTACGGGTCGGAGACGTCGCCGGCCTTCACGTCCTCCTTCAGCCACACCCAGCCCTCGCCGGACGGCGGGCCGAACGCCGCCAGATCCTCCGGCCTCACGAACCAGAGGTTGGACTGCGAGCGGTCGCGTTTCGGCGCGCCCTTCTTGAGCGTCCGCTTGCCGAGGAACTCGTTCTTCGCCTGGTCGTCGCACCCGAAGACGATGCGCTCGCCCCAGCGGCAGAAGTCGCCGATGACCTTGAGGTACGTCGAGATCGGGCGGATGCCGTCCGGCCTCGCGGGCGAGAAGTCCGCCGGGAACCTCCAGAACGTGCCGTGCATCGTCGCGAGCAGCGTCCCGTCGCCGAAGCCGACGTCGCGGATGCGCGGCCACTCCGTGTTCCAGCCGTGCGCGCCGTCGTAGCAGTGCGAGGCCTTGGGGAGGCGGTAGTACGCCCAGTCGGCGCCGTTCGTCGTGACGGCGAGGATGACGCTCTTCGCGTCCCAGCCGAGCGACCAGACGGGGTTCTGGTCGGGATGCTCGTTGCCGCAGATGCCGTCGCGCGTCGTCACCTCCGTGAACTGGCAGCGGCGGATCGTGCGCCAGTCCCGTCCCGGCGCCGACCAGTCGGCGAGCGCGCCGGACGCGACGAACGGGTTTCGGCGCGCCTCGTCGCTGTCCTCGCCGTTGTTGGTGAGGTAGACGCGCCCGAAGCCCGACGCGAGGCCCTTCGAGTGGTAGCCGGGGACGCGCGTCAGCGGCGCCTCGTTCCACCCCGCCGGCAGGGCGGGCAGTCCGTCGGAATAGCGGAAGTAGCCGGCCTCGCGCTCGCGGACGAGCGTGTTCACGGCAAGCGTGCGCAGGTCGAGCTCATAGAGGCCGCTCTCCATCGTCGCGACATAGACCCTGTTGGAGGGATCCGTCAGGTGCCGCGCCGCGCCCGTGAGGCGGCCCGGCATCCTTGCGGGCGGCACGACGCGCACGTTCCCCTTCGCGTCGATGACGTAGGGCCCGATGAGGAGCTGGTTCGTCTCGCGGTGGATGAGGCGGTTCGCGGGCGTGCCGCCGACCGACTCGGGGCGGACGATGCGCGTGAGGTCGGGCCTGATCTCGTAGAGCCTGTCCGACGAGCCGAGCGGACAGTGCGGGCCGTACGTGACGGCCCACAGCGAGCCCGCCCACGGCACGACCGCGCCCGTGCCGCACTCGCCCTCGTCGTTGAACATCGCCAGGTGCGGGTAGATTCCGTCCACGCAGTACGGCAGCGTCGCAACCTCATCAACTTGCGGGTCCGAGTAGACGCGCACAAAATCGACCTCAAAGAAATCCGGCAGTTTGACGTCAAACAGCCTCGGATCGGGCTTGCCCCATTCGCGAATCTTGCGTCCGGCCGTCAAGCCGCCGTCCGGGGCGCACTTGCGGTAGCCACCCGGCTCGGTTGAGACGAGCAGAAATTCGGGGACTTGCGAAACCGGCGCATTCTGCTCGCCGACCTTCTTGCCGTCGCAGTAGAACGTGTAGCCGGAAGGCGACCATTCACAGCCGTAAGAATGCCAACCGTCCGGAGTTTCCTCATGCGTCCACTGGAAATGCCCGAACCATTGGGAGTCTTTCCCGTAGCCGCCCCAGCCGTTGCCGCCGACCATCTTGCCGTGCGTATGCTGGCGGTAGTTCTCCATGATGTCCGTCTCGACGCCGGCGACGGCCGGATCCGGATGCGAACCGACACCGGGCGCCTGCAGCCAAAACGCCGCGTGCCAGCCCGGATATTTCGGCAGGCGACAGCGAATCTCGAAATAGCCGTAACGCTTCATGAACAAGGGCTTCCGCCGCACGCCGAACGGCCAAAAGCCGTCCGAATCCTTGGGAATGTCGTACGTCAGAGAACCCGTCTGAAGATGCGGCGACGTGAAGTCGTCCCCTTTGCGCAGCAAATGAAGCCTGACAGTCTCGCCCGTCATCTCCACGCCCTCGAAATCATGGGCAAACGCCGGGAAGTCCTGCCCCCAGAAACTCTCGCGGCACATCCACTTCGTCTTGTCGATCTCCCGCCCGTCGAATTCGTCGTGCCAGACCAATTTCCACGCCTTGCCGGGCGGCAGCAACGAAGGAGCCTTTCCTTTCACCGTCGCGGCCGAGATCTGCACAACCGGCTTGTCTTCGACATGCGCCTCCCGAAAGGCGGCAAACCCCGCCTCTGCGGCGAACAGCGCCGTCCACACGGCGAACCCGGCTTGCAATGAGAACTTGTCCATCGTTGATTTCCTTTCCGTTGTCATACCCGTCACTCTCCGACGCTTCACGGCCGGGGCGGCTTCCAGGCATACGTCAGCCCGTCGGGCTCTCGTCCGTCGCGCGTTTCAAGATTAAACGCGAACTGGCGCTGCCAGTCTTTGTGGTCGCACCGAATCGTCAGCTCGTTCCAGCCTTTATGCAGACGCACCCGGCCCGCCGTCCGATTGCCGCCCTGCCGGTCGAGCGTTCCGGCGAACTGCTCAACGCCGTCCACGAAGACATGAAAGCCCAACGTCGCCGAAAACGTGCGGTGCGTCAAAACACCCGAAAGTTCCATTTCTTCCGGCGCCTTGATCCAGCGAACCGCATAGAAGCTGTCAGTCCGCCCACCGAAGAAAAGCTGAAACGCGTCCAGCGCGCCCGGATCCAGCCGTCCCTTCTCCGACCCGCCGTAATCCCACGTCGGTGTTGACAGGAGCCAACCGCCGGCCGCCGGCCGCGTCACGGGCGGAACGGCATTCGTGCACCAGACGGCCCGCCCGGACGCCGGATCCGCACGCCAGGCGTTCGGAAAGTCAAAAGGCTCCGAAACACGCCAAGGCGGTGCGATGTCCACCGTCGCCTCCGCCGCGCCCGCCGTCAGAACGACGCGGTTGCGAAGTTGACGGGGCGTGCCGCGCACAACCACGCAGCCTGCGTTTCCGCCCGTCCGTTCCTTTCGCACGACGCACCATCCCGCCGGAACCGTCACATCGACCGTCGCCGCGTCCGCGCCGTTGGCGTGCCAGTCCACACAATACGTCAGCTCGTCCGCATCCGCCGTGTTTTGACACCGATCCGGCAGCAGCCGCACGGACAGCGAAGGCTTCTTGACGGCATTTTCCACGGCCCGGACTTCCGCGTCCAACCTGTCCGTAAAATGCGCAACCAAGTCTTCACGACCCAACGCGCGACACAGTTCGCGCGCAAGCGCCGTATGCCCTAGACTGTTCGGATGAACAAAATCAGGAACCAGCCGATAGTCCGTCCGAAATGTCCGCGTCTTCGCCTGAAGCTCCTCAATCGCCGCGCCGCAGTCCGCATACGCGGCACCGACAGAGGCGGCATAGTCGCGCAACAGGGCGTTCAGCCGACGGCGGACTTCGTTTTTGGGGCTCTCAGCATCGGCCGTCAACGGCGTAATGGATGCGAAGACGAAGCGCTTCGGGCGGCATCGGGCCGTCAGGTTCGTCACGAACGCGGCGTAATCCGCCAACCAGGCCTTGTGCGACGCAGGATCTTCGGAGACCGTCGGCAGAAGGAGGTCGTTCATGCCGAGAAAAACGACAATCGTCTCGGCGCCCGCATCCAAAACGGACTTCAACGACCGTGACTTGTCGAACTTGGCCGGGAAGGCGCGTTTGCGCGCATCCTGCTCCATTTGTTTCCATGTGCCGAGGCGGTAGCCGCTGTATCCGAGTGGAATGAATGCGGGTGCATGTTCCGGGCAGACGTGTGCGACGGCATTTGTCAGTTGGTGATAAAACCCGCTCGGTTTCATCGTCCACGCCATTTCCGTGATTGAATCGCCAATCAGCATCACCCGCTCCGCGCGCCTGTTGAACCCGGCGTCCGCGCCTTCCATCAGCACCTCGGGACGGCGGGCGAACGCACGCTCGTCCGCTTCCGAGGCGGGTGTGTTCGGCAACGTGCCCCACAGCGTGCTCCACGTGTTGACAAACGCACAGGCGACGCCCTTCGCCGTCGCGGCACGATGCAGATATTGCCAGAAGTCGTCTCGTTTCCAACGGCCGCCGCTTTCCGAAATGCACGCGACCAGATTGCGTTCCGCCGCGAATGCGCTCATCTGGCGCAGACGATCAATCGTCTTTTCCAGATTGCGCTCGGCGTCGTCCTTTGTCTTGCCGTTGCCAATCGAATAGTCGTCGAGGCCGATGATGTCCGTGTAGGCGTCGCCGGGATAGCGCGCGAGGAAGGTGTTCGCTGTGTCGCCCTCCTTGCCGAATTCCTTCCACTGCTTGTCGGGCGTGTAGGCGAAGAGGATGCGGTCGGGCCCGCACGCGCGGCGCAGGTAGTCCGCCTCGAAACGACACAGCGCACGGAACTCCTCCGTCGTGCACCAGCCGTTGCCCCACCAGAACCAGTTGCCGTCCGCTTCGTGCGGGTAGCGTAGGATGACGGGAATGGGCTTGCCCGTCTCAGGATCGTTCAGTCCGTTGAAGAAGTCCGCAATGTCCGCCAACGAATCGAGAAACCAGTCTCGCGGGTTCTTGAACGCGTTGCGGCAGGGCTTGCCGTCAATCGTGCCCGTGCCGCAGGGGTCGCCCGTGCCGTCGAGAATCTGGCGGATGACATTGCGGTTCGCGCCGACGGACTTGAAGCGGTAGGAGGCCTGCGGAAAGCCGTTCGTGCAGTAGGGCTGATCCATGTGCCAGTTGAAGACCATGATCGCCCCGAATTCGGCCCACTGTTTCTGGATCGCCGCCGTCAGTCCCGCCCGGTTGACGGCGTAGTAGCGCGGCGAATGCCACGTGCCGACGACGCTCGCGAGGTCGGCGTAGTTGATCAACGTGCGGCGACCGTCCGCAAACTTCATGTATTCGCACGACAGTTTCACGTCAGTGAGCGGCTTGGGGAAAAATCGTCCATCCCGTTCTTCGACATTGCGCCTGTCGCCCGTTCGCTTGCCGTGGTCGAGCCACGGATACGTCCACGCCCAGTAGTAGTTCGGCGAACGAGCAACATTCTTCAGTTGCGCCAGCACTTGGACCGCGTTCGAGTCCGGCGAACGCGGTGGCGCGACAAATGCCGGTTCCGTGCCGCAGACCCACGTGAACAGGTCGCGTTCAAGCGCCGGATCGATCGCATGCGTCATGCCCGGCACGGACGTCATTGCCTTGTCGTTCGACGCGAGCGCGTTGAACGCGCTCCACCCCCCGGCGGGCGGACAGGTCATGTCGCTCAGCCCGACGATCGAGCGCACCGGCACGCGGATGCGCGGCGCGAAGTGCGCGATGTCGAAGTAAGGGGCGTTCTTCTCCGCCACCGCACGCCCGGAAGCGGGCTGGCACCGCATCATCTCCGGCCAGGTCGCGCGCCGCCGTGCCCAATCGGCCAAGTGGTCGGCCATCGCCGGAATGTACATCGCGCCGCGCGTGAAATTCTTGTTCAGCCCCAGCAGAAAGTAGCCGAAGCCGCCGCCCTGACTGCCGCCGTGGTAGCCGATGCGCGCCGCGTCAACCTCCGGACGGGCGGCCAGCCAGTCCACCGCCCGGCTGATGCCGAGAATAATCGGATAGAAGACATAATCCTCACGCGACACCGCAATGCCGGCCGTTCCGTACTGCCCTTTCGTCCCGTATTTCTTCTTCAGTCCGTCTTCCCATTTTCGATAGGCGGCCTTAAACTTCGCGTTGTCCGCGTCCGGCTTGAACGGCAGAACGTTCATCATCAGCGTCACACGTTCGCCCGAGCCGTAGCCGGATGCGTTGTGGTAAGGCCCGGCGCCGGGCACCTTCACAAGCGCCGGATATTTGCGCGACCTGTCCTTGGGAATGGTCAGAAACCCGTAGACGCGCCCGCCGAACGTCGCGAAGCTGACGTTGTAGTAGTCGAACGCACCCTTGCTCTTTTCCGCCACGCGCTCCATTTGCGGATCAAGCGGCACCTCGCGCGCAAGCTTCGCAATCGCGCCGTCCCAAAAGGCGTCGAAATCGTCGGGGCGCGGCGAAGACGCCCGCACGCGCTCCGGCGCAACCGCCACGCTCCACACGCGCGACGAGCCGTCCGCCGCTTTCAGGTTCAGCCGCAAAAAGCCTGGATACGGCAGGCGGCCCGTCACGCGGAACGGATTGCCCGCCGCAAGGTCGACTTCGGCGCGCGGCGAAATGACGTCCGTGCCGAAATTGTCGAGCGACCACGCGACCGTACCCGCCTTCAGCGGCGCGCCTTTCTCGTCCGTCGCCGTCACCGTGTACGTCACCGTCTCGCCGACGCCGTAGCGGCAGCCGGGGCGGTCGGCCGAAACGGAGAACAGCGTCTTCGCGTCCGCCGCCAGACAGGCGGACAGAATGATCAAGGATCCGAGTGCCTTGTTCATCACGTGCACATCTCTCCCCTCAGCGAATGATCAACAGGGAGCCGACGCCACGGACGACGAGCCGTCCTTTTTTGAAGCGCACGACATGGCCGACTTTCACGACGCCATTCACGCGCACACGCCATGTCACAAGATTGTCCAGATTTGAGGCGTCCGCGATCGTCAGCGGAACTGCGAACGACGCGGACAGAGCCGACGGATCCTCGCAAATCAGATCCAGCGCACCGTTGGGCGCGGGCACAAACTTCGTGATCGTGCCGCCGCCATTGTCGCAGTCGACCCGGAGTCCGGCGAGCGGACAGCCGTGCGTCTCCAGCGTACCATCCTTGTCCACCTGCACATTGTCAAACGCCTGTGCGAAACGGTCGGTTCCGTAAGACGTCGCAAACGTGCCGACCCAGTCCTTGCGCTTGGCATACGGCCCCATGCTCTCGCGCTTGTCCAAAACAGTCCAGCTCTCGCCGTCGTCGCTGCCGAGCAGCCGCCAGGCCGACGGATCGCGGCAGTAGTCGCCCGTGTCCGGCCCACCGTCGTTCGCCGTCGCCCACGAATAGCCGGTGGCCACGACGGGCGTCGCATAGTCGAGCTGAATGTAAAGGGACGAGCCCTCGGACGTGATGCGCGCAGCGCTGCCCCGATAGTCCAGCCACTTCATGTCGTTCACCTTCCCGTCAACGACCCATTCAGGTTTCTCGTTCGTCCAATAGGATGTTGTCGACGAATCGACGTCGGCATACTTCTCGACCGGCGTGCCCGCCGCGTAGCTGAAGCCGCTCCGCTTCGCCGTGATGTCCGTCTCGCCGCTCAGCAGCTTGAATTCCGAATACTGCATGCTCTCCGCCTTGCTGCCGCGCACACCGTCCACGACGAACCGATAGTGCGAATAGCCTTTGGGTTCGGCGAGACGAAGCGTGCCCTCGGCGACCGTGAAGCCGACGAACTGGACGCCGCTTGTCAGTGCCAGCGTGCCTGCGCCCGTCTTGACGAGTTCAGCCGTCGTCTCGCGCGCCGCTCCGTTTGCCAGCGACGGCTCAACCGTCAGCGTCAGCCCTTCCGCCACGTCCACGGCGTTCCTGTCCAGCAGCAGCTGAAGCGGCGCATTGCCCGTAATGCGGGAACCGTCCGCCAAAGCCGCGCCCTCGACCGCCAGCGGCACGCCCAACGAGGGCTCAGCCGACTGATTCGCATTGCTGTAGCGGTTCAGCTGAAGATCGGCACCGTCCCGCAGCACCACGCGCGACGCATAGCGCGAATCGAGGAACGAACTTGAATACTGGCCGCCGAACTGGCCGAGCTTGCCTTCGCCCTCAAAGACGAGCACGGGCTGTCCCAGCCCCCACGCGATCGTGCCGTTGGGCGCGGGAGACAGCACGGCCCCGCTCGTCAGCCGTACCGTCGTGTCGGCTGTCAATCGGCCTTCCGCGTTGACGCGCAGCGAACCGCCATCCGTTACGGTCAGCTGTTTCACATTCTCGGCGGAGAACTTGATGTGATTGTCGAGGCAGAGGGTTGTCGTCTTGGCAACCGTCCATGTCTGGTCACCGGCAAGAACCAGTCCGCCCGCATTCTGGATATTCAACTGCGTCGTGGCGCCTTTCACGGCAACTCCGTCGCCTGCCACGCGCAACGTGCCCTTGCCTTTGACATAGAAAACCGCCTTGTCGTCAGGTGTGCAGTCAATGCCGCTCGCGGCAATCGTCACGCCCTCCGGAATTGTGACGGTCGTGTTATTGCCGCCCGTCAAGACGGCGACCGCACCATCCACCCAATCGGATGCGACGCCCTGCTCATCTGTCCAGGCATTCGCGGCGTTCCAGTCACCCGATGCCCCTCCGGCCCAAGTCAAGCGCGTCTCAGCGGCAAAGGCCGTCGTGACGCCAAGGGCGACCGCCAGCGCGCCGCCCATCACTTTAATAGTCTTCATTTTTCGATTATTTGTTTTTTTTTTCATGATTTTCACTTGTTTTTGCGACATTTGACTTAGGCCAAATCTTCGGCGGCGACAGCCGAGCCGAAAAATTCAATGTGACAGGCCGGAGACGACAGATCCCGCGTCTCTTTCGCGCCGATTCGGTTCAACACATCTCCGGGCAGGACAAGGTGTCCATCCCCCGTGCGGACAACCGCGCGCGTGATGTCCTCGCCCGCCGCGTCACCCGTCTGCGCAAGGTCGCGAGCCACCACGCGCACCGCCCCATTGTCGCGCACGCGGACGGACGCGACCGAACCGAAAACCGCAAGATGCCGCCCCGGCACAACGTCGAGACGGATGTCCGCCGGGACTTCAAAACGACCGCGCGGCCACTTGATGCGCGGCAACGCGCCAATGGCAAGGGCCCCGTTCGGATGGCGCGACACGCACACGAGCGGACGTTCGTCGCCCGCCACGGTCACGCCGGGCAGCGGCAGGTTCCGCGCGATGCGCGCCGGCGCGGACTGCACCGGATGCTTCCCGTAGATCTTTTTCCACCAGACCGTGCCCGCCTCAAAGAACCAGTCATCCGTCACGATCTCCTGCGAGATGCACGTACGCGAACCGTCCGCCGCCGCAAACGCGGGCGCATATCGCCGCCAGTTCGTCGCACGGACGACTTCCGTCGTGCGGCGCCAGCAGTCAGACCAGTCGCGACCGCCGTAAGGCCGCATGGAGTCGGGCGAGCGCATCGCGCCGAACGTGCAGCCCAGCGCTGCGCCAAGATAGATCTCGTCCTCCACGTTGATGAGAGCCTTGGCTGCGTCCGCCTCGCCCAGACGCAGCAGGATCTGCGTCCGCTCGGCGGCGTTGCACAGCGTGAGCGGCTGCATGAGGTCATAGATGCGCAGGACGTCCGCAAAGCACATGATTTGCCGCGCCTGCTCCCGCCATGGCGCGTCTTCCGCCGCGCGTCCCGTGCACGTCATCGTGCCATCGGCGCCAAAGGAGAGTCCGTTGAACGGTGCCCCCATGACGGCGCAATGCTCAACGGCCACGTCTGGAGCCTCTGCATCCTTCGCCTCGCTGAGCAGCCGCCGATATTCCGTCGAGCCGGAATGCACGCCCCAGTCGACTTTGAGATAGCCGATGCCCGCCTCGGCGCACCAGCCCAACTTCCGTTTCAGGTCTTCGCGCGCGGCCACCGTATTCAGGCGAGCGCCGCGCCCTTCGCCCTTGGCTTGCGCAGCGACCCACAGACCCGCACCGCGCCAACCGAGATCCTGAAGCGCATGGTTAAGCCCCCGCATCCGCGCGGTCGGCGTCCCCGCGAACGACGGAAACCGCTCCGCGTCCGCAACCAGTGAGCCAAACGGCTCAATCGCCTTTCCGGGGTTTTCGCCGTACGGGACGTCCCAGCCGTCATCCAGAACGCAGTAAAGGCTGCCGCGCACAGACGGATAGTAGTTCTTCGCCCAGCCGTCGAACAGGATGCGCTCGTTCAGGTTGTCGCGCGCCCAGGCGATGCCTTGGTCGCCGTGGAACGAACTGCCCATCAGCCCCAGTTTGACGGACTTTCCGACCGAATGCGACTGCGTGGCCCATGTGCACCAATAATCGGGCGAACTTCTTCCCCTGCCAGACTTTCCAAGTCCAAACGGGGACGCGCATCCGCTCGCGGCGGAAAGCGCGCAAAGTTCCAAGAATGTCCGTCTGTCGATTTTTCCATGCGTCATGGTTCTAATGCCTTTGTTCTGTGCCTTTCTTGAATCAGCATGAGGGCATTTTACCACAACAGCATTTCAAATGTCTATCAAAAGCATTTGTTTTTAGACAAGAATTTTATTCGATTTCTCACAACACACGACAAGCCCGTGGGCAAAGGACGAACAGGTGAGGGCATGTATCGTCACGTTTCCGCAGCGTCTGAGGCGCCTCTCGTGCCGACGCGCGTCTGCACGGCCGTGACGAGGACTCTTAGCCGATGAGCCGCAACGTTGGGATCCGTTCGAAGTGACGATCCCGAGAAAAGAGAACGGCACCGGCCTCCAGGACACCGGCGGCAATCCAGACGTCATCTGTCGGGATCGGAGTCCCCTTCTCCAGCAAAAGGCGCATGACGGACACGAAAAAGGAGGCCGTCTCTTCGGTCACTGGCCAGACCTCGACGTTCGGACGCTCCAAAAGCCGATTCAGCGCCCGTTCGGCTTCCTTGGCTCGACGGGTGCCATTGAATCCCAAGCGCACTTCGCCCAAGACCACCGCCGGTATCAAGATGCGTTCGGCCTCTGCCATGGCGTCCGCGACCGACGCATCTCCGTCAAAGAGCGAAATCAGCGCATTCGAGTCCAGCACGAGCCGCTTCATTTCCAAAGCTCCGCATCCACTTTGTCAAAGACCTTCAGGTTCCGCCTGATCTCATCGGCATCCGACTTTTTGAGAATGCCGCAGAACTCCGAGAAGTCGTGACGGCGTTTCGCCGGCTTGACGAGCCCCAAGGCAGACGAAAGGAGTTCCTTCACCGCGAAGTTCATGCTCTTGCCGAGACGATCCGCATACGCGCGAACCGCCTCCGCCAAATGGTCTTCGGCATGAATGGTTATGACCGACATGATGCACCTTTCTCTTCATCGTTTATGATGCATCATTATACATCATGTCGTTGCGTCCCGTCAACTGGGCACTTTCAGCTATGGCTTAAGGCTGCTGACGGGGCAAATCAGCGTACCGTCCATGTCCCGGTACGCATAATCGCCCGTCGCGACGACAATCATGCGGAACGACGGCTCTTTCATGCGTTTCGTGTCAATCTCATCCGCCAACATCTTCAGCCGAGCCTTTCCGTCGGCAATCAGCTTCTCGCCGCCGAGCTTTATTTCAATCAGTCCGTACTTCCCGTTTCTCAGATGCATCACGGCATCGCATTCGAGTCCGCTCTTGTCGTGATAATGGCTCACCTTGCCGTCGTTCGCCTCGGCATAAGTCCGCAGGTCGCGGGCAACCAGCGTCTCGAAGAAAAGGCCAAATGACGTCAAGTCGTTCATCAAGTCGTCGGGACCAAGCCCCAAGGCAGCCGTCGCGATGGAAGGGTCGGTGTAATAGCGTGTGTCCGTCGTGCGAATCGGCGTCTTGCAACGAAGGTTCGGACACCACGCCGGCATGTCCTCGATCACGAAGATCTTCTTGAGCGCCCCGACATACGAGGCGATCGTGTTTTCATGAACAGAACCTCGTATGCCGTTTGGCGCCAGGTCAGCCCTGATCACGCTCAGGTTCGATTGCGTGCCCTGAAGCCGCGCCAGGGAAGCCATGATGCGCAATGCGGTATCCGGGTCTCGCTTCACGGCGTCAACGCGCGAGATGTCCGCCCGCACCACGGCGTCAACATAGTCAAACGCCTGCCGCAAGGCCGACCGGCCGACCTTGTCCGTCGCCCTCGGCCATCCGCCTCGGCAAGTCAGATAGGCCATTTCCTCCAGCGTAAACGGCTTTGCTTCGCCGATTGATTCCTTTCCGGCGAACAAGTCCGCGAACGAGACACTGCCCAACGACTCCTGACTTTCGTAGAGGGACATGGGCCGCATTCTCAGCCATGAAAAACGCCCCGTACCCGAATGGTGAATCTTTCTCTTCGCCTCCTCATCCAACGGAACAGCACGCCCCGTCAAGATGTACTTTCCGTCTGCATCGGAATGATCGACATCGAATCGAACAGCATCCCAAAGTTCGGGCGCAATCTGCCATTCGTCAATCAGCCGCGGCGATTCTCCCTCCAGCAACCGTTCGGGATTCGTCTGCGCCATTATGAGGTTCTGCCGAAGTTTCTTCGGCTCGTTCACGTAGACGACGCTTCGCGCGATCTGCTCGGCAGTTGTCGTCTTTCCGCACCATTTCGCGCCTTCAATGAGCACTGCGCCTTTGGCATCGAGCGCATCGGCCAAAAGCCTATCGAAAATCCTATTTTTATATTCTTTCACGCGGGTATGATACCAAATACGAGAGATTCCCGTCAACTCCGTTGTGGACTTTGGCGTAATTTCGTTGTGGACTTTGGCGCGATTCCATTGTGGACTTTGGCAACCAGTCTTCGATCAAAGGGGCGTTGTACCGCCCGCTGCACCACCGACCGTCAGACCGCTTCCCAATGACCGCTATCGGCGAACACTCCGTTCACGGACACTGGGGAACAAATTCAGTCGCGGGCAAGCTCCTTTGGTTTTACCGTGTTGTTCATTGTTTACGCCAAATTCGCGTCACCGCGTCTTGCCACAAGCGGCGTCATGTACAAGGGCAGGTAGGTTATGGCCTTCGTGTAGTCCGCATCGCCGGGATGCAGGACGATACGCTCCGCGCAATAGCCCGGATAGGCTTCTGCGAACCGGTCGAGCGAGACCGTCGTGTAGTCGTTGCTGCTCTTGACTTCAATCGGAATCACGTTGCGCCGACTCGTAATCATCGGCTTCGTCAGGAGGAAGTCAATCTCCATCCGCTTCGCCACGTCGGCGCGGTCAAATGTCTTGTGGAAATAGAGTTCACGTCCAGCCGCCCGAAGCATCTGCGCCACCACATTTTCCATCAGCATGCCCTTGTTCAGCTCCAGCTTTCCCGTCAGAACCTTCCACAGCACATCCTTGACCGTCGTCGGACTGTCGGAAAACGCATGCGAAGCCAAAAGCCCGGTGTCCGCCATGTAGCACTTCAGCCCTTCTCGATTGGCCGACATCTTGAAACCGACATTCGGATCAGTCGAGTTGTAGGCCAGGTTCACCGTCATTGACGACTGGAGCCATTCAAAAGCCGAATCCAGTTCGCGCATCCGTACGCCCTCTCCCGTCACGCCGGGCGAAAAGCGCTTGTCATGAAGGCTCAACTCGCCCGGTATCGCACGCCAGATTGCGCGCACCTTGTTCTTCTGCCGCCCGGCAAACTTGCCGACGTCCTCGTAGTACAAGTCGAGAATCGCCCTTTTCGCCCGTTCGGCCTCGTCCAGCCGCTTCTCGGCGGCAAAAGCCGCAACCGCCTGCGGCATCCCGCCAACGACCAGATACTGCCTAAAATACTCCATCAGCAGCCGATGATCAACCTGGCCCATCGGCTGCCGCGCGGCAAACCGCTTCTCGACCAGCGGCCAGACGCCCTCGCGTCCGATTGCCCAAAGGAACTCCTCAAAATCCATCGGGTGCATCTGAACCTTGATCTCCTCGCTCGGAATGACGATGCCCTCGACGTTTTTCTTGATCGAAATCAGCGAACCCGTTTCAATGTAATGGAACCGGCCGTCCGCAACGAGATACTTGATGGCCTCCCGCGCGCGCGGAAACCGCTGCACCTCATCGAAGACAACCACCGTCTTGCCGCGAACCAGCGGTATGCCCGTCCGCGCCTCCAACAGGAGAAAGAACTCGTCCAGATCGTCCAGCTTGTCCTCGAACAGTTCCTTGACGGAACGCTTGACCGTGGCAAAGTCAAGGATCAGATGATGCTCATACTCCTGTTCGGCGAACGCTTCCACAATCCAGCTTTTGCCGACACGCCGCGCACCTTCAAGCATCAGGGCATAACGCCCCGCCTCTTCGCGCTTCCATTTGAGCAGTCTCTCGTATATTTTCCGCCTCATGCGCGTATTTTAGCAAATCATGCGAATCGCCGTCAACAGCCACTACACATTTCAAGACAGTCAATGCAGCGGTTCACTACACATTTCAAGAGAGTTCGCCTCTCGCCACACTACACATCGCTTCACGCGCATCGCACACGCCAAGGCCTGCGTAAGGCCGCAAAGGCTTTGCGCGCTTCGCGTCACTCCCTCTGCGTTCTTTGCGTTGACATGAAGAGGCTGTCGTGGGGACAGGCCCCTCCGAATGGGGGTCTGTCCCCAAAAGCCGTCCCCAAAAGCCCTGTCCCCAGAAGCCCCAGAAGCAAATCACATTATTCGACCGAATAATGTGATTTGCAATCACGTTTTCCGATTGAATAATGTGATTCTGATTTGCTATAATACGCGCAAAGGCACTCATCATGTACAGAAAATCGTTTGAATCCCTCGTCAAGTGGAAGAATTCTTCCAAAAGGAAGCCTCTCATTCTCATGGGGGCGCGACAAGTCGGCAAGACATGGCTGATGAACGAATTCTCAAACGCCTACTATCCGAACGACACTGTTCGGATTGACCTTCAGAAGAACGAATCGCTGCAGCGCCAGATTGACGCCTCCGACCTAAACCCCTCTGGACTGATTGACCTCATTCAGGCTTTCACGGGAAAGACCATCACGCCCGGCAAGACGCTGCTCATCATCGACGAGATTCAAGAATCACCCAAAGCACTCAACAGCCTCAAGTACTTCAACGAGGAAATGCCCGATCTGGCCATTCTCGTCGCCGGATCGCTGCTCGGCCTTTCCATGGGGAAATCAGATGACAAAAAACACCCGCGCAAGAATTCGTTTCCCGTCGGCAAAGTCAGTTTCCTCGACATCCATCCGCTTTCATTCGGTGAATTCGTCCAAGCCATCGACACCCCTGCCCACCTGAAGCCTCTGGAAGAGGGGAACTGGACAATCCTTGACGGACTTCACGGTCTGTACGAAACCTTGCTGCGCAAGTACCTGTTTGTCGGCGGCATGCCAGAGGCCGTCGCCGAATTCGCCGAGACCGGCGACTATACGTCCGTGCGACGCATCCAGTCGGACATTCTCCTGTCGTACGATGCAGACTTCGTCAAGCATGCGCCGCCTGAACTGCTCGGAAAAATCCGGCTCCTCTGGCACAACGTTCCCGCACAACTGGCCAAGGGGAACAAGAAATTCATCTACACGGCGCTCAAGTCCGGCGCGCGCGCGCGCGAATACGAGACCGCCCTTCAGTGGCTACATGACGCCGGCATCATCCGCCAAGTCTTTCGCGTGTCACCTCCGAGGCTGCCGCTTTTCTCGTATCAGGACTTCTCGGCATTCAAGCTTTACCTGCACGACGTCGGGCTTCTCGGCGCAATGGCGGGGCTCTCATCGCAGACGCTGCTCGACGGCAACGCCCTTTTCACGAACTTTCGCGGATCTTTGACCGAACAATACGTCCTGCAGGAACTCATTGCGACGAACCTCACGCCGTATTACTGGACGTCCGATTCCGGCAATGCAGAAGTCGAATTCGTCGTCCAAGGCGAAACATCCGTCTTCCCAATCGAAGCCAAGGCCGGCATCAACACCAAAGCCAAAAGCCTCAAGACCTTTCGCGAGCTGTTCGCGCCGCCTTATGCGATTCGCACATCGCTTGCCCCACATCAGGATGGGCATGCGACCAAAGACATTCCGCTCTATGCCTTTGGAGCCCAACTGCCGCACCTGCTGACCGCTCGCCCTGCGGCTGACTGCACATGAAGAAGAACATCCTCGTCCTGCTCTGGTCGTCGACCATCGCCTCCGGGCGCGACTTCCTCGCCGGGTTCGCCGAACGCGCACGGCGCCGCGCGGACTGGCGGCTGTACCTGCGCATCGCCAAGAAGACCGTCGAGCCGAACATCGTGCGGGCCATCCGGGCCGGCGGCTACCACGGCATCGTCACCGACGAGGACACCTACCTGTCGCTGCCGGCGGACGCGATTCCCGAAACGACGTCCGTCGTCGTCTTCGGCACGTATGACCCGGACGCCCCGCACAACGTCGCCTACGTCCAGAACGACAACGCGGCCATCGCGCGCTTCGGCGGCGAGTACCTCCTGTCGCTCGGACGCTTCCGCTCGTTCGGGTTCGTCCCGACGGAAGACGAGCACGGGTGGTCGCGCATTCGCGCGGAAGCCTTCGCGGAGGCCGTGCGCACCCAGCAGCATGGCGCCTTCGTCTTCGACCCGAACGACCTCACCCTCTCGCTCAAGGCGTGGCTTCTCGCCCTGCCGAAGCCTGCCGCCATCATGGCCGCCTGCGACACGACCGCGCTGGAGGTCATCGAGGCGTGCAAGCGCGCGAAGCTCGCCGTGCCCGGACAGGTCTCGGTGCTCGGCGTCGACAACGACGAGCTGCTCTGCGCGTTCGACTCGCCGACCATCAGCAGCGTCCTGCCGCGTCACGACACCGTCGGACAGCTCGCGGCGAAAATGCTCGCACGCATGCTGCGCAACCGACGGACGGACAGGGCGAGCAAACGGCCCCGCTGCGAGATCTGCGACGAGCAGACCGTCATCGAGCGCGAATCGACCGCGCCGATCAGCCCCGCGTCCCATCTCATCACCGCCGCGCTCGACTACATCCGGCAGAACGCGACGAAGGCAATCTCAACGGCGGATGTCGTGCGGCACCTCGGCGTCTCGCGCAGCCTCGCCGACCTCCGCTTCCGCCAGTACCAGAACACGACCATCCGGGAGGCGATTCTCCGGGCGCGGCTGGAAGAGGTCAAGAAGCGGCTCGTCTCGACGCAGCTGCCCGCCGCGAAGGTCGCCCGCATCTGCGGGTTCACGGACATTCCTCACCTGCAGGTCGTCTTCAAGAAACGCTTCGGCCTGCCGATGGGGCAATGGCGGCACGCGACAGTTCACCGCTGAGACGTACGGACATCAAGTCGGGACCTGTCGCCGACACACGATTTCAGGCACCCGTCACGCGGTCGCGGCGGAAGAAGGCGAGACGCGCGAGGAGAATCGCGAGCGCGCCGAGCGCATACGTGCCGCCGAAGAGCGCGATGCCGTGCTGGTACGAGAAGTGCTGGCCGACGTAGCCGAGCACGGCCGTCGCCGGGCACCCGATCAGGAACGCCCCGCACAGGTAGACGCCCGTCGCCGCCGCGCGGTAGTGCGGCGCGACGACCTCGAAGAGCCCTGCGTAGAGCGAGCAGTCGAAGAACCCGCCGCCGAGTCCGAAGAGGAACGTCATGAAGCAGCAGAGCGGCAGCGTCGGCATGTAGACCATCGCGGCCATCGTCGGGGCCGAGAGCGCCATGCCGAAGATCATCATGTTGATGCGGATCGCCGGGAAGCGGTGCGCGAGGCGGTCCGAGAGGCGCGCGCCGGACGCGATGCCGAGGAACGAGCCGATGTAGAACCAGAAGACGGAATGGAACGCCGCGCTCGCCGACGAGAGCGCGAACCCGCCGTCCGCCGCCGACTGGCGCATGAAGAGCGGCAGGAACGTGCGGAAACAGTTCGAGCCGAAGACCAGCATGCCGAACGCGAACGTGAGGCAGAGCGCCGTCGGCTTCGAGACCATCGCGAGACAGGCGTCGCGGAAGGACGGGCGCACCGTGAGCCCATGCTCGACGCCGTGGTGATGATGCTCCGAATGGAAGCAGTGCAGCGGCGGCGTGTCCCGCAGGCAGACGGCGAGGATGACGGCCCACAGGACGCCGAACGCGCCGAAGCCCCAGAAGGCGTAGCGCCAGCCGTCGACGGCGATGCCGCCCAGCCAACCCGCGAGAATCGACGAGATGAGAACGCCGAAGTAGAGTCCCGTCTGGTAGATCGAGAGCGCCGTCGAGCGCGTCTTGACGTGGTACTGGGCAATCAGCGACGAGCACGACGCCGGGATCATGCACTGGCCGATGCCGTTCATGAGGCCATAGAGGGCGAGCATGCCGACGAAGCCGTCCACGTAGCCGGTGAAGAAGACGCCGACGGAGAAGAAGAGCGCGCCGACGACCAGCACCCACTTGCGCCGCAGCATGTCCGCCGCGATGCCCGCGAGCGGCACGACAAGCCCGTAGGCGAAGAGGAAGACGGTGCGCGTCAGCCCCCACTCCACATCGCTCGTGCCCGGCAGGCAGTGCTTGATGTCCGGCAGGGAGGCGTTGAAGATCTGCCGCGAGCCGTGCATCAGGAAGTAGGTCACGGTCAGCAGGCCGAGCAGGAGCCACTTGTAGTTCTTGTCTTCCGTCTTCACCGGCGTGTCCATGCGATTTCTCCGTTGCAGATGGTGACCTGGGGATTGAAGTCCGAATCGACGAGCACGAAGTCGGCGACCTGGCCGACGGCGATCTCGCCGCGATCCGCGAAGCCGAGCGAGCGCAGCTGGTTGAAGCCCGTCGCCTTGACGGCCTCTTCGAGCGGAAGCTCCGAGACGCGGAACCAGCGCCGCGCACACGACGGATAGAGCGCGACCGAGCCCGCGATGTTCGAGACGACGGCCGTCGGGTCGTAGGGGACGTCCGCGAGCGTCGCCCTGCCCTTCTCGACCCTGACGCGCAGCCCGCCGAGCGAATAGAGGCCGTCCGGCTCGCCCGCCGCGCACATCGCGTCCGTGATGACCATGACGCGATCCGCCCCCTTCGCCTTCGCGATGAGGCGGATCATCGGGTCGGCGAGATGCACACCGTCGGTGATGATCTCGGCGTACACGTCGTCCGCCAGCATCCCGCCCGTCACCATCGACGGACGCAGGTGGTGGATCGGCAGCATCGCGTTGCAGAAGTGCGTGAGGTGCGTCGCCCCCGCCGCCCACGCGCGCGCAAAGGTCGCATAGTCGGCCTCGGAGTGTCCGAGCGACGCGACGATGCCGCGCCTCCTCAGCGCGGCGGTAAAGGGAATCGCGCCGTCGAGCTCGGGCGCGTACGAGACCTTGCGGACCGGCGCAAGCGCATTGAGGCGGTCGACCAGCGCGATGTCGGGGCTCTTCAGGTAGTCGGGGTTCTGCGCGCCCGCCATCTTCGGGTTGAAGAACGGGCCTTCGAGATGGACGCCGAGGCAGGTCGCGCCGCCGCGCCGCCGGGCGGCGTAGCGCGTCGCGCAGCGGCACAGCTCGGCGAGGTCGGATTCGGGGCGCGTCAGCCCCGTCGCGAGAAAGGACGTCACGCCGTCCATGAGCTTGCCGCGCCCGATCGTCTCGAACGCCACGTCCGTCGCGTCGCAGAAGTCCGCGCCGCCGCGCCCGTGCGAATGGATGTCGACGAAGCCGGGCAGCAGGAGAAGCCCGTCCGCGTCCAGCGTCTCGCCCGCCGCCGACACGGCGGCGCCGAGGCGCGCGATCTTCCCGTCCTCGACGGCGACGGCGGTGACGCCGAGATCCCGTCCCGGCGTCACGACATGCGCTCCGCGAATCAGCATCCCGGCGTCTCCTTTCCCCGAACTGCGGCGTCAGCGGCCGGCGAAGAACCGGATGAGCCGCTGCACGTGCGCCGCGCAGGCGTCCACGACCGGGTCGTAGAACTTGTCGACGGGCACGAACTTGCCGTCGAGGTCGTTGAGCGCCTGGCGCGTCGCCTTCAGGTACGTGTCCATGAACTCGGTTGCGATGTTGACCTTCGCGACGCCGGCCTCGATGACCTTGCGCACGTCGGCGAGGGGCGTGCCGCTGCCGCCGTGCAGGACGAGCGGCGTCTCGGGCAGGGCGTCCGCGATCTCGCGGCAGCGCGCGACGTCGATCTTCGGCGTGGCCCTGTAGTAGCCGTGCGCCGTGCCGATCGAGACGGCGAGCGCGTCGACGCCGGTCTCCGCCGCGAACTTCATGGCCTCGCCCACGTCGGTGAGCGCCGTCTCGTCGCCCTGGGCGACGTGGCCGATCTCGCCTTCGCACGTCGCGCCGAGGGCGTGGGCGTAGTCGGCGACGAAGCGCGTCCACTTCGCGTTCTCGTCGAACGGGTCGCGGCTGCCGTCGTACATCACCGACGTGTAGCCCCACGCGAGGGCGTCCTTCGCCTGCCTGACGGTCGCGCCGTGGTCGAGGTGCAGCGCGACGGGAACCTTCGCCCGCGTCGCGAGACGCTGGAGCATGCCGCAGAGGTCATACGCCTTCTCGCTGTCGAAGAGGCGCATGTAAAGCTGGATGATGACCGGCTCCCCCTCCGCCTCCGCCGCCTGCAGGATCGCGCGCGAGAGCTCGTAGTTCGCCGTGTTGAACGCGCCGACGGCCTTGCGCGCCTTGCGCGCGGCCGTCAGCATCTCCTTCATGTTCACGAGCATGGCCGCGTCCTCACAGGCAGGAAGCCGCCAGCTCGTCCATCGTGACGACGTTGAGCTTGCCGTACTTCTTCAGCACCTTCTTCGTGTAGGCCGAGAGGACGACGAGCCGATCCGTCTTCGGATGGTCGGCGCGTTCGGCAACGTACGCGGCAAGCTCACGCGCGAGGTTCGGGTTCAGCTCGTCGAAGACGACCGCGCCCTCGCCGCAGCAGTACGACTCCTCGTCGTTCGTGCCGAACGGGACGTTCTTCGCCTTGAGGGCCTTCAGCAGCCGCTCCGGGCAGTCGCAGCCGTCGTAGTTGCGCATGAAGTCGTCCGCCAGGCAGTAGACCTCGCCGGCGGCCTTCCTGAACGCGACCTTCGCCTGCAGGAGGTAGCCGGAGATGCAGAGCACCTTGCAGGGGAGCTTCACGCCGAACGCCGGATAGTCCCGCGTCAGCGCGTCATACGCCGCCGGGTTCGAGACGACGAGCGTCTTGACGCCCTGCGCCGCGAGGAACGCCGCGAACGCCTCGGCCGCCGCCTTCGCCTCAGGCAGGTAGCCGAGCGTCTTGAGGGCCTTGCCGATCGAGCCGCCCTCGATGACGGCGGGCGTCGCCTTCGCGGCGGCGAAGAGCCGCTTCACGGCGGCGACGACATCCCTGTCGGCGGCCGTCGTCGCGTCGAGGAAGTAGGCGAGGTCGCCCTTCCCCTTCGCGGCGAACGCGCTCTTCATGTACTTCTTCGCGAGCTTCTGCACCTTCTCCGGGGCCTTGCCGGCCTCCACGACGTCGGCGCGCGCCGCGAGGGCGAGGCCGTTCTCGTCGTAGTGGTTCACGCAGTGGTGCGTGCAGCAGGCCGAAAGCTCCTGGCGGTAGAGCGCGTCGACGAAGTCCGAGTCGTCGAACGAGTTCGTCCCCGTGCGGAGGCCGTAGAGCATCGCCGCGCGGACGCGGGGCGTGTCGACCTCGGTGCTGCGCACCTGGCCGATCGTGGAGAGATGCCGGCACATGAAGCAGAACCGGCAGTTCATCATCGCTTCTTCGTAGTTGTCGATATGCATGGTCGTCAAAATGTTGAGGTGTTGAGTGTTGTGGGGTGGGCGCGGGCGTCAGCAGCCCGCAAGGCCCATCTTGCCGGGGTTCATGATGCCGTTCGGGTCGAGCTTCTGCTTGATGCCCTCCAGGACCGGCATGGTCTTGCCGTAGAGGTCCTTCATGTAGCGCCCGAGCTTCAGGCCGACGCCGTGGTGCTCGTTGATGACGCCGCCCTCGCGGATCGCCGCGCGGATCGCCTTGTCCCACACCGCGTTGTAGAGCGCGGCCGCCTCCTCGGCGTTCGGCGGAACCTTGTCGCCGGGGAAGATGAAGCGCGCGTAGAGCATGCAGCCCCAGTCGTACCAGTGCGAGAAATGGCCGATGAACCGCGCGTCCGGGAACTCGGTGTTGACGACCTTCTTCATCGCCCAGTAGACGTTCTCGATGTGCGAGAAGTCCGCGACGGTGTCGAGGGTGCCGAACGCCTGCGGCACGTGGAACATGTAGCCGGGGTAGAAGAACTTGTACTTGTTCTCCCACCACCACTCGCCGCCCTTCGAGCCGAGGTCCTTGCCGTTGAACTCCTTCTCCATGATCTCGCGGGCGTACTGCATCTGCAGGTCGACGATCTTCTCGCGGCCGTCGAAGCCGAAGACGAGGTACGCGCCCTTGTCGAGGTCGATGCCGAAGACCTTCGAGACGTGGGTCTTCGTCTCCGTCTCGTCGTAGAGGCGCATCGCGCACGGCTGGAGGCGGCTGCGCATGAGCGTCTGGCCCGCCTGCATCGCGGTGTGGAAGTCCTTGAAGATGTACGCGCGGAACTTGCGCGCCTCAGGCTGCGGATGGACCTTCAGCGTCACCTCGGTGATGACGCCGAGCGTGCCCTCGCTGCCGAGGAAGAGCATCGTCATGTCGGGGCCGGACGCATGGCGCGGGACGGGCAGCGTGCGGATGATCTCGCCCGTCGGCGTCACGACCTCAAGGGACATCACCATGTCCTCGATCTTGCCGTACTTCGTCGAGAGGACGCCCGTGCCGCGGTGCGCGAGGAAGCCGCCGATCGTCGAGCAGGCGATCGAGGCCGGCAGGTGCATCGTCGAGAGCCCCTCCTTGTTGCAGCCCCATTCGAGGTGCTTCGTGATGATGCCGGTCTGGGCCGTCACCGTGAGCGCCTGGTGGTCGATCTTGAGGATCCGGTTCATGCGCTTCATGTCGAGGACGATGCCGTTGTAGATCGGGAGCGCGCCGCCCTGCGACCCCGATCCGCCGCCCCACGGCACGACCGGGATCCTGTACTGGTTCGCGATCTTCATGACGCGCGCGACCTCCTCGGTCGTCTTCGGATGGACGACGAAGTCGGGCTTCGGGCAGACGCGGCCGCGGTCGTGCCACATCTCCGGGATCCAGTAGTAGTCGATCGAGTGGCCGAACTTGTCCGCGAACTTGGTGTCGACGTGCTCGTCGCCCACGACGTCCGTCAGTTCCGTGCGGATCATCTCGTACATGTAGCTGTCTTCTTTGATTCTCATTTCGTGTTCCTTCTGGTCTGTCAAAATCAGATGCGCATATTGTACCAGAAAACCCGTGAGAACGGGCTGATTTGTTCTGATTTTTTATGAGAAGAAATGAGAAGCGCGGCGCGGGAGGCCGTCCCCCGTCAGAACCGCGTCAGCCGGGGCGAGAGGCGGGTCGCGCGCGCGGCGAACGCCGCTTTCAGCGCGGCGACCGAGAACGTCGGCAGATCGGCCTCCGTCCAGACGCGCGCGACGTCGCCGAGGCTGTGCGCGTCGGACGACCGCGTGACGGCGTAGCCCGCCGCCTTCGGTTGCCATGCCGCCGCATCGGCCGTGCGCGACAGCTCGACCGCGTCGAAGCAGCCGCCCGGAATCGCGCCAAGCGAGCCGAGGACGGAGAAGTTGGGCCGGTCGACGTGCGCGGCGAGGTACAGCCCGCCGCGCGCGTGCACCTTCGCGGCGACTTCGGGGATCGACAGGCGGCAGCCCATCGCGAGAATGCGCCATTCGAGCTCGACGATGTCGTCGTCCCACGTGACGACCGGCTGGTCGCCGAACGCCTCGGGGTCGTTCACGCGCTTCGGAAGCGCCGCGTAGACGTCGTCCGTCAGCGCGAGGGCCTGCTCGACCGTGTCGAAAAGCGCGAGCGTGTGGACTTCCTCCGCCGTCTGAACCTCCAGCCCGAAGAGGCAGGCCACGCCCGCGCGGCGCGCGCATTCGGCGATCGCGGGACAGTTCCGCGCGCTCTGGTGGTCCGTGAGCGCAAAGCCGTCCAGCCCCGCCGCGCGGACGCGCGCGACGATCTCCGCCGGCGACATCTCCAGGCTCGCGCAGGGCGAGAGGCACGAGTGGATGTGGAGGTCGAACCGCATCACCTGTCCGCCGGCGGCAGCTCCCGGAGGGCGAGCGCCGCCGCATACTGCGACAGCGGCGTGACGACGATCGCGACGCCCTCGCGCGCGGCGGCCTCCGCCATGTCGGGCGGCACGGGACGGCCGTGGCAGAGGACGATCACTTCGCAGCCGACGAGCGTACAGACGGCGATCGTGTTGAGGTGGTTCTGGATGGTGACGAGCGCGCAGCCCTCGCCCGCGTGGCCCATCACGTCCGACAGCAGGTCGCCGACGTAGCAGCCGTGCGCCGCCGCACCGTCCGCCGCGACGGCGACCGTGCCGCCGACCTTCTCGCGAATCTCTTCCAGCGTCATCGTCCCGCGCTCCTGGCCTTTTCCACGGTTTCGCGCGGCACGAGACGGTCGAACGCGCAGATGACGCGCGTGAACTTCCCGACCTCGCTCTGGATCTCGAAGGCGTCCGACACGCGCTTCGAGTTCGACAGCCCCATGCCCGCGCCGAAGCCCATCGAGCGGATCCAGTCGTTCGCCGTGGACGTGCCGTCACGGCAGGCCCACTCCGTGTCCGCGATGCCGGGGCCCCGGTCCTTCGCCTGCACGATGATCTTGTCGTCCGCGAGGATGAACGTGAGGACGCCGCCGTGGGAGTGGATGCAGATGTTGATTTCCAGCTCGTACGCGGCGACGGCGACGCGGCGCGCGAGCGCCCGGTCGACCTTCTTCTCCTTCAGGATCTGGCGGATCTCGTTCGCGGCCTTGCCGGCGTTCGAGAGGTCGTTGCGGATGACGGCGTACTCGCGGTGGAGGTACTTGTCGCTCGGACGCTCCGTCGGACGGTCGGAGATCTTGCGCTCGAGCTTGCGCAGCTCGACCGTCAGCTCCAGGAGGAGCGCGCGCATGACGTCGCGCTGCGAGATGATGCCGACGAGCCGACGGTCGGCGTCGAGGACGGGGAAGCGCCCGTACGTGTAGTTGTTGAAGTAGCGGAGCGCATAGGCGAGCGGCATGCCCGCCTCCAGCACGACGAGGTTCGTCGCCATGCGCGTCTCGCACGGGTCGTCGATCCAGCCGCCGTCGAGCGCGTTGATGATGTCGTTCACCGAGACGATGCCGTAGAGGCGGCCGTTCTCGGCGACCGGCACGCCCGAGACGCGGCTCTCGCGCATGGCGCGCTGCGCCTCGCGGAGCGACGCCGCGCGCGCGACGCACGAGACCTTGCGGTTCATGACGTCGCGCACCTTGAAGCGCTGCAGCAGCTCCATGATGACCTCGGAGCCGCCGCCGCCCGACAGCGCGGCCGCGTCAAGCGGCGGACGCTTGTCGAGGATCTCGTCGTCCTGCCCCGGCTGCCCCTCAAGGATGACCGGCGCGTAGTCGTGCATGGCCATTTTCACGCTCCCTTTCGTTTCGTCAGGCCCGTTCCTCACTCCGCGCCCGGCGTCAGCGCCGGAGCGCGTCATGCATCCGCACGCACGCCTCGTACTTCGTGAGTGGCGAGGAGACGAGCGGGATGTGCAGGCTGTTCGCGACCTCCAGCATCGTCTGCGAGAGCGGCTTCGCGTTGTGGACGACGACGCCCATCGCGCCGACGATGTGCGCCGTGCGGATCGCCTGGTCGCTCGCCAGCGACGTCAGGAGCAGGATGTCGTCCGAATCGTCCAGCAGCACGTCGCTCATGAGGTCGTTCGCGACGACCGCGCCGACCGCGCGCGGGCTCTCCCCGTCGCCGGCCATTAGCTTGCCGTCCAGCACCTTCACCACATCGGCTATCGTCATGTTCAGGGTTCCCTTCTCGTTAGAACAGGTTTTCGGTTGTTCGACACAGAAGACAGTATACCCGAAAACGGGCGAAGCGTCAACGCCGGTCAGAGCGCGGAACCAGGGAAGAACGTGCCGACCACACGGCCCGCGAACAGCGCGGGGAAGACGGTCTTGCGCCCGTTCGCGATGTACGTGTCGATGCCCGCCTTGACGGCCGCGCGGACGGCCTTGAGCTTCGAGTCCATGCCGCCCTTCGAGAGGTTCCCCTTCTCGCCGGGGCGCACGAGCGCCTTCACGTGGCGGAAGCTCGCGACCTCCGGGATGCGCCGCCCCTGCGAGTCGAGCAGCCCGTCCACCGTCGTCAGCAGAACGAGCGCGTCGGCCTTGACGAGCTTCGCGATCAGGAACGAGAGCCAGTCGTTGTCGCCGAAGGTCTGGCCCTTCAGCTCCTCGTCCGCCACGACGTCGTTCTCGTTGATGATCGGCACGATGCCGGCCTTGACGAGGCGGTCGAGGGCCTTCTTCACGTTCTGGCTGCGGCGGCGGTCCTCGAAGTCGTAGTGCGTGAGGAGGAACTGGCCGATCCGCACGCCCTCGACGCCGAAGAAGTGCTCGTACTCGCCGATGAACCGCGCCTGGCCGACCGCCGCGCACATCTGCACGTCGTTGACGTCCTTCGGGCGCGCCTTCAGCCCCAGCGCCTCGACCCCGGCCGCGACGGCGCCGGACGAGACGAAGAAGACCTCATGCCCGTCCTTGCGGAGGCGCGAGAGCTGCGCGACGAGGCGGCGCAGGGCCGCATGGTCCGGATGGCCGCTCTTCGCGGCGATGGCGTGGGTGCCGACCTTGACGACGATTTTCATGCTGATGGACTTTCCTGAATGTGCTGTCCGCGTATTATACCATACGCCGCGCCGTCAGCGGAACCGGCGGTCGTAGAGGAGCGCGGCGTTCAGCACGACCAGCAGCGAGCCGCCGTTGTGGACGAGCGCGCCGACGACCGGCGACATGATGCCGAGGACGCCCAGCAGCACCGCCACGAAGTTGATGCCCATCGAGAGCGTAATGTTGAAGCGGATCGTGTTCAGGCAGGCCTTCGCAAGGCGTTTCAGGTAGGCGACGGACGCGATGTCGTCGTTCATGATGGCGATGTCGCTCGCCTCCGTCGCGACGTCCGTGCCCGCGCCCGCCATCGCGATGCCCACGTCGGCGTACTTCATCGCGGCGGCGTCGTTCACGCCGTCCCCGACCATCGCGACGTGCCGCCCCTCGGCCGTCAGCGCCTTGACGGCGTTCACCTTCTCCTCCGGCAGGAGGTCGGCCCGGACGTCCGTGATGCCGCACGCGGCGGCGAACTTCTCCGCGATCTCCCGGTGGTCGCCCGTCAGGAGGTACGACCGCACGCCGAGCGCGCGGAGGCGCCGCACCGTCTCCGGCGCCGTCTCGCGCAGCTCGTCCGCCACGTCCATGTTCGCCCCCGCGAGGATGCGTCCGTCCGCATCGCGGGCGAGCGCGTTCGCCCACGTGCCCTTCGTGAGCGTGCCGGTCTTGTCGAAGGTCACGGTATCGACCGCGCCCATCCGCTCCAGCGCCTCGCCCGTCTTCACGAGCACGCCGCGCTTCGTCGCCTGGCCGATCGCGGCCATCACCGAAGTCGGCGTGGCGAGCGCGAGCGCACACGGGCAGAACGTCACGAGCACCGTCACCGCGCGGGTCAGGCTCGCGCGCAGCTCGATGCCGAACGCGAAGTGGCAGACGACGAGCGTGGCGACCGCGACGCAGAGGGCGACGGGCACGAGCACCGACGCCCAGCGGTCCGCCAGGCGCTGCATCGGCGCCTTGTGGTTGTTCGCCTCGTTGACGAGGCGGATGATCTTTTCGAGGCTCGTGTCCGCCCCGACGGCGGTCGCGCGGATCTCGATCCGTCCATAGCGGTTCAGCGTGCCCGTGTAGACGGGATCGCCCGCGACCTTCTTGACGGGCACGGACTCGCCCGTGACGATGGACTGGTCCACCGTCGTCTCGCCGCCCGTCACCACGCCGTCGCACGAGAACGCCTCGCCCGGCGCCACGGCCACGATCTCACCCACCGCGATGTCCTTCTTCACCGCGTCCTTCAGGCGAATCAGCGCCTTCACGCCCTTCGAGGCGCGCCCGACGGTGAAGTCCTCCAGCTTCTCGCCGATCGCCATGATGAACGCCACCTCGCCCGCCGCGAACAGCTCGCCGATCGCGATCGCGGCAATCATCGCCATCGTGATCAGGAGGCCGGACGTGATCTTGTGCCGCACGAACAGGGCCTTGAGCGCCTGGTACGCCATCGGAAGGCCGCACAGCAAGACGGCCACCAGCGCGGGATCCCACCACGGCGAGCCGCCTTCACACCCGACGTGTCCCCCTTTCAGGTGAAGGACAAAGCCCACCAGCACGCAAAGGCCGCTTGCCGCAATCACCCACCACGACTCCGCCGCCTCGCAGAGCCCTGCGGCCCGCGCATCGAGCCGCGCCCAGACGGACGCCTCCCCGGCAGGACGGCGCTTCGCCGACTCTTCGCAACAGCAACAACCCATGACGACGCCCCCTTCTACTTGATGCCCACGTACTGTTCCAGCGATTCCGTGAACTTCTCGATGGCCTCGTCGGCATGGCCCGCCTCGATGCCCTTGCGCACGCAATGGCCGAGGTGCCCCTCAAGGATCAGGAGCCCGATGCGATGCAGCGCGGCATCCGCCGCATTGATCTGGATCATGATGTCCTCGCACTTCGCATCGTCGTCCTCGACCATGCGCTTGATGGCGGCGACCTGGCCCTGAACGCGGTTGAGCCGAACCACCATCTGCTTCTGATTGTAGCAGTCTTTCATCTTGATTTTCCTTTTGAACCTTTGTGGCGCGTAGTATACCACAAAGGGGTATGGGGTATCAAGAGGGCGGACTGCTTTTTCTTCAGGAACCCTGCTTCAGGGCGACGCGCGCTCAGCTCAGGTTGCCGATGACCGCCTTGATGCGGCGGACGCCGGCGGACGAGCTCTGCTCCTTCGTGATCTTGAAGCTGCCGAGCTCCTGCGTGTTCGCGACGTGCGGGCCGCAGCAGATCTCCTTCGAGATGTCGCCGATCGAGTAGAGCGAGACCTGGTCGCCGTACTTCGCGCCGAAAAGCGCCATCGCGCCCTCCTTCTTCGCCTCCTCGACGGTCGTCATCTTCTTCGTGACGGGAATGCCCTCGGCGATCCACTTGTTGACGAGTTCCTCGACCTTCGCCTTCTCCTCCGCCGTCATCGGCTGCGGCCAGGTGAAGTCGAAGCGCAGACGCTCGGCCGTGATGTTCGAGCCCTTCTGGAGCGCCGTCGGGCCGAGCACCTGATGGAGCGCCGCGTGCAGGAGGTGCGTCGCCGTGTGCATGCGCGTGACGACCGCCGAGTTGTCCTGCAACCCCGCCTTGAACGCGCCCGCGCTCGTCGTGCGCGACAGCTCCTGGTGCTTGCGGTTCGCCTCCTCGAAGCCCGCCTTGTCGACCGTGAGACCGTCCTTCGCCGCCATCTCGCACGTCATCTCGAACGGGAAGCCGAACGTGTCGTAGAGCTTGAACGCGGTCTTGCCGCTGATCTGCGACTGGCCGTGCGCCTTCAGCTGTTCGGCGACCTTCTGGTACATCGCCTCGCCCTTGTCGAGCGTCGCGTTGAACCGCTTCTCCTCCGCCTCCAGGTCGAGGCGGCACTGCGCGAGATTCGCCTTGAGTTCCGGGTAGACGTGACTGTACTTCTCGCAGATCACCTCGGCGAGCTTCACGGTGAAGCCCTCGGCGATGCCGAGCTGGCGCGCGTAGCGCACGGCGCGGCGGATGAGCCGCCGCAACACGTAGTTCGCGCCCACGTTGCCCGGCTTCACGCCGCCCTTCGGGTCGCAGAGGATGAACGTCGCCGTGCGCATATGGTCGGCGATGATGCGGCGAGCCTTCAAAACATCTTTCTCATCCATGGGCCCGGGCGCGGGGGCGCCAGAGCCCCCGTCCATTCCGCCGCTCTCCCCGCGCAGTTCGTCGATCTTCTCCATGATCGGCTTGAAGATCTCGGTGTCGTAGACGGTCGGCGCGCCCGTCATCATGCAGACCGTGCGCTCGACGCCCATGCCCGTGTCGACGTTGTGGCGGCCGAGCGGAACGAATTTGCCCTCCTCGTTCTTGAGGTACTGCATGAAGACGTCGTTCCAGATCTCGATGTACTTGCCGCACGAGCAGCCGGGACGGCAGTCGGGCCCGCACTTCGGCTTGCCCGTGTCGATGAACATCTCGGTGTCGGGGCCGCACGGGCCGGTCGTGCCCGCCGGGCCCCACCAGTTGTCCTCGCGCGGCAGGCGGAAGATCCGCTCGTCGGGAAGCCCCAGCGACTTCCAGATCGCGACGGCCTCCTCGTCGGCGGGAATGTAGCCGTCTTCGCCCGGCTTGCCCTCGCCGCGGAACACCGTGACGTTGAGCTGTTCGGGCGAGAAGCCGAGCTTCGTCGTGAGGAACTCGAACGACCAGCTGATCGCCTCCTTCTTGAAGTAGTCGTTCAGGGACCAGTTGCCGAGCATCTCGAAGAACGTGAGGTGCGCCGCGTCGCCGACCGCGTCGATGTCGCCCGTGCGGACGCACTTCTGCACGTCGGTGAGGCGCGTTCCCGCCGGATGCTCCATCGCGCCCATCAGGTACGGCACGAGCGGATGCATGCCGGCCGTCGTGAAGAGGACGGTCGGGTCGTTTTCGGGAATCACCGAGGCGCCGGGGATGATCTTGTGTCCCTTCGACTCGAAGAACGTGAGATAGAGGTCGCGGAGCTCGTCCGCCGTGATGTCGGTCTTTGCCATTTCGATGCCTTCAGTCTGAAATCTGTTTGAATTTGCGCATTATACCATATTTCACGCACCCCCTGCCACTCGGCTCGCGGCAAGGGGACAATCTGCAAACGGCGGCGTCCACAAAACGACTGCCGCCGCCCCGACGCCACCACGCTTACGCCACCAAGAGGGGCTGCCCCTGAGCCACGAAGTCGGCGAGCGCCGTCTTCCAGTCGGGCGTGCGGTAGCCGAGCACATTGAGGACGCTCTTCTTCAGGGCCGAGTTGCGCGGACGCGGCGCCGGGCGCGGGAACTCCGCCGTCGTGCAGGGCACGACAGCCCGTTTCAGCCCCAGCAGACGGAACAGCTCCTGCGTCAGCTCGTACCACGTGCACTGTTCCTCGCAGGTGCCGTGGACGATGCCCGAGACATCGGGGCGCGTGAGGAGAAAGCGAATCACGTCCGCAACGACCTTCGTCGAGGTCGGGTTGCCGCGCTGGTCATTCACGACCTTGAGCGGTGCCCCCTCCTGCGCGCCGAGCCGCGCCATCGTGTGGACGAATGACGGCCCGCCCGCGCCGTAGAGCCACGCGATGCGGAGGATGACCGAGTTGTCGGGATGGATCATCTGCACCATCTGCTCGCCAGCGAACTTCGAGGCCCCGTAGACCGTCTGCGGACGCGGAATGTCCGTCTCGCTCCACGCCCACGGCTCGCGCGGCGGCTCGCCCGAAAAGACGTAGTCCGTCGAGATCGCGATGAGCCGCGCGCCGCACGTCTTCGCCGCAAGGGCGACGTTGCGCGTCCCCTCCTCGTTGAGCCGAAACGCGAGGTCGCGGTTCGTCTCGCAATCGTCGACCTTCGTCATCGCCGCACAGTGGACGATCACGTCCGGCCGAACCGCAAGCGTCTGTTCCAGGAACGCCGCGTCGTCCGTGACGTCCCAGTCGGGCAGATCCGCGACGACAATCTCGTGCGCCGCGCCCAGTTCGCGCTGGAGCGTCCGCCCCAGCATGCCCTTGCCGCCTGTAATCAGTATCTTCATCGTTTTCAGAACAACCCCTCAAATGAGATGTCGCATCTTGGAATCATTCGTTTCAAGATGCCCATATTATAACAAAATACCCAAATGCCTTGCCGACACAGGAGACACGCCCCCTGCGTTCATGTCTTAGACAACGCGCTCTTCCCGAGTTTGCCAGTTGGCTGACTGACTAATCTTCAAAATGTTGCGTACCCTATTGACTGAAGTGCGCCGTCTATT
>CAKTZA010000032.1 GCA_934635045.1 uncultured Kiritimatiellota bacterium | reverse complement strand
CTGCCGTTCGTCCGCGACATGACGTGGTAGTGCGCGTCGCCGTCGGCCTTGATCCTGTTCGTCCTTGCCATGTTCTGTCTCTCCTTGACCTGGTGTCCTCCTGCCGCCGGACGGCCCATCCGCCCGGACGGGAGACAGTATGGCATATTTTCGCGGAAGAAGCCTTAAGAATACCTTAAGAACTGCCTTAAGATTTCTTAAGGCTGCGGCGCGACCGCCGGGGCCTGTCCCCACATCCGACGGGGCCTGTCCCCACGGAGGAAGCGAAAAAGCGCACAGAAATCGACAGATTTGGGAGGTTTCCGGATCAAAGGCGGGGGTCTGTCCCCCAATATGCGGGGGTCTGTCCCCTGAAAAATGTCCTAAAGCCGGTCGAGGATAGTCCCCACGGCATCATTTCGTCACCCGATAGCCAAATGCGCCGGGAATTGGCTCGACACACAGGAATCCGTCAGGCGCAATCTTGACTTTCGTCGCACCAAGGTCCTTTCCGTCTTCGGAAAAGGCGCGCGCACGGGAACCTGCAATCCGAAATTCGCCACTGCCGCAGACGGGAATGATTTCCCACGACTCGCCGTCACGTCGGCAGACGACAACGCCACGCCCGCGCGCCTTCGGGAACTGCACGTCCATGCGCGCATCTCGCGTATCGAAGTAGATTGCGTCCGCCGAAGCCGAATAGTCCGTGCGGACACCGGATTCGTCGCTCGCGAGGATTTCAAGCGAGACCTTGTCGTTCCAGGCCGCATAGCCACACGGGGGCAAGTCAAGTCGTCGGCCGAACACCGCCGCCGCCAATCTTCTCTCCTTATCGCCATTGGCGACAACGCACGTGCCGTCCGAATAGCGCGTCGCCAGACGGTTCATTGCCCTTTCTCCAGAAACCAGCGCCGAAGAGACATCCCGCCAGAGGCCATCCGCACACATGTAAAGCGTTTCCACCGCATCGGCCTGCGAATAACGCGCGGCCGCCGGCTGAACCATGAAATAGCTCCGCAAGACATACGGCGTACCTATTTCAGGAACATAGCGGACGTGCGGGCTGTAGTATCCGAGCGCATGGTGCTGGCGCGGCGAAAACATTGTCTCCTGCAAGAGATAAGGCGCATGTCCGAACGCCAATGTCGCGGCAAGGAACCGATCGACGAAGTGGCGGAACTCCGCCGAAGCGGAATCCTTCGGCACTCTCGGCGACATCATCTCCAGATTGCCAACGCCAAAATCACATTCAAGCGGGTGAATGCGCCGCAGATCAAAGTCGACTATCCACGGATCTTTATCAAGGTCGAGCCTTACCTGTCCATAATTGCCATCCACCAGCCCCGCGTAAAGGAACTGGCACCCACCTTCGGAGTAGGCTGGCCCCTGCCAAGCCTGCTTCTGCTGCCGCATAATCGCCAAATAGGCACGATAAACCGTCCCGAACTTCCCTGCGCCCTCGAAGCGCCAGTCGTAATCGACGTATTCCCACGGGAAGACCGCCGTGTGGACATCGCAATACGCCATGTTGAAGCCAAACTTCTCCTTCAGACGAGGCGCATACTGCGCACAGGCTTCAACAGCCCAGTGCGGCTTTGGCGCATAGCACCGCGTCCAAGCCGTCTGGAAGCCGCCGTCCCCCGGCTTTTTCTCGCCATACGCAAAATAAGGTTCACTTGTCACACGGCAGACGCGATCAAACTTCCAGTTGGCATTCACCGGAGCGAAATCCGTATAATTGTTGTAGGGCCCATAGAGATAGCCCAACGTGCGAATGAGGTAGTCCGCATAATCCTTCCACGCCCGATCGCCACCCTTCAACGGAGCCGCCTTCTCCCGGAACGTGAAGCTGTCGCCCTGGTCGCGCATGCAGCACTCATGGTCTCCAATGGCAACTTCACGGATGCCGAGTCGATGGAGTCGTCGCCAGAACCGCTTGTCGAACTCACGATCCCCGCTTGAACCATAAGCGCACCAGGCCTTGCGCCCCGTGACCGACTTGTACGGAGAAACCGGGTTTGCGATCACAGGCAGCGTCTCAAGGAAATTCCGAGAAACCGTTACATAGATCCGCTCGCGCACAGGATTGCGCAGTCCGTCCGTCTTGGGCAGATACTGCGCCGCACGATTGGTTACGTCCATCGCATCGATGGAAAAACCCATTCGCGACGCCTCGGACCGATACCAGTCATTGAAGACGAGCGAAAAGAGCTTCGCCTTTCCGTCGTCAAGCACCGTCACCAAAGAACGCGACCCTTCCCATTCATAACCGTCGCCCAACGCCCCTACCGGCACGCGAGCGAGCGTCTTGGCTTCTGCCACGCGGCCAAGCGAAACACATTCCTCACCCGCCGGAGCCGTCACATCGACAACGAGCGTCTTTCCCGAAAACGAAACGGCATATCTGGCCTTTTCCGGAAATCTCTTCGTGCCGCCACCTGCGGCCGGACGAAACGCGGCACCTCCATTCCAGCTCGCCGTGAGAGAATCCAATGTGCCCGTCCACCGGTATTCAAGACGGCCATCAGGTTCCTCATAGGAAAAGACCGTCGTCGAACCCTCTCGCCGTTCTGAAGCGTTGCCGCCAGAAGACGTCGAGATCGGACAAGCACCTTCCGGGCGCATCGGGACATCGACGGGCGGAACCGGGGAGGTCGCGACAGGACGCGATTCGTCACGGCTGAAAAAGGATACGTTATCCAGGTAAAGCGTGCGCGTCGTCGCATTCGTCACGCCCGAGACGTAAAAGCCGTCGAACATTAACGAATCCGATTCGATGCGTGCACGTTCCGCTGGCGAGAACCGCTTTGCGATCCAATTCCAGTCCCGCCAATAGAGAGCCTTGTCATACCCATGCGTCTGCAACGGCATTCGCACTTCGCGTCCGGCCATGTCGGCAAACACGATCCCGTAATCCGACAGCGGCGTCCCGACCGCGTCAAAGCCCCAGCGCTCGTTCCAAATCCACACGCCGAACCAATCATGTGCCGCAGGTATCTCAAGCGGCTTTGCCGGGCGAATCCTCACGTCGGAAGACATGCGCCAAGCGACACGAAGCGTTCGTGCACCAAAAAGCTGCCTCTCGGTCGTACACGAGGCGACCGCCACGCCACCTGACGATGTCGTGACATGCCATCCGCTCTCAGCCTCGAAGTCAATCCAGGGCGTGACCTCATCCCGCTCTCGTCCTGCATCCACGAATTCATACGGACGCCGATCTCGTCCCAGCTCATAGTTCAGCCAGGCGAAGAGCTGCGCCGCCATCTGCCTGCCGCCTTCAAGCGTCGGATGGAGCGCGTTATCCAGCGGATAGCCGGAATCCGGATCGACCCCCAAGTGCAACGGCACGAGCGTCATGCGCGGATCACAGTGCCGGGCAATCACCTGTTCGGCAACCTCGCCGTAAAGCAATGCCGAAGACCGAAAGGTGAAGTCGTTGCGAAACGACCCGTAATTGGCCGCAAACGCATCCTGGCCACCACCTGACGGGGGTGTGGCTACAGCCAAGATGGCTTCAGGCGCAACCTGACGAAGAGTGTCCAGCAGCCGCGTCATCTCCCGTTCGACTGCGGGCATGACCTCCTCATCGGCAAAGTCACGCCCATCCTCATTTCGGTAAAAGACATCGTTCGCGCCCAGGGCGACCAGGATGACATCCGGCGGCCAACCGCCATTGATGCGATCGAACCAGCGCTGAACGTCCACCGACTTCCGTCCGTTCACGTAACTGACCAGCGGGCTTTTCAGAAGGTGCTTGCGCCAATCCGACAATTCGCAGACCTCAACGCCTTGATCGGCCAACTGCCGACGTTCGGCTTCGGCCTGCACGTCGTCAAGCTCGTCCGTCGAAAGGGCATATCGCTCGCCAAACGACTTCCACGTATAGCCGCCATAGCCGTCATGCGGAGCCTTGCCCGCCTCGAACGTCCCGACAGGAGACGCGCTGTGCCCCGTACGAGACCCGACAAAGCGGAAGTTCTCGAACCCCGCATGGCGCATACGCTCCAGCGCGGCGTCCTGATAACGGGCATTGGTCAGCGAATCCGCAAGCAACGCGAGCGTGAACGGCTGCCGTCTGTCCCGTGGCGCCTGCGCCACTACAATCCGAGAGGTCGCCGCCGACACGGCCCCAGCATCGGAGACGAGTTTCACCACGAAATCGAAAGCCCTGCCCGCATCGTCCGCCGTCGGGCACCACGTCCATCTCCGCGTCTCGTTCCGGCCCTGGGCCTTCGTCTCGACCAGATAACCATACGCCTCAGGTCGCACGGCATCCGTGACATTTCGCCAATAGATGTCGCACGATTCGCCGACGACGGCATAAATCGTCTTCGGCAACGTCACGCGCGGGCGCATCGGCGCAGCCGCCGTCGCAAGTGACAGCACAGCCGTGAGGACCATCATCATTCCACAACCTCTTCAAGGACAAGATCATCGACCCAGGCCGTGCCGATGACATCACCGTTAAATCCCCACGCGAGATAAGGCTCCTGTTTTGCGTCTTCCGCCCGTTCTCCCGTCCTGAAGGTTCCCTCATAGTAAAACCAGTCCGCCGTGCCAAGGAGCAGGCTTCCCGTCTGGCCTCCACACGGAAGGACATGCCACTTGTCATAGTAGACGATCGCCCAGCAGGAATGCCCCGTGTTCTGAAGCCGACGGACGTTGTCCAGCCTCACGAAAAACGAAACCCGGTAGCGCGTATTGTCCTTGAGCCTGCCCGACAGGACCTGGGAGCAGACGCTCCAGCCCTTGCCGTCCCTGTTCTCGATGCGGTAAGAGGCCGGTGGCGAGACGAACGTGTCCGTGTCATAGCCGCACAGTTCCGTCGGGCTTTCCCAGCCTGGCAAGGCCGGATCAAACGACCCGTTCGCGACAAGGCTTCGCGGCGGCATCGCCTGGCGCCGCGCCAAGGCACGCTTCACGTCCATCGACTGCGCCTTGGCCAAGCCTTCGGCGATAAGCGGATCCAAGAAATTCGCCCGCATGAACGCGATGCGCCGCCCTTCAATCGATTCGGCCGACACGCAGTCGGCGGCCTCGTCGAACATCTGCCGGACGCGACACAACTCAGCCTCGTTCCAGATCTTCGTCCAGAGCTCCGGTTCGCTCGGGGCTTCCGGCATCGGCCCCAACGGCGTATCGACAACCTTTCCTGCAATCTGAAATATCCACTTGTGCTCAAAGAGTTCGAAGGCCTCCTTCATTTTCGTCGCGCCCGCTCCGTACATGAGACGGTAATGCTCGTCAAGAAGCCGGTCGATGTCAAGATCCGGATTCCACGCCAACTGCGAATAGACGTAATAGTTCATGTAATGCAGCAGCGCGTTCTCGCATTCGGATTCGGCAAAGGCCCCGACGCTCCATTCAGAATAATCCTTGTAGGCCCTAAACATGGCACGTGGCGCATAATCCGGCACGCCCTTGATGCCCAGCTCGAAGTCCGGGTGCTTGGCCGGATACGTCCACATCCAGACCTTGTGGCCAAGTTTCTCATACCACGCCTTGACGAACGCCTTCTCCTCCGCGTACAGCTCTGGATTGCCGACTGTCCACGGCCCCGTCGCCTTGACCATCACCCAGACATTTGACGGAATGTCGCATTTCGGGACTGTCGAATACGGGGAATAGGCCATCTGCGTGACGATTGCCGGGATTTTTTCCCTTTCCAGGCGATGCGCAAACGCCGCCGTCTTCGACCAGATGAGCTCTGAGGCATAGCCCGCAAGGCCTAATGACTTGTCATAGGCCGCCTGACACCTGTCGCACAGGCACTCCTCCATGCCGTCCTGCGCCATCACGTCCACAAAACGTCCCTGCGGACTCGGCCCCCAGCCGCGAGCATCCGAACACCAGACGGGCCGGATGCCGACGGACGCGGCATTGGCTCCCGCAAAATAGGCCTTCGCATCCCTGAACACCTGATCCCACATCTCGTCATTCGAGTAGCAGAGATGCCCCTTGGCTCCATAGGCTTTGTTGCCGGCACCGCTGACGCGCTCAAGCTTCCCTGTTTGAGGATTCCGCGCAAGATGGAACCATTCCGGACGGGTCGCGCCAAAGCGATCTGCCAGCTGAAAGCTGTTAAGCCCATGACAGCAGGGAATCGTCTCCGTCTGAAGACGCAACCTCAGCCAGTCCAGGCACTTGACCTGATTGCGCTCAAGGAGCGTTTCCGTCCCCGGCCAAATGCCGTCTCCCTCAAGATAAAAGTCGCGCACGGTCAAGAAAGGCGCCCGTTCGTAAAGGCCGACGGGCACCTCGATTCGGCTCCGCCTCGGCACGACTTCGCCCAGTTCCCCCGGGAAATAGAACCGACAGCCAACGGCCCTCTGCAGAAACTCATAGACGCCGAACAGCGTCGCCCTTTTGCCGTCACGGATGTTTCCCGGCTTCCCGCTGAGGAACCCCCGTCGGACAATCTCCCGCAAGTCCAGCTGGGGATCGTCTACGCCTGCGATGAAGACCTTCCCGTCACCGACCTTGACCTGGAAGCCATCGCGCGGCAGCCTCTGCGGATCAAGCCCCACCGCACGAGACCAGTCGTTGTCCCCAAGGACAATGGACGCATGTCCTTCGGTAAACGACCTGACGAGCGGAACGTCTGACCGAAAGACGCGCGACAGGAAATTCGTCATCTCTTCTGCGGCGAAGACGACGGACTTCGGCGCGTCCTGCGCGATCACGACCTCCGTCTTGCCTCGCTCAAGCGTCACGGTCTCCGGCGTACACCCCAAGACCAGCGCTATCGACGCCGCTGCCGCCGCACTTTCAAACGGAAATCTCGCCTTCATCGCGTCCTCCACTACCACATGCGCGCCGGGCAAACCACGCGCAAAGCCGTGTCCAGCGCATTTCGCGTCGGCGTCTCGTCATTCGGGCGGTAGCCGATCCGCAGCTCCGCTTCAGTCGAGCCGTTGACCCCGCGCGCCACGCGGTGCACAGTCTCCTCGCCCGTTTGCGGGCCAACAGGGTCTACCGCATCTGCGGAACTAAACGGGCCAACCCAATCGAGGCACACTTCGCGCGCATTGCCGATCATGTCATAAAGCCCCCACGGATTGGGCTTTCTTCCTCCGACCTCTGCGATTTCGCCATTGGCGGACGCATAGGCAAAGAGCGCATCATCCGGATTCGCCAGTTCCGCCGGGGCGTCGCTCCAGAAGTAGCGCGTCCCGCGTCCAGCCCTGCAGGCATATTCCCATTGAGCCTCCGTCGGCAGGTCAAACGCCAAGCCTCCATGAGCCCGCAGACGGCCAAGTATTTTCGTCGGGTCAACGGCATGTCCCTTCTCCGGCCAGACATACGCGTCGCCCTCGCCGCGCGACGCCGTATACCCCAACTGCGTCTTCGGCCCGATGCCCTGCGTCTTGAGCACGGGGCCAAGGCCATCGTGGTTCACGTATTCCGGCACGCGGATCAGCCTCGAGAACTGGCGTGCCGACAATTGGAAGATGGAAATGTAGTAGTCGTCACGCAACGTCACATAATGGCCTGTTTCGTTGTTTGTCGCGGCATCGCCCTGCCGATTCGCCTCTGTCGTCGGCGTGCCCATGCGCCACTTCACGCCCGCGGCGGGAATGCGCCGCATCACGAGCCAGTCCTTCTTCCAGGACGAGTCGGTGACAGGCACGGGGAAGGACTCGACGCTCGCGAAGAACAGGCAATTGCTCGGCGCCGACAGGTTGAGCGCCAAATACGTCGGCGGATCGTCCAGCGCCCACGCGCGGACGACGGCACGGGCCTGTCCTTCAGCCAGCGCACCGATCAGCCAGGACTCGTCTGAAATCCAGTCAAACGATCCTGAGCTCTTGTCGACTCGCTGATTGACATCGCCGGCAACGAGCTTCACCTTATCGCCGCCAACCGACGTCCACGTGCCCGCCGTCGCATTTGTCTCAATGTCAAAAGTGACGATCGCCGGGCCGTCTGCCAACGTATACGTCACTTTCGTCTTGCGGCCGGCGCGCATGATCGAGTCAACCGTAACCGACGTCTCCGCAAGCGACATCAACGGGAAAGCCAAACAGAAAAGACAACCACAAGCCTTCATGTCCATTACCTCCGATTCTTACTTGACGACGGCAGGGCAGGCGACACGGAACCCCGTATCCGTAGCCTGCCGCGTCGCCACAAAACCTTCCTGATGAGCAAGCGACAACCCTCCATAGGCGCTGTAAATCGATCCGCCACGACAGACGCGGAAATTTTCATCGTTGGCGAGAGGCCCGACCGGGTCGATTTCCGGCCCTGTCGACACGTCCGCCTTTGTGGGGCACCAATCAAGGCACCATTCCCAGACATTGCCGAACAGGTCATAGAAGCCAAAACCGGACGGCTTAAGCGAACCGACCTCCTTCAAGTCCGGTTGCGGGAGGGATGGCGTCATGAGCGCATTGGCATAGTCGCCCAGCGCCGGCACGGCGGCGCCTCGATTGGTGACATTCTGAAAGTTCTCCTCGCTCCCGTCCACAAAACACGCGACTTCGCCGCCGCGTGCGGCAAACTCCCACTGCGCCGAAGTCGGCAAGTCAAACGAAACGCCCGTCTTCTCGCGCATCCGCCCCAGGAGGGACGCGCGGGAAACCTGATGCCCATCCTGCGGCCAGGAGAAGTCGGTGCCGCGCAGATCGTGGTAGGAGCCCAGCACATACGGCATCATCCTGCCCCCCTGACCGGACGCAGAGACGTTCATGGCATTGTCTCGCTGTCCCTGCGTGCATTCATGGACCCCAAGATAGAAGTCTTCCGTCAGCGTCACAATGCGCGGGACTTCGTTGTCCTCCCGATAAGGCAGGAGCGCGGACGAGCCCATGCGCCAGGGGATGCCGGCGGCGCGCACGCGTCGGAGCAACAGCCAGTCCGTCTTGTAGACATCGCTCGTCACCGCGAAAGGCATCGCGCTTTCGGAGGCGTAGAAGACGACATTCGACGAAGCCGTGAGATCGACAGCCATCAGGTCCGGCGGGTTGTCAAGCGCCCAGGCCGTCACTTCGGCGCGCAAGGCCTTCGCATGCTGATCCGGCCAGTTGCTGCGCGCCTTCCAGACGATTTCGTATGCGCCCTTCGCAAGGCGGCGTCCCGCCACATTTGGGACGAGATTGGTGAAATTGGCCGCGCCAATCGAACGCCATACACCCGACGTTACTTCGTTCGTCTGGATATCTATCGTCACGACCGCCGGTTCCGTCAGACGAAACGCGATCTTGACCCGCTTGTGATCGGACACATCCAACTGCACGTCTTCAACGGTCGGCGTCGCCCAAAGCGCACCAGAGACCAGTGCCGCACCAAGAAGCAAAAGCGTTGTTCTCATCATGACCTCCCACTTTTAGCGCAAGACGAGGATCGCACCACGCGCCGATGTGCTGAGTACCGTTGCTGCGGACGCCGCAACCGTCTTGATGCGGAAGTCCGTTCCGCCGGGAATCGCCTCAGTTGCGCATGCCATCGCCACGCGATTGGTCGGCGGCGTCTCCTGCCCCCAGAATGGGATGTCTTCGGACAATGAAATTCCGCACATGCCAATGCCAATGGCCATGACCGAAACTCGAATCATTTTCATGGAGCACTTTCCTTTCCTTGTTTACGTTTTTCAGTTCGCTCTTTCATTTGCGCAGGAGGCGTCCGCAGACGTCGCCCTGCACCCAGTTGAGATTGAGGCGATTGCGCAGCCGCCGACCCGCGTTGGGCCAGAGGACGTCTGCCTGCGCCCGTTGCGGATAGACGTCGCTGACGAAGCAGAGCCACGTCGGGAACAAGCGGTCGTCGCCACCCCAAGCCCCAGCTGGAAACCGAAGCGCGAGCGTATGCGTCGTCCCCTCCATCCGGCATGAGCCCGAACACGCCTCCTGCGGGAACGCCACGATCTCGCCGCCCTTCCTCACGAGGACGCGAATCGGGAACTGCGTCCCCGCCGCGTCGAACAGGGTGACGATCAGGCCGTCCGGCAAAGCCCCGTATTCGACGGACAGGTCCAGGCCTCCGTCGCACGTCCGTTCGGCCTTCCACCGCAGCCCTTTGCCGTCCGCCCACACGCCCGGCCGGGCCTTCGCCGCCGAACGCTCGAAGTCGCTTTCCGGATAGCCCGCGCCCGCCGCCACCGCCGCCGCGATCTCGTCCAGCCGCGCCGCCGTCTTCGCCAGCCCCCGCAGCCGCTCGTCCAGGAGCGACGGCGAGAAGAGGTGCGTCTCGGCTTCGGAATGGAAGCCCAGTCGCGCATCGGCGAGGCAAAGCGCCTTCGCCTCGTCCGTATAGGACACCGCCCGCGCAACGACGGCCCTCATCTCGGCGATTGCCCCGAGCGCCCGCGCCGACTCGCCCGTCACGCGGCTTCGGTAAATCGCCTCGCTCCGCAGACGATAGAACCGAAAGATGTCCGCGCCCTGCGCAAACAGGAGATGCAGCATCCGCATGACGCCGAGATCCTGCGCGCGTTCACGGTCGTTCGCGTATTTTGCGCGCAGGGCCGAAAGGACATCCGCCCCCGTCGCGTCGCGTCCATCCGTCCCTTGCGCGAGACGATCAGCCAGGACAAGCACCTCGTCCAGCGAGAAGCCGGGAATCGACTCTCCAATGGCGTCGCCACCGTACGGATGGTCTCCCGACATCGGCACCCAGCTCATCGGCAAGCCCTTCAGACCGAGGTCGGCGACGAGCGGCCAGACGACTCCAGCGGCAAACGGCCCGTAATACTGCACGTTGTTCGCAAGCGGATAGTTCTCGTAGGCATCGGAGAACCGTTTCCAGAGATCGGCGACGGCGGCCGCGTCCTCGCCCCATTCGCCTTTCGCGAGGCGCAGCAGGAACGCCTCCTCGCTCTCCGAGAAGTCGCTGTAGGCCAGCTCGCCGGCCGCGCGGTTCATGACGCCCGGCGCATTGCCGAAGAACCAGGACAGCAGGACGTGGCGGACGCCGGATTCGCGCATCCCCCTGAACTTGCGGTAGAGGAGACCGGGCGCCGGCACGAACGGCACGGTCGCCACCTCATGGGAACTGGCCATCTGGATCTTCGCGCCCAGCGTCGTCCCCGAAAGACGCGCGACCTGCGCCAGACGCGAAAACGGAGCCGCCGGGCCGGGGAAGGAGAGCCAGTAGTCGCCGCCGACGCGCCACCTGCCGAGCTGACGCTTCACCGCGCCGGACTCGAAGTTGTACATGAAGGTGACGCCTTCGGGGACATGGCGCGGCACCTCGTACACCCATTCGCGGCGGGTCGGCGACGGCTCGGGCTCGTAGAACCAGCTGATGACCTCCGCCGCCGGGTCGGCGCGTCGAATGCCCCGGAGCAGGGCGGACACCGCATCCGCATGAAGTTCCCAGGGCTCGCGCGACGCGCAGCGCGGACAGGCGACGGGCGTCCACGAGACATCGCTGGAGGGGATTGCGCTCAGACACGTTGTCAGGCCCTCACCATGAGAAATGTTGATGAGGCCTGCCAGTCCCGGCACCTGCGAGAAGATGCTGTAGGCAGACTCCTCCAAATATGCGCGCGTCGTCGGCGACGTGGGGCACCAGCAGACGCGATCCGTCCAGTCGAAGCGCGCACCCATGCAATCGGGGTATGCGACAAAAAGCGCGTCCGCCGGATTCTCCGCCGCCGGCTCGTTGCCGAGAATCCACACCCGGATGCCCGAGCGTCCGCATTTCTCGACCGTTCGGCGCAGCTTCGCCAGCCGCTGCGGCGCATCGCGGCGGCGCGGCGGCCCGAAGGAGGTCGTCGCGAGATCGCGAAAGCTGACGGACACCCAGATGCCGTTCACGCCCTCACGGCGCAGGCGTTCGAGATAGGAGACCGGATAATAGTCGACGTCGTCCGCCAGCTCGTCGCGATCATGTGGCGGACGGCCGATCGGCGAGAAGAAGCCGCGCGAGATGCGATGCCCAAGCCACGGCGTCCGGCGCGTCCCCGTCGACAGGTCAAGGCCGACCTCGGGGGCCTGATGCGCCTGCGGACACCCGAACGCCTCGACGAGTGCCCGGCTTTCCGGCCTCGGCGACGGCGTGGCGGCACCGGCAGCCAGCGTCGCGCCCACACTGGCCAACGAGAAAACAACCGCTCGCCTCGTTGTTCTGGCAATCTTCTCCATACGTGATGGACAGTATACGATTTTTCGTGTGAACGCGCCATCTCCCGAAAACGGGAGAGCCCATTCCGCACGGCATTTTAGTATAATAAGTACATGTGTCGCAACCTACTCACGGCCTGTCTGGGGCTTTGCCTCTCCCTCGTCGCCCTCTCTGCGGATCGGGTGGCCGTAAACTGCGGCCAGCTGGCCTCGGCCCTGAAAAGGCTTTCCGCCCTCCCCGAGTCGTTTAACCTCACAGCCCGCGTTTCGGACATCCATACGGGAGAGGACTTCGCGCAACGACTCGTCCTGCAGGATTCGACCGGCCACGCCTTCGCCATCTGCGAGACGAACGGCCCGTCCATCGCCGACATCCGTCCGGGCGACTCGCTACGGCTGGCCGGGCGTTTCTTCGACGCGCACCGGTCGCACGACACGCCCGTTGTCACATCAGTCGTTCGCCTCGCGCGGAGCGCCGACGCCCTCGCCGTCCCGCGAGTCCCGCTCCGCGAACTCGTGGAGGGGAAGCATGACTTCCGTCCTGTCGAGACCGAAGGGCTTTTGCGCGATCACTTCAAGGACGAGATCGACCCACGATTCCACTACGCCACGCTTCAAGACGGCCGCGACATGATTCAGATCGCTTGGGACGTCAAGCGCGCGCCGGAGGTTCTCCCGTCCCTGCACATCGGCGCGCGCCTGTCCGCCTGCGGCATCCGCTTTCCGCAGCTGGGCAATGAGGGCAGAGTCCAACTGGGCGGCACGTTCCATCTGCGGGACAAGGACCCAATCCGCATCCTCTCCGATCCGCCCGCCGACCCCTTTGCCGCCGCCGCGCCCTGCCCAGACGTCAGGGCGTTCACGCCATCCGACTTCGCCCAATTCGAGCGGCAGAAAGTCAGCGGACGGGTCGTCGCCGTCTGGAGACCGGACGCCTTCCTGCTTGCGACTCGGCAGAACGGCATCATGAAAGTCAACGTCTCCGAAACGCCCCTGCCCCGCTACGGCGACTGCATCGAGGCCCTCGGCTTCCCGGAGACGGACACATACCACATCAACCTGATGCGTGCGGTCTGGCGCCCCTGCCGTCCGCTCGACATCCCAGAGCCACCAGCCGTCCGCCTCACCCTGCGAGAGATGACGACCGACGCACGCGGCGAGCGTCGCATGCGCTACGACCTGCACGGACGCGCCGTCCGACTGCGCGGTCTCGTGCGCAGCCTGCCCAGCCTGCCGGAGATCGACGGACGGATGTTCATCCAGGATGGGCGGGACCTCGTGTCCGTCGACGCCAGCGCGACGCCCAAGGCGCTGAAGAGACTCACGATCGGCGACGAGGTCGAGGTCGCGGGCACCTGCGTGATGGACATCGAGAACTGGCGACCGAACGAGCCTTCGCCACGCATCCGAGGGTTCATGCTCGTCGTCCGGACGGCGCACGACATCCGCCTGCTGAACCGTCCGCCGTGGCTGACGCCCCGACGGCTTCAGACCTCCGTCGGCGCGTTTTGCCTCGCCCTCGTTGCCATCGTCCTCTGGAACGTCTCCCTCAAGCGCGCGTCCGAGCGACGTGGCAGGAAGCTCGCCCACGAGACGGCCGCTCGGATCACCTCCGAACTCAAGGTCTACGAGCGCACACGCCTCGCCGTCGAGCTGCACGACTCCATCGTACAGAACCTGACGGGCGTCGCTCTGGAAATTGACGCGGCGGATCGACTTCGGGAGACTGACCTCGGAAAAATGCACGCGCACCTGACCATCGCCGCACAGGCCCTCCAATCTTGCCGCGACGAACTCCGCGACTGCCTGTGGGATCTGCACAACGCCGCGCTTGAAGAGGAGGACATCAACCTCGCCATCCGCAAGACGCTCGCACCCCATGTCGGCGAAGCCGCCTTGTCCGTGCGCTTCGACGTGCCGCGCGCCCACTTTACGGACAACATGACGCACACGATCCTCCGCATCGTCCGCGAACTCGCCTCCAACGCCGTCCGGCACGGCGGGGCGACGGCCCTTTCGGTTGTCGGCGCGATCAAAGACGGACGTCTGGTCATTTCCGTCACCGACAACGGCTGTGGATTCGACCCGTCATCCTGCCCCGGAATGGCACAGGGTCACTTCGGCCTTCAAGGCGTCCGCGAGCGCGTCGAGAACCTGAACGGGAGCGTCCGAATCGAAAGCGCGCACGGGAAAGGAACGACAGTCACGGTCTCAATCGACATCTTCGACGCAAACGCCCCAAAGAAAGGGATCAGACATGAACCGTGAAATCCGAATCCTGATTGCCGATGACCACGCGATCGTCCGGACCGGGCTCGCCGCCCTGCTGAACACAGAACCGGGCCTGCGCGTCGTAGGCGAGGCGAAGAACGGCGCCGAAGCCATACGCGAAGCCCTGCGCTACGCGCCGGACATCGTGATCATGGATCTCATGATGCCCCAGAAGGACGGTGCTGAAGCCACGGCGGCCATCCGTCAAAAGCTTCCGCAGACCCGCGTCCTCATCCTGACGACCTACGGCTCTTCGGACGACATTGCCCATGCGTTGAAATCCGGCGCCGCCGGCGTGATCATGAAGACGGCTCCAAACGAAAAGCTGATCGCCGCCCTGCGAAAGATCGCCGCCGGCGAAGCGTACATCGCCCCCGAGGTCAAGAGGCAGATGATTCTCGATCCGCCGACCCCGCAGCTCTCGCCGCGCCAAGCCGAAGTGCTTCAATCCCTGCAACGCGGGTTGACCAACCGAGACATCGCCCTGCAGCTCAGCATCAGCGTCGACCGCGTCGAACAGATCGTCAAGACCCTGCTCACGAAACTGGACGCCGCCAACCGGACGGAAGCCGTTGCCATCGCCCTGCGCAAGCACCTGCTCAAGATGTCATAGGCCACCGCCTGAACTTATGGCAGCGTCGCGTGGGCGTAGCGGTCGTGGCCCGCGAGATCCTTCTCGACGGCGATGTCGACAAAGCCATAGTCTGACATCAGCGTACGCAGCGCGTCGCCCTGGCTTTCGCCGATTTCGAAGAAGACCGCCCCGCCGGGCTTGAGCAGGTTCACCGCATCGCCGAGGTAGCGGTCGTAGAACGCGAGGCCGTCCACTCCGCCGTCCAGCGCAAGGCGCGGCTCGAAGTCGCGCACACGCGGATCAAGCGTTTCGCAGACCGCACTTTCGATGTAGGGCGGATTGGACACGATCACGTCCACGCTCTGCGGCTCGTCGAAGTCGTCCAGCCCGTCCGTCACCGCGAACTTCACCTTCTCCGCGAGTCCGCACCGCGCGGCGTTCGCGCGCGCCAGCGCAATCGCGTCCTCGCTCACGTCCGTGCCGAGGAACACCGCCTCGCCCGTGAACTCTTTCGCAAGCGAGAGGATGATCGCGCCCGTTCCCGTCCCGACATCGACGATGAAGGGGGTCGAGGGAACTGGGAACGGGGAACGGTTGGTGAGGTGGCGCAGGACGCGCGTGACAAGTTCCTCCGTCTCGGGACGAGGTATGAGCGCGCGGCGATCGCACGTCAGCGTCAGCGTGCGGAAGTCCCATTCGCCGAGGACGTACTGGATCGGCTCGCCTTTGACGAGACGCGCCATGCCGCGCCGCATGGCCTCCAGCTGACGCTCGGAGACTTCACGACCGAGAGCGGACGCGAGGAAGCCGCGCCCCGTCTTCAGCAGCCGCGCCATCAGGAGTTCGGCCGCGACCGCCGCGTCGGGGACGCCTTTCGCGTCGAGAAAGGCCGAGGCCTTAGAAAGGCATGTCGTCCACGTCACCGGCGTCAGCGGGGAAATCGGGTTCGGCAGGCGCGGGCACCGGCTCGGTCGACGAGCCGTCCGCATTCAGCACCTCGATCTTGAGCCCCGTGAGATCGACGAAGAACTGGACGCCGCGAGGCCCTTCCCAGCGGCGGCCGTCGATGACGAAGCGGATCTTCGCGCGCTGGCCCTTCTTGATGCCGTCCAGCAGCGCGCAGTTGTCCTTCTTGAACGTGAACTTGACGGGATTCGGATACTTCGACGGCGAATCGACGTCATTGCCGATGATGACCTCGCGCTTGGTGAACCCCGAATCGAACTTCTGCATCTCGTGGACGTCCTCGACGACGCCCGTGTAATCGAAAAACTGTGACATATCTTGAACTCTCCTTGAAAAGTGGGGATTATTATACCATATTTGTCCTTCACATGCCGAACTTCAGCCAGACGAAATCGCGCATGGCCTCGCAGCCGACATGCCGGAGACTCGCGTTCCCCCTGGACGAAAGGACTTTCAGGCTCGTCTCGTCCGGGAAGAACCTCCTGAAATCAAACGGGAACGTCGCGTCTTCCGAGAGTTCGCGGAAGAACAGGCCATAGCCCGGCGAGCCCTTCTGGCGCGGAACGAACACGAAGCCCGTCCACGAGACGCCATCCGGGCGCGCGCCGACGGGAATGACCGTACACGCCGCCATCGCGTCGCGCTCGCGCTTCCACGCCGCCACCAGGGGCTTCCACGCCGCGACCGTCTCAGGCTTCAGGTTCTGCACCTCAAACCAGCCGAGCGGACTGGCCGGCATCACGATCGCGAAGAGCGTCTCGGCCGGATAGGCCGCCGGCGCCAGGGGATCGTTTCCGTACAGGTCGGCGCACCGCAGCGGGTTCAGGACTTCCATGCGAAGGCGGATGGGGTCGATCACCTCGCACAGCGACCAGAGCGCGCGCAGCGTCAGGTGCGGCCAATAGGTCTTCCAGTCCGTGTAGCGGTTTTCGACGAACAGCGGACCGGCCTTCATCATCCCGAAATAGCCCGGACGCCGTTCCGCCGTCATGTCCATGTCGACCACGATCTTCCCGTCCGATTCGCGCAGGAGCTTGTCGAAGAGCCACTGCTGGCGTTCAAGGGAAAGCCAGCTCGTGGTCTTCATCGAGTCCAGCTTGTAGTAGTCGACGCCACACTCCCGGTGCAGCTTCAGCAGCCAGTCGACGTCCCTCTCCCAGTTCGCCGCCTCGTTCGACGAGTCCGGCCCGAACCAGAGGCCAAAGCGGATGCCCCTCTCGGCCGCGCGCCTGGTGACAAAGGACAAGCCGTGCGGAAACCGCTTCGGATCCGGCGTCCAGAAATCCGGCGAGACGGCCCAGTACCCGTTCCAGGCGCCCGCCCCGTCCGCAAAGGCCGAGTTCATCGACTTGCCCGACTGCCAGCCGTCATCCACCTGAATCACCTCGACTCCCAGTTCGGCCGCCGCCCGAATCTCGTCAAGAAGGAACGTCTCGTTGATGCGCGTGTCTCGGTTCCGGTCGCCCCACGTGTTGCAGAGGAAGAGCCCGTCGCGCCCCGCCACATAGGGCCGAACCGTGCGCTGGTAACCCTGCAGAGCCTTGATGCGCCCGACGCGCCCGCCGGCATACGGCAGCGCCACGCACGGATAGCCCGTCCCGTGCACCGTCAGCCTCCGATTGCGGGCGTCCACGGTGAAGTCCTCCGCATCCGGATTGACGCGCGCGTGCGGAAGCGGCGCCAGCCTCACGTAGACGGTGCCGGTTCCCGCGACGACATCCTCGTAAGCCAAGACGCTTGTGCGCAGCGATCTCGCGCGTTCGCAGTTTCCGGCAAGCCATTCTTCCTGAAAGACAAGTTCATCGTGACTGTCCGTCTGGTCCCGCAGGTCATACGACACGAAGCGCAGATGCGTCGACGGCAGGGACACGACTTGCGCCGCTTCGGCCAAGGCCCCTGTCGCGAGCCCCACGAGAAGGCCAGTCAACACGACCACTTGATTCAATGCGTTCTTCAACATGGCGAGTAGTTTACCATGTCTGGCGAAGCGCGTCAATGCGGTGTGCGGAGAACCGTCACGAGGACGCGCTCCAGCCGCGCGACGAAGCCGCCGTCCGCGAACCAGTCGTCCAGGATCTGCTTCTGGTTCGTGCGGAGCTGAATGCCGAGAACGCCGTCCGTCACGTCCTTCATGGACACGTCGAACGCGAAAAGGCCGTCCGCCGTCCGCTCCTTCGGACAGTTCCAGACGACCGGCTCCTGCCCGATGTCCGCAAACCCGAAGATCTTCTTCCAGCCGCTGCGGACCATGACCTTGTAGGACAGCGGCTCGTCCTTCTCCGCCACCGTGCAGAGGCGCACGCGAAGCGTGGCGTCCGGCGAAAGCCCCAGCGTGTCGAGCCCCTCGACCTGGAAGCCAAGTCCGCGCGGATGCACCCAGAAGCTCTTGCCCTTCCCGTAGCTGATGCCGCCGTCGGCATACTCCCTCGCCGTCACCTTGTCGTTCGCCGCAAAGACGCAGCGGTCGAACGGACGCGCCCGACTGCGTTCGCCGAAGACGGCATCGCCGAAGCAGTCGACGTCCAGCAAAAGCCTCTCGCCCTTCGGCACGGCCGACCGGAAGAACGCATCGTCCGCCGCATGGACGGCGGCGAGCCTCGCCGGCGCATCCGCCGCGAACGCCTTCCATTCCGCCGCCGCCTTTTCGAGCGCCGCGACGCCCGCCGCGTCCGGCTGGATCTCCTCTGCCGTCAGGCCCCAGAAGCGGTACCACGTCCGCCGCGTCGTGAACGAGAGCTCCACGACATCGCCCTTTCGGAACGCGCCGAGCGGCCTTTCGAGCGAATCGATGCGGCAGTCGCGCGGACAGGTGAAGCGGATCGTGCACGGCGACAGGAGCGGCGTGTCGGGGAAGGCGTAGCAGTGCCGCCGCGCGCCCGCGCCGATCGTCTGCACTCGCCAGAGCGGCGTGACGAGTCCGCCGAACTCGGCCGGATCGGGCGCGCCCGTCGGGACGAGCGCGAGGTCGAGACGTCCCCGCCAGCCTTTCGGCAGTTCCACGACCGCATGCTCGCGCTTGTCGTCGAGAACGGGCGGCGTGAACGTGCGGAAGCCCTTCGGCGACGTCGCCAGGCGCGCGTCCCAGAGGCAGACGGGCGTGGCGCGCGGCAGCGGCTCTGCGACCTCGATCCGCGCCGACGCATCCGCACGGACGACCGAGACCCGCGCGCGGTCGTCCGACGCGAAGTCATTAGGCGCCGTCGTGTCCGCCGCCTTGAAATGCCAGGGGATCGTGTAGTCGTAATGGTAGAACGGAAGGGCCGAGAGATGGGCGAAGCACGCCTTGTAGTCCTTCATCTCCATGCCGATCGACGGGCCGGAGTCGATGGGCTTGTCCATGATGCGCGTGCCGGCGAGGTAGTCCCGCTGCGTGAAGACGTTCTCGGCCGGCGTCGGGCAGAACCGCCTGAACCAGTCCGCCACGTCGGATGCCGTCGCGAAGACGACCTTGCCGCCGTTCTTCGCCTTGTCGATCGCGATCTCGCACCCCGCGCGGTTGTGAACGGTCATCGACCGCGTACCGAACGTGCGGCCGAACTCGTAGCCGGTGAAGAGGAAGTAGGGCGAGTCCTTCACCCCCTCCGCGACGCGGAGGTAGTCGTCCAGGAAATTCTCGTAGCGGACCGGCGCGTCGCCCGACTCGACCGTCCGGTGCCACCGCAGGAAGTGCGACGGCGAGCAGACATTGTCGCCCCACATGACGACGTGCGGCATGTAGAGGTGATAGCTGTTCATGCCCATGCCGATCACGTCCGCGCCGGCCGCACCGCGCGCGACAGGCTTGCGGAAGTCGTCGGCGGCGATGTAGAACGGCTGGTTCGGCATGCCCCAGTGGTTGATCGCCCAGTGCCCGTCGCTCCAGTTCTGCTCGGGAATGATCGAATGCAGAATGTCCCAGTCCACCTCGCGCATCGCGGCGATGAGCGTGTTGGCGGGCGTGTAGCTCGCGAAGCCCCGCAGCGGCGCAAAGCCGAAGTCCGTCATCCACTTGTCGAGAGCCTTCAGGCGCGCGACGATTTCGGACACGGAGAAGTCCTCCCAGTTCTCCTTCAGCGTCTTGAACGCCGGGTCGATCTTGCCGAGCGAATCGGGGTGCAGGTGCAGGAGGATCTCGTCGCCGTAGTCGCGCTGCCAGCCGAGGAACGTCGTGTCCTTCTGAGCCTCGTCCACGCCGACGTAGTAGTTCATCGGGATGCGCCGCGCGTGCACGACCGAGTCGAGCTTGTCGCCCGTCGTGCCGCACGTGAGCTGCACGACCGTCCAGCCCGGCGCCGCGACGGCGAGGTAGCGCGTGCGGACGCGATCCGGCGCGACGGTCTCGCGGATGAGGTAGCTGCCCGGCGCGAGCGGCCCGAACGGCTCGCCAGCCTGTGCCCGCGCGACCGGCCGCCCGTCGGACAGGTAGGGGTGCGCGACAACTTCGCACGGATACGGCGCGACGATCTTCTCCCCGTCCGCATACAGGTAGCGCATCTTGCCAGACTCACCCGAAAACGCCGCTGCAGCCGTCAAAAGCGGCACGGACGACGCGATGAACGCGATTTTTCTCACGACATTCCTCTTTCTCTTTGCCTATGTCATTTTGTTCCTGCACTATACCATTTTGCCCTGCACAACGTCAAGCGCACAGGCGCCCATCGACGCCCGAATGCCCAACCGCCGTCATGTACCGTCAGCGTCCTGGCGCCGGGGCGAGCTGCCGGTAGCGGGCGAAATCGTCCGGGCCGACGTCGCGCACGCCGTCTTCGTCGCGCGTCTTGAAGAGCCGGCCGATGTGCACAGGCTCGTCGCGGCGGCGCAAGGCCGCCACGTAGTCCGGCCAGTTGCCCGCCGTCCACGAGGGCAGGTCCCAGACGGGCTGGGCGCCCGGCGCGGTCGCCGCCAGCATCTTCGCGCGGTTCTCATGCTCTTCGGGGTTGTCCGTCGAGACGTCATACGTGCGGTTCATGTCGATGTACTCCGCGAGGAAGTAGTTCCCCGCGCAGCCGATGTGGCAGGCGTCCGGCTTGTACCGCTTCATCTCGGACGTGAACAGCGCGTAAAGGCGCCGGAAGTAGTTCTCCTCGCCGCGCCAGGACGGGTCTTCCGCCGGGAGTTCGGGGTGTATCTTGTCGGCCTGGTAGTCCGTCTTCACGCCGTCGAGGTCGTAGCAGCCGGGCTCGGACGAGAAGAGCCGCCGCATGAGGGGCTTGAGGTACTCCTCCTGCGCGCTTCTCTTCGAGAAGTCCGCCATCATCCGGCCGTGGCAGTTGCGCTTGCCGTCAAGCATGGTGTTCTTCACGCCGATCGCCTTTTCGCAGCCCGCGTCGCGGATCTCGCTCCACGTCCACCAGACGACGACCTTGAAGCCCCGCGCGTGCAGGTCGTCCACCAGCCTGCGGAAGTCCGGGAAGCGGTCGGGCGCCGCGCGGAAGTCCATCGTGTTCAGCATCCATCCGCCGTCGATGAGGATCGTCCTGAACGGCAGCCGCTCGCGTTCGATGATGTCCGCCGCGTCGCGCACGAGCCTGTCCGTCAGGACAATCCAGCTCTTGCTGCGGACGGAGGGGTTCGCCTCGCTCTGCTTCTTGAGGTCGGCGTCCGGGATGTAGCCCGACAGCAGCGTCTGGTCGTGCCACATGCAGTAGACGTTGTCGTGGTGCCAGGGAACGAACGGACGCTTCGCCGGATCCGGGACGAGCCCCTCCCGGACCAGCACGTCGCCGAAATTCGCCCACGCGCGGAACGGGTCGTTCGAGTGGTCGAGGACGATGCGGAATTCGGGGCTCGTCCACGTCTCACCCGCCTTGATGCGCCAGCCCCACGCGTCCGGACCGTAGTCAAGGTAAAAGGCGTCGATCTCGCTTTTCGCCCCTTCCGCGTACAGGCCGTACCCGCCGACGGGCGCGCACGTCGCGCCGACGAGGACTTGCGCGGGATTGCGCGTGAAGAGCATCGCCGTCGGGTGCGGCGCGAACTGCCAGTCCTTCGAGTAGGTGTTGATGGCGAAGGCCTCGCCGCCCAGGAGGACCTGCGGCCAGACGGCGGACGTCGCATGGATGTTCTTGAAGTTCTTGATTTCGTAGCACGCCGTCGTCGTCCCCTTCGGGAAGACGTTCAGCCGGTTGAGGACGACGTCATCCTTCGGCGCGAAGGCTGCGGCGAGGGAAAGGCCCGTCGCGACTTTCTTCAGCCGGACTTCGCCCGAGACGAGCGACGGATGCGAATAGACGATGCGTACGCCGTCCGGCTCCTGCACGACCGTCGCCCGCGCATCCGCCGCGAAGGACGGCGTCATGAGTCGCCCTTCGGGAATGCGGAACAGCGTCTCGCCGCGCGCGGCGTCGACGAGCCGGAGGTCGCCGCCTGCCCAGGCAAGATCCAGCCCGCCCCCGGCTTTGGACGCCTCGCGCGTCAGCGCATAGCGGTGCGGACGCGGCGTCGCCAGCGCCCGCAGCCTGGGCCAGAACGCGTCCACGTCCCGGATGAGCCGGTCGTTCGCGTCCCATTCCTGCATCGCGTTCCTCATCTTCGCCACGTCCCACGGCTGGGCCTTCGGAAGCCATTCCGTGAGATAGCGCGCCCGGTCTTCCGGCGAAGACGGGTCCATTCCCTGCTGCCGCATCTGCGCGGCGGCGCTGCGGATGAACAGGACGTTGTCCGCCTGGACCTGCCCCATGCGCTCATGCAGGCGCTTCGTCTCGCGCCAGACGTCCAGCGCCTGACGATACTGCGGCGTCTGGGCGTTGCCGCCGAGATCGACGCCGATCGCCCACTGGCGCGCGGACGCCGTGCAGATCCTGTCCCCGTCGATCGTGAGCGTCCAGTCTCCGTCTGCGAGGCCCGCAAACGCCAGCGTTTCCCCGTTGAAGTCGGCGGCGGCCGCACGGACAAGCTCCCCTCCGCGTCCCTCTTCCGGTCCGACCGGCCACGGGAGGGACTTCTCCAGGACCTTGAACGAGACCGTCCCGTCTGACCACGAGATGTCCGAGACGGCGGCGTTGCGGACGCCGACGGCGCGGCCGTCCTGCAGCATGATGTCCGAGACGACGCGCGGCGCGTTCTGCGCCTCGAGGAACCGATGCGCCATCATGAAGTGCGTCGCCGCGTCCGGGTGGATCCGGTCGGCCGCGAAGACGGCCCGGTCGTCGGACGCGCGCACGCGTCGGTAATAGTCCTTGACGGCGGCGTTCAGATCGACGAGCGTCGCGCCCGCACGACCGGCCAGCCGCGCCACGATGTCGGCCGCGCACGTGAGGCCTCCGTTGGCGCCCAGGTGCTCGTTGACGGGCTTGCCGTAGAGGGCCGCGTCGTCAAACGGCGTCGGCGTCATCAGGCACAGGCGAACGCCCGGCAGGCGGCGCCTCAGGCCGGCGACGAGCAGGTCCATGTTCCGCGCGTATTCGGACAGCCTTTGCGCCTGCCGGGCGACCTGCGCGGGCGTCGCGTTCGTGCCGTATTCGCGGAAGCCGAAGTCGTTCATGCCGAACATGACGACGACATCGGTCGGCTTGCGCGCCACGACATCCGGCTCCAGCCGCACCTTCAGCGCGTTCGCGGCGTTGTCGCCGCCCGAACCGGAGTTCATGAACGCGACGTCGCGATCCGGGAAGCGCGTCACGTAGTAGAGGATGACGTTGCGATGCCAGACGCCGCCATGCGTAATCGAGTCGCCGAAGAAGCAGACGCGGTCACCCGCGCGAAACGGCTCCGCCGGCGCGGACAGCGCCAGGGCGCCTGCCAAAAGGATTCCGACGCCTGTTCTCATTTCGCGTTCTCCTGCTTTTCCGGCGCCGGGCGCGCCGTCAGGCGGACGGACTCGACCGTTCCCGTCTGCTTCGGATCGCCGTTGCCGACGAGGACGATCTCGTTCTCTTCGCCGAAGCGGACGAACGGCGTGACGTCGAGGTCGGTGCGGTCGCCGAAGCGGTGGTGATGCCGCCGGACGTAGCGTCCGTTGACGATCGCGCCCAAGAGGCGGTCGCCGCGGCTCGTGAAGTCGATGCGCACGCGAAGGCCCTTCCAGTCCGCCGGCACGGCGACACGGCGACGGAAGGCGAGCGCCCCCGCGTACTGGCCCGGCAGCGTGACCGGCCGCGTCGCCGATCCCGTGAAGTCCGTCAGCGCGTCCCAGTCGCCGGCGAGGTCAAGCGTCCGCGCCGGGCGCGGACGGCGGTAGAGGTAGGCCGGGCCGCCGAAGCCGCGCACGCGCGGATGCGCATCCCCCCGGACGGACAGCTCCAGCACATGCGTCTCGCCGGCCTTCACCGGCAGGGCGAGTCCGCAGACGCCTTCGCGCAGCGGGCGGCGGATCTCGCGTCCGTCCAGCCGCACGGACAGCTCCGCCCGCACGAACAGGAACGGGTACATGCCGACCGCCCACAGCTCGACGTCGCCGTCCGTCCAGTCCGCCGGCACGGTGAACGTGCGCGAAAGCGCATAAGCCTCCGGCGCATCGTCCAGTCCGACCACGCGCGGGGCGACCGCCGCCGCCGTGCCGTCGGCCGTGCGCCAGCCGTCCGTCAGCGGCAGCACGTCGGGATGGCGCGCGCCCGCCGGCTCGGACGGCGGCGCGGCGTCGGCGCGACGCGCGCGCGGACCGCCCTGCCACCAGCCGAACTGGTTCTTCACCCAGTGCCAGGCCGCGCGTTCGTTCGCGCCACGCAGCGACGTGCCCATCACGAAGTCGTTGTCTTCAAAATGGCCCTTCATCGCCATCGGCTTCCCGGTCAGCACGTCCGTGACGTCCCGCGCCTTCCCGTCGCGGAAGGAGACCGCGTAGTCGCGCGCCCTCTCCGTGTCGGCGTACCAGACGTCGTACAGCCCGTCCGTCGTCACGTAGTGTCGCGCGAAGCCGCGTCCGCCCGTCATCGCGATCGGCTTCTCGCGCACGCCGAGTTCCTTCAGCAGCTGACGCAGCGCCCGCCACTCGACCCCTTCGTAGAGGCTGTGCGGGCGGATGCCGAACGACACGAAGCGGCCCTTGCCGACGCGGCGGACCGTGACGGCGGGCGCGCCGTCCTCCCAGCGCCAGACCGTCTCGACCGCCGGATCCGTCACCCGATAGCGGACGCCGTCCGCCCGGAAGCTGTCCGGCACGTCGTCCGCGCCCGTTCCCTTCTCGCAGCGCACCTGCGCGAACGGCCCCTTGCAGACGATGCTCGGGATGCCGTTCGCGTCCGCCTCCGTCGCGTAGACGGACATCCCGTCCGGCTCGACGCCGGCCAGGCCCTTGAGCGCCCAGCGGTCGGGGGCGCGCGGCGTGTGGCGGCCCGACTGGAACATCGCGACATACGTGCCGCCGCCACGCACGTAGCGTTCGATGCCCGCAACCTGTGCGGCGTCCATCAGCGTGTTGTTCGCATCGACGAGGCACCTGTAGCGGGACGCATTCCCGTCCGCGAAGTCGCACGGCGTCACCGCGTCCAGCTGGAAGCTGTCGCCAAGCGTCGCGGCGAACCGCCAGGTCATGTAGCCGGATGGATACGCGCTCGCGACGTCCGTGCGCCACGGGAAGCCCATCGCGTGGTTGACGCCGGAATCGACGACCATCGCGAGCTCCGCCTCGGGCGGCGTCATCCGCCCCAGCATCTTCAGCGCGGGCAGGCGCCGGACGTACTCGGCGGCGATTTCGGGGTGCCACGACACGCATCCGACGTGGATGAAGTAGTGGATCGCGTTCACGCCCTCCGCCATGTAGAAGTTCGTCATGCGCCGGAATCCCTCGCGGTCGTGGGCGGGGCCGCCCGGCTCCAGCGAGAACGGCAGCCCCTTCGAGCGCATCAGCATCGGCAGCAGCTCCCACCAGAACGCCGCCATGCCGCCCGTGTCGTGGAAGCGCGCGCCGTACGCCGCCGCGATCTCGCGCAGCGGCGTCAGGTAGGTCATCGGCGCCATCGAGACGATGCCCTTGTCCGGCTCGACTGCGCGCAGGCGGTCAAGCCCCCGGCGCACCGTCTGCACGCGCGACCACTCCTGCCAGCCGCAGAAGTCGATCCAGCGCGCGTTCCCCCCTTCGCCGAAGTACGGGTACGCTTTCGGCTCCTCGTGCGTGAGGTAGACCTTGTAGCAGCACTTTCCGTCCGGCAGCGTCAGCTCGACGCCGTTGCGCCCCGGCCGCAGCGCGTCCGTCACCTCGCGCACCATCCAGTGGACGCTGCCGTGCGGCACGAAGCTCTCGAACGACGTGCCGTTGACCCGGACGCCGACGCGCGCGAACGCCGTCTTCGACAGGTCCCACACGTACAGCCACGTGCGCGCGCCGGCCTTCGCCCGCGCCGGAAGGTCGAACGCCCGGCGGTAGACGGCGGCCTCCTTCGGCAGGAACGCCGCGAGCTGGTGACCCGGCATCTCGACCCGGCTCCACTCGCCTGTCGCGCCGACGGGACGGCGCCGCCATGTGCCCTTCAGGTCGATCGCGTCCGGGCCGAACCCCGCGAATTCCGCGATCTCGGGCAGCCGCACGTCCGCCCAGGACTTCACCGACGCGTCCTTCCACCGCGCGGCGACGGCCGCCGCCGTGCCGTATTTCCCCTTCAGGTACTTTCGGTAGGAGGCGTCGGCCAGCGGCCCGTACTCGATGAACGGCGTGAACGCGCCGTGGCTCAGCTCGCCGCATGGCTCGAGGAAGTCGACCACGTTGGACGAGTTGCATTCGCGCAGGCCGTTCGCCAGCGTCGCGAGCAAGTCCTCCCGCCCCCGTTCGCTCGCCCAGCTGAGGAAGGGCTCGCCAACCGAATGCTCCGACCCGACGCCGTGATAGCCGCCAAGGTAGTCCGGCGCACCCGTCTCCTGATCCTCTCGGAAGTCGTCCAATACGCCCGCCGGCGTCGAGCCGTTCGTGTTGAGCACGATTGGCAGCCCATGCGACTCGGCCAGCCGCTTCGCCCACAGCCAGCCGTTTCGGTCATCCAGCCCCTTCGCCGTGTCGCAGAAGTGGCCGTTCATCCAGAAGACCAGCCCGGCCGCGCCATTCGTCTCGGCGAAGCCGAACTCCGGCAGCGGATCGTACGTCTCCCACGGCAGCCCATAGCGCTCGGCCGGATTCGCGCTCGGCGGCGTCATCCGCTCGCGGTAGTAGAAGCGGAAGGCATGGTCGTCCCAGGCGTTCAGGTAGAACGGCACGCCGGGAAGCGTCCCCGCGAAGGAGCCCTTCGGCTCGCCGTCCGAATACGCGACGCGGAACTCGCGCCCCTCGACGCCAATCTTCGTCCACCCGCCGCCCGGCAGGCGGTAGACGCCGGGGCGGGCGCGGTGCGCCGCGTAGACGTGGTCGTAGCGCGCCGCCCACAGGAGGGCCTTCTCGGGCGTCTCCGCCGTGACGACGGTCACGTTCCCGTGCCGCGACGCCCGTGTCAGGCCATAGCCGCGCAAGTCCCGCGCCGCCAGCGCCTCCTCGTCTGCCGCGCCGCACGGCGCCCACGCGCAGACGGCCAGCGCACAGGCCGCGCCCATCACGCGGACAGCTCTCATTCTTCTCATTTGCCAGTGCATCCTTTCTTCAAGTCCTCGTCTCTGCCCAGGCCCTCGACCCGGAACGGCCCGGCCGGAAGCCCGGTCGCGCCGAAGATCGCGGCGCCCGGCTCCGGGAAGTTCCGCCACAGGTAGCGCACGCCGGAAATCCCGAACGGCGCCGTCACGCGGACGCGCCCGCCGTCCGCGAACGCCGCCTCCGCCGCGTGCCACGCCCCCGAGGCGTCCTGCGCCTCGAACCCCGGCAGCGCGCCGCCCGGCTGCGAGGGCCGCGCGGGCGGCGGCGCGAACGCGACGATCGCCGTCCGGCCTTCCGCCTCCACGCGCACGGCCTGGGGGCCGTCCGCCACGACGTCCCGGCAGCCATACGTCTTCGCCAGCGCCTGCCGCGCGAGGCGGCGCCCCTGCTCGCGCTTGTCCGGCGGGTGGATGTCGCGCCGGCTGCCGATGTCGATCGAGCACGCGAAGCCGACGCCGGGAATCTGCACGGACGCGAGCCGCTGCGCCTCGCGGATCTCGCTCCACGTCTCGTCCGCGCGATGCGGCTCGTGGTTCGCCAGCTGCACGCCGTAGAACGGCAGGTCGGGACGCCCCCAGCCCGCGCGCAAGAGGCTGACGAGCCGCGAGAGGTCGGCGAGATAGGCGGCGCAGTCCCGCCGCGCCTGCGCGTCCGCCTCGCCCTGGTAGAAGAGGACGCCCTTCACGGGCAGGCGGAAGAACGGACGGATGCGCGCGCCCCAGCTGCCGCCGTAGGTGCGCGGCGGCTTCGGGACCGCAAGACTTCTGCGGCAGCGCCAGCCCGCGCCCGCGAGGGAGAACGCCGCCTGCGGCTCGTCCGCCGGCGCGAGCGTCAGCGTCCCGCTGAACGCGCCCCACCACGTGAGCCGGTCTCGGCAGCCCACGACGGCCGTGACCGCGTTCGACCCCGCCTTCACGGCCGCCGCCGGCACGCGGAAACGCCACGGGCGCGCGCCGGTCTCGCCCGGCACGGGCGCGTCCCACGCCTTTGAGGCGCCCACGCGCGCGCCATTGAAGAAGATGACGCACGGCAAGGCCGACTGCCCGAGGTCGAGGGCCAGGTCGCGCCCCGTCCAGGCGCCCGGGACCTCGACTTCTCGCGAAAAGGCGGCAATGCCCGCGAAATCCTTCAGGACCGTGTGCTCAAGCCCGCCCGCCGCCGGAAGGGAGACCGGCTCGCCGTCTTCCGCCTCGGACGCCGTCGCAAGCGCCTTCAGCCGCGCCGCGTCGCCGAAAAGCGCGCGCGCTTCGGCTATGGCCGCATCGGCCCGCGCAAAGCCGTCCGCCGCCGCCCGCAGCGCGTCGCGCGAACGCGCGAGCACCTGGGGATCCCGCTGTCCGCTCGGCAGGAAGTGGCGGATCGGGGGCCCCGGCCAGGCCGCGCCGACCAGGCCGATCGGCACGTCGCCCAGCCTCTCGCGCACGGCTCGCGCGAAATGGAAGGCCAGCGCGGAGAAGTCGCGCGCCGTCTGCGGCGTCAGGCGCGTCCAGCCGCGCACGTAGGGCGGCTCGTCCACCTCCGCCTCCGACCCGAGCAGCGGCACGTCCAGAAGGCGGATGTCCGGGCAGTCCGCCGCCGCCAGCTCGCGTTCGGGATTCCCGGACCGGGCCAGCGGCCACCAGGCGTTCGACTGCCCCGTGCAGAACCAGACGTCGCCCACGAGGACGTCCGTCAGGCGGACTTCCGCCGCGCCGTCGGACGCGACGACCTCGTAAGGCCCGCCCGGCGCGCCGACGGCGGGGAACTGGACGCGCCACGCGCCGTCCGCCCCCACGGCGACCGTCTCGAACGTCCCGCCGAACGCGACGCGCACCGTGCGCCCCGTTTCGCCAAAGCCCGCGAAGGGAACCGGCTCGCCGCGCTGGACGACCATGTGCGACGACCAGGCGCGGCCAAACCTCAGCGGGCCCCCCGCAGCCTCGCACGTGGCGGAGCCGCCCAGCAAGGCGAGCGCAACCGCCACGACTGTCCTTGTCAGCCTCATCCGAATCTGTTCCTGCTTGTTTCTTTTACGATACAAAAAGTGGCTTCAGAAGAATCCTCACACTGCGCGACAGCACCTCTCATTTTGTCGCTTGCCGACGTGCGGCGCGCTTCGGGGCAACGGTGCTCCCGCCTCCGGGCGGGCGACTTGGGCGTCCTGGCGGCCGTGCGGCGACCGTGAGGTCAGCCGCAGGCCGCAGTCCTGCCCAACCCGCCTCGTCCGGCAGGCGGTCCGCCCCGCTGCGGCCCCGAAGCGCGCCGCGTTGGCGACTGCTGGTCGAGTTCGTCGCGTCGGCCCTTCGGCCTTGCGGGCCGTCCTCGGCCTCGCTGCCGTTCGCCGTCCGTCCGCTCCCGCCGCCCGCATCCGCGAATCCCCGTGCGGGGCTTCGTCGCCGCGGAGCCGGCTCCTCGCCCCGCGCGTCCTTCGCGGCGCGTGCGGCGAGCCGCGTCCGCCCGTCTCTCTCCGCTCGGCGCTCGGCCGTCCCGCCCGCTCCTCACGCAACGTTCCTCTCCGTTTGTCGGATGCTTCCGTCTCGTCTGACGGACGCAGACCCTCGCGAAGCGGCGGCGCAAGCCGCCCGTGGCCCGTCGGAGCCGACAGTCGCACGGGAGGCGCGAAGGGATCGCCTGTCGCCTCGGTCTTCTCGCTTGCGGAAGCGCACCCTGCCGAGGGGAATGGCTTGCCGCGTCCGATTGACTGGCGTGTGGCGACAGGTGCGACTCCCGGAGCGCCGGGGCGGGCGAGCTGTCGGGCCGACGGGCCAAAATGCGGCCGACTGTCGCGCAGTGTGAATCTTCTTTTCGCGTTCGCGCTCATGGCCTGCGGCCTTTAGCGGATGCCGTCAATGGGGTACAGCTCCAGCCGGACGTCGATCTTCGAGAAGTCCCAGCCGCCGCGCGGCGGATCGCCGCAAGGCTTCAGCACGTTCTCCTCGCCAAAGCGCAGGATCGACGTGACGTCGACGTCGGTCATGTTCCCGAAGCGGTGATGGTGCCGGCGCATGTAGCGCCCGTTCAGCGTCTCGACGCCGAGCGGGACGGTCACGCGCGCGCCGGGCTTCGGCTCCATGTGGACGAAGACACGGCACCTTCCTTCCCATTCCTTCGGGACGAACTGCCGCGTCGGCAGCTTCGCGAGCGCGAAGGACTCTTCGGCAAACGCGCGGTGGAAGAGGTAGACCGCACCGTTCACGCCCGTGAAGCGGCGGCCTTTCGGCGGCGCGTCGAACGCGAACGTGAGGACGTTCCCCGTCGGCTTGAGCAGGTTGGTCACGTCTTCGGCGACGCGCTCGCCCGTCGTCGTCTTCTCGCGCAGGACGACGCCGTTCAGCGTGATCTTGGCGGACGACAGGAAGTTCGGCCCCACCCACGCGCCGCAGACGAAGCGCACGCGCCCTCCCTGCAGCCATTTCGGGTCGTCGAGGTCGAACGTCTTCGTGATCGTCGCGGACGCGCCGTCGGCGAGGCCCCAGAACTGGAGCGCGTCGGCGACGCACGGCTTCCCGGAGTCCGCGAACGTCCAGCCTGCCTTGAGGTCCTGCGTCGGGTCCTTCCACTTGCCCTGCGCGTAGTTCGAGAAGTCGCGCGTCGGCTTCTTGAGTTCGCGCCAGGCGGACTGGCACTCCTTCCACCAGTGTCCGACGGCATCCGCCGGCTCGTAGACGCGGGCGTTCACGACCATCGCCTCCTGCGCCGCGAGGTCCGCCGCGAACGTGCAGACGCCGTCGGCGAAGTCGAACGCGAGGCTTTCCTCGCCGCGCGCGCTCCACGCCGTCAGCGCGGCGGGCCGGCGCGGCACGCGCAGGGCGACGCGCGCCTTCTGCATGCCGTTCGTGTTGAAGTTGCAGAGGACGGTCACGGCGTCCAGCCCGTCACCGGAGCGGTAGGGCTGGGCCCAGACGAGCGGGTCGTCCGTCGTGCAGACGGCCGCGTCCGCGCCGACGTCGGCGAGAAGCTCCTTCCAGAACGCCGTCTCCCCCGCGCCCGGCCACCAGATGCCCATGACGTCGCGGCTGTCGCGCGCGAACGCGCTGCCGAGCCAGACGACCCGGCCCTTGCCGAGCCGGCGCACGGTGACCGCCGCCGCGCCGTTCTCGTACGTCGCGGCAATCTCGGTCGCGGCGTCCGTCGGCGCGAGCTCGACCGAATAGTCGTTCCGGTTGTTGCCGTTCGAGTCGACCGTCCGTCCCGTGTCGGGATACGCGCGCCCCTTCCACGTCACCGTGCCGCCGAGGGGCCGCAGCTTCGCCGCCTTCGCCCCCGCGAGCGCGGCGATCGGCCAGGCGTCGTTCGCCGTCGCGAGGGAACGCCCCGTGAACGGCCAGGCGATGAACGTGCCGCCCGCCTTCACCCAGTCGGCGATTTCCGCGAGGCGCGCCGGGTCGTGGATCTCGTTGCCGCTGTCGACCATGACCCTGAAGCCGCGCATCTTGCCCGCCGCGACGCCGTCGTCGTCGATGTAGAGCATGGACTGCCCGAGCGACTGCAGCGCGCCGCGCCCGATGTCCCAGTCCCACGGCGTGTTGACGTCATGCCCCTTCACGCCGACAAGCGGCTCCGGCGCGGGGAAGCTGTCCATCGTCAGGAGCGAACGGCGGTAGATGAGGACCTGCGGCCCCGCGATGTCGATGTCATAGGTCCCCATCCGCTGCAGCAGGCCGCGATGCGCGAGCCACCACGCGCGCACGGACGGATTGCGCGAATACGTCTGCGTCAGGAACACGGGCTCGTGCATGTCAAGTCCCGCGAGGAAGACGCGGAGCGTCGACCGCCGCGCGTCTTCGACGGTGGCATAGGGCCCGGCAAGCTCGCTCGTGCCCGGATAGCCCCAGAGCCGACCGTACCGCTTGTACCAGGGGAAGTACCAGATGCCCTCGCCCGTGAAGTGGGCGAACCCGCCCCAGTCGCGCATCAGCTCGTCCGTGATCGGCGTGCCGAGCGTGATCGGCGCCATCATCTTGATCGGGGCGTCGGGATCGGCCTGGCGCATGGCCTCGAAGACGATCTCGAGCTTGCGCCGCTTCGCGTCGCGACGCCAGTCGTTCCAGAGCGCGTACATCCTGTTCCGCGCCGCGCCGAGGTTCGGGTAGACGGCCGGTTCCTGCGTCGAGAGGAAGACGCGCCCGTTCCAGAAGTGCCCGCGCATGAGGAACTCGAGCTCGTTCGCGCCCGTGCGCAGACGGTCCGTCACGTCCAGCGCGCACCACGTCCCGACGTCGGCGACCTTCTCGCCGTTGAGCGTGACCTCGTGGCGCACGTTGACCGGCGACATCGGGAAGAAGTAGAGGTAGACCTTCCTGCCGGCGGCGACGGCCGGATCCCAGCCGAAGAACCGGCGCATCCGGCGCGGCGTCTTCGACTGACGGTCGTTTCCGGCCGTGTCGTAATACTTAAGGTAATCGAGGTTGCCGGGCATCGCGAGCGCCGTCCAGTCCGTGCGGTTCGACGACGAGAACCACGTGCCCGCAAGATCCTTCACCAGCCCCGGGAGCCCCGCGAACGTCGCGAATTCCGGCGGCTCGACCTGGTCCCAGCTGACAAATCCGTTCTCCCCGCGCGAATACATCTCGCTCGCCTCGGACAGCGTGACGCCGTTTCGCTTCAGGAAGGCGGTCCAGTCGGCCTTCGCGGCGGGCGAATAGTCGCCGTGCATGTCGTACCAGGGCTGATGGACGATTTCTCCGGCCGGATGCATCCACCCGCGCACGGCGGGCGTCTTGAACTTCCGCATCACGTCAGCGGTCTGCCGACCGATGTAGCACCAGATGTCCGCGTCGTACCAGCTGATGTGCGGCTGATGGGCGTGGTCGTAGCGCAGCCAGCCGTTCATCATCCACGGCGCGGGCTGTTCCATGTGGTCGGCGAACCGGCGGGCTATCCAGTCGAACCCGTTGCACGGCATGTAGAGGCGGTAGGCGTAGGGAATGCCCTGATCCTCGGCGTACTTCGCCTTCCAGCGGACGCCGTTCGCCGCGACGATTCCGTCCGAGTCGTCCTGGCCCTCGAGCTCAAGCCAGTTGTCGAAGTGCATCCCGCCCATCTCCTTCAGGAAGGCGAAGTCCTCGCGCGGATCGAGCTGCTCGCCGCGCTTCGCGCCGGCCCGGTTCATCCAGTTGTGGAAGTCCTCGAGCCCGCCCATGCCGTAGGTGCCCCAGGCGAACGGCGACATCCACTCGGGACACGCCGCCTGCGTGACCAGCCCGTCGCGCACGTCGGGGTGCACGCCCAGCCAGTCCACCAGCGTCGCCGCGTCCGGCGCGGCGAGAATGACGGCCTCCGTTCCGCGCCGCGCCACGGCGAACGCGGCGCCGGGCGCTTCCAGCACGCCGTCCCTTTCCGCGACGCCCGCGCCTTTCCGCACGTCGTGCAGGAACTTGCCCGCGACTGTCTCGGCGTTCGTCGCCGAAGCCGTCGCGAACCGGAATGCGTCCACGCGCCGTGCGCCGTCCGTCATCGTCTCGCACGTCACGGCGCAACGCCCGAAGCCGCGCAGGTCCGCCGTCTCGGCCGTCTCCAGCCGGCTGACGACGCGCCACGCCGCCCCTTGCACAGCGTCTGCCGACGCCTCCTGCGCGGCAAGCGCCGCGACGCCCATGAAAAGAATTCCGACCTTCGTTCTCATTTTCATTTTCCAGATGTCCGTATTTTATCAAAATCTCCGAATGCGCGGCCTAAGGCAGCTCCAGCCACGCGCGCGGAACCGTCTTCGGCGGCTTCGTCCGCCAGTCCGGCTCGTCGCGACCGCATTGCGGCCACCAGCGCAGGACGTTCGGTCGTCCGTCCCGCCGCAGGAGGCCCGTCACGTCAACCGCCTCCATCGTCGGCGGCACCTGAAGCATCACGCCGTTGAGAAGAAGGTAGTTCATCTTCGCTTCCGAGGCCAGAAAGACGCGTCCGCCCGTCGCAGGCGTCGCGAAAGCCGTGCGGACGCAGCCGGCAAGGCCGGGCGCGAAGTCCTTCAGCGGCGCCGTCTCCGTCGGCTGCGGACGCGCCTCGGCGTAGAAGACGCCGTGGACGCCGCTCGGCAGATACCGCCGCGCGCCGGCCGGCAGCCGCCCGTCAATCGCGACTTCAAGCGTCACCTCGCCCGCGTCGGGAAGCGCCGCGCGAAAGGACAGGTTGTCCGTGCGCGGAACGGCCACGCCGCCGACCTTCACCGTCGCGCGCGGATTCAGCCCCGTCACGTAGCCCTGCGACGCGAACTTCAGCATGACGCGACGGCCCTTCCAGGCGGGCGGGACGGCAAAACGCTTCACGAACGTCGCCTGCGCGGCCGGGTCGTCCAGCCCCATCGTCACATACGATCCGAGCGTCACGGCGCGACCGCTCTCGACGTGCGTCCAGCCCCCCTGCAGCGGCAGGAAGCGTCCCTCGGCGGCAGTGGCTACCGCCGGCTTCGGCGCCTCCGGCACGGGTTCAAGCGCATACCAGCGGCGTTCGAGCGACTTCAGCCAGTAGAGCGGCGCAAACCCGGCGTCCTCGCGCAGCGCCGCGTAGACGCGCGACTCGAACGGCTCCAGCGGGACGTCCGTCAGCGTCAGGCGGTTTTCCGCGTCCTGCGCGAACGGACGCTCGGGATGGCCCTCGGCGGACAGCTCGACAAGACGGCCGACCCGGCTCGAGACATGGAAGCGCGGCGAGGCCGAGACGCTGTTCGTGCCGCCCATCAGCGCGAGTAGGCAGAGGTCGTAGAGGCCGTTCTTCGAGCGCCAGACCTCGGCAAAGCAGTCGCGCATCCCCTTGAGCTGGGCGCCGCCCGACGTGCGCGGCACGCCCAGGCGGTCGAGCAGGTCGCCGAGCGCGGGGACCTGCGCGGGGTCCTCGAAGTTGAACTTGCGCCCGTCGTCGCGCGTGCGCCACCACGCGCCGCTCCACAGGCAGACAAGCCGCCCCTTCCCGATGGCGAACGTGCGGCAGTTGACGGGATCCGTCCCGCCGCGCAGGACGGCTTGCGCCGGGAGGCCAAGCGCGGCGAACAACGGCCAGACGTTCCGCTTCAGGTGCGTGTGCGTCCCCGTGTGCTCGTTGGCGATGAACGTTCCGCCCGCCCGGACGAAGCGCGCGACGGCCTCGGCCTCCTCGGGCGTCAGGATCGTCGTCGCGGCGTCCATGATGAACTTCACGCGCGTCCACGGCCGGTCGGCCACCAGGTCGGATGGGTCGATCAGCCCCGGCACGCGCCCTGTCGCCTGAAGGACGCCACGGGACGGATCGAGCCGCCACGGGTTCGGGTCGCGCAGGCGCGAGGCGTTCCGGATCGAGCGCATCACGCAGATGTCGAATTCGTCGCGGTCGTGCTTGCCGAGGCAGTCGAGCCACGCCCGGTGGCTCTCGATCCACGCGCCCTTGCCGTTCGCGCGGAACATGTCGGGGTCGAACAGCAGGTTCACCGCGTCGTTGCCGAGCATCAGGTACTGCGTGAACATCTGGCGCAGACGCGTGACGTCCGGCGGCACGCCGCCGTTCTCGCAGGAGACGGGGTCGCCGCGCGTCTTCCAGTAGCGCGAACACCAGGGCGCCCAGCAGGCCTGCGTCTGCCCGGTGTCGTGCTGGTAGCCGCCGTAGCGGTGCAGGATGTCAAAGCTCAGGTCGCCGATCGCCGTCTGGCACATCATGAACTGGGGCCGCCCGGCGGGATCGCCGGCCCGGTGGGCCCGCAGCCGTCGCGCGTCATACGCGATGACCCTCTTCGCGGCCGTCTCGGAAAGCGCAAAGAACGCGCGATTCTTCCGCTCGTCGTCGCTCGGATAGGCGAAGCGCCCGTCCGCGCCGAGAAAGGCATAGTACGAGACCGGCGCCCGAAGGCCCTTGAGCGCAATCTCGTTCGTGCCGACGCGGAGAAGCCCCGCGAGATCATAGCAGATGTCAAGGTCGCCCGTCAGCGGCACGCGGCGCGTGAGGTCCTGCGCGGCGCGACCGTTCACGGTCACCTCGCCGACTTCCGAAATCCCTCCGTGCCAGTTGCCGCAGGAGAGGTGCAGGTAGCGCGCCTTGCCGAGGTCGCCCGCGAGATCGAACGTGCGCGTCAGCGTGAAGCCGTCCTCCTTGGAGGCGTAGGCGAGCAGGACCGGATCTCCCGCATCGACCGGCCGCGGCGGATTCGCCCCGTCGTCCAGCGTCCACGTGCCACGCAGGTCGACCGAGACGCCCGGCTTCCAGCCGACGATCTCGCGCATCGTGACGATGTCCTCGTCGCCGACAAAGCCCGGCAGGCTGGCCGCCTGGCCCGACCCCTTCTCGACCGAGCCGAAATGGGCGATGAAATGGTCGTCCCTCGCGTAGTGACGGGCGCACGCCTGGTTGTCGTAGTCGATCAGGTCCGCGATCTTCGGCATCGGCCAGTCGCTGCCGTGCGCGGCGTACTTGAAGTAGGCGAAGCTCGTCGGCGCGATCGCGCCGTCCTTCCCCGTCGCGTACGGAAGCGGGATCTCGTTCCAGAACCAGGCGGGATTCTCCGCGTGCGCCATGAGCGGATAGTCGAGATAGCCGACGCCAAGCCTCTTCGCGTACGCGGCGATCGCGTCGCCGAGCGCGTGGTTCCAGACGCCGGGCGCAACCCAGGCGGGGGCGCCATAATTGGCCCCGAAGAGGCCGAAGCCCTGCCGTGCGCTCCATTCGACGCCCTCGACGAAGTTCGTGGGGAGATGGCCCCAGCCGCCCTGCCCCATGACGACCGGACGGTTGTCGAAGCGGTCGAACCAGAGCGGATAGGCGTTCGTCACGGCGGGCGAGAAGCCGTCCGGCAGCGCCGGCGCGCCCTTCCGCGAGAAGACCGCCGCCGCGCGGCAGCCACGATGCCCGACGGCGAAGAGCCCCGCGTCGTCGCCGAAGCGCAAAATGTCCGTCAGGAACTTGGAAGCCGCCATCCGCGCCTGTTCGGGCGTCTCGCAGCTGAGGAACGTCGTGACCGAGCCGTCCGGCGCGGCCAAGGCCTCGGCCGAGACCTTGCCGAGCAGCCGCAAGTCAGCCTCGACCGTCTGCCGGCCAAACGACACGGAGACCGCCAGCGCAAGACCGAATAGGACAGCGAACTTTTGCTGTTTTGCGAAGGTACGGGAGGGACGCGCTTGTCGCGTCCGAGGTCTTGCAAGTCCTTCCATCATCATCTCCTTATCTCAGGATCATCAGGAACGCTTCGCGCGGCACGCGGAGGCTGACCGTCCGCCGGTCGTCCGAGAGCGTGACCCGCGCGCGGGAGGCGTGTCGGCGCGCGGCGTCCTGGATCCTTTCCAGCGTCTTCTGCGAAATGCGGATGCGCCAGGTGTCGTTTCCGCCGGAATAGCGGAAAAGCGTCGTCTTCACGCCCGTCCGGCGCACGGCCGAGAAATCGAAGTCGAAGGCCGTGTCATCGCACAAGTGGAGCGCCTGGTTGGACGACTCGACAGGCGCGGTCGCGTAACCGCCCTCCGGGACTGCGAACGCGAACGTGCACCGGTTCGTGAAGTCGCCGCTGTTGCCGCCCGTGAGCATCAGCTTCGCTCTCGGCCCGAAGAACGAGAAGCGCGAGCCGCCATCCGTCTCCGGATCGTTCTGGTAATTGGGAAGAAGCGCGTTCGAGACGTGCAGCGTGCCGTTTGAGAGGACAAGTTCAGAATCCAGACCCGACAGCCGGACGTTGGAGCAGGAGACCGATGAGTCCGTGCCGACCCACAGGCGGTTGCCGGCATTCCCCGACGAACCGATCTCAATCCGGCTCGTCGCATTCGTGAAGGAGCAGCCGTCCAGCCTGACCCAGTTGTTCGAGGCGCGCGCGTCCTCGCGCCCAATCAGGATGTCTCCCGAAACCTTGAGCGAGGCGCCGTCCGTCACCTCGACATGGTTTCCTCGTGATCCCATCTGTCCGACGACAAGGGCGGCGCCCGACCCCGACCCAACCGTCACAACGGCCTCGCGTCCGCGCACGACGAGGGCATTGTCAAAGCTCGGATAGAGCGCGCCGCACGTAATGCGATAGTCACACTGGAGCGTGCCGCCCTCCAGGACCTCAAAGACGTTTGAGGCCACGAGGCTCGTCAGGTAGAGCGGCATCTCCCTGTCGTCCGAATGGCGCGCCGCCAGAAACACGTTCGTCGCCGCGAGCGTCGCCCCGCCGTCGACCGTGACGCGGTTCCAGAGCGACGTCACGCAGCTGTCGCCATATCCCTTGGCCTGGCCGCCCGCCGAGATCGTGTCCACGAAGGACACCGAATTGCTCGTGAAGTGAATCCGATTGAAGAGGCCGTTCTGGCCGGCGGTCAGCGGTCGGTCAAAGCCCGAGTAGAAGTTGGAGAACGTCGTCCCCTCGCCGGCGACATACAGGAGATTCGAATGCGAATAGCCGTCGCCCACGGCGAGAAGGATGTGGCCGCCCGCGGCATATGCGCCGTCCACGCCGCCCGCAAGGAACCGGGCGCCGCCGACCACGTCCATGCGGTTGCCGTGGTTGGCGGATCCGTTCCCGCAACAGCCGATGTAGAACTGCTCCTGGGTCCCGTTCGGGCACATCGAAAGCGTCGCGTTCGAGACGCACAGATACGCGGCGCCGCCCGCGCGGTAGGCACTGAGGCCGCCGACGCCGAGGTAGCTCACGTTGGAGACGACCGCGCCGTCCGTGACGTACGCCTGCGACCGAAAGCCCTGTCCGCCGACAAGAAGCTCGCTTTTGTTCGCGTCAAGCGACGACCCCTCGCCGCGGATGAAGACGCGGCAGTCGTTGCCGCGGCTGTGGAGACGACCGCGCATCGAGCCGCCGTCCTCGATCGTCAAATGACGCGTGCCGCCATCCTGGAAGTTCAGGTTGCCGACGAAGCGACCGCCGTGTTCGATGGACATCGTGCAGCGCCGATAGGCGTTCCAGAACGTCACCTCCAGCGGATTGCCGTTCGTGTCCTCAAACGCGACCGTGCCGTTGCGGATGACGTTCGTGGCGTTGTTGTGGTCATGGTTGCTGTAGGGCTTCCGAAACGTCAGCGTGTGCCCGCCGAGGTCGAACGTTCGCCGACCAGCATTTTCCGCAAACCACCACGTGCCGGGAAAGTCGAGGTCGTCCGTCAGCGTCAGCGTGTAATCCGCCGACGGCTGCGCCTTGAAGCCCATCGCCTCGGACGCCTGCGTCGGACGCTTTCCACCCTCCCAGTTCGCGTCCGCCGACAGGTCAGTCGAGGCGGCCCCCGTCCACCAGACGACCGTCGGATTGTCCGCCAGGCCCGTCAGGGAGCCCAGCACGACGCATCCGAAAAGAAGGAGAGCCGAAAGGTTGTAGAGTAGAGACCCACGCCTCGGCTTCGCCGATGCGACTTCCCCCTCATCAAACCGGACGTGCGGATTTCCCG
>CAKTZA010000031.1 GCA_934635045.1 uncultured Kiritimatiellota bacterium | reverse complement strand
CCACCTCCATCAAGAAGAGGTAATAATTACAGATAGTAAACGCTTCAGAAAAGAGGGTTTACTTCTGGAAGCCACATATTCATTTGCACGTCCTTTTGAGAAATGCCGCATTTGCGAAAACCCTCATCAACATGATATAATTCCAGCCAATGAAAATGGTTGTGGCGAGTCTCATCCTCCCTCTGGCGGCGTTTGGCGTGGACGTCCCGCCGTTGCCATTTGACGCCTCCGCCCTTTCGGAGGCGACCACGAACATTCCCTTTTCAGTCAATTTCGAGACGATGAGCCGCATCGAGTTCACGCTTGCGCTCGACGCCTCGCCGACGAACTGCGTCGAGGTGGCGATCGGGACGGACGCGAACGGGGACAGCGTTCTCGGACTGGCTGAGGCGGATTGGGCGTTTGGATTCAATTGTGGGAAGTGGTTCTGCCGTGAGGCGGCGGTTGATGACCTGAGAGAAACGGGCGTGCCGACTGTCGAACGGGCAGAACAAACTTTCGTTCTGAAGCGTCCGAAGATGGACGCGGCGTGGAATCTCGTCCGCGTCACGCGGCGGGGTGCCGCCGAGGTCGGCGAGGTCGTTCTCGTCGAGGGCCGGCGTCCGGGCGTCGTCATGGAGATTCGGTGATGGTCGCGCCTGTCTTGCGAGAGTCAGCTTTCGTGTGGCTTTGCGTGGTGTTCGCGGGCGGATGCCTTGCCGTCGCGGTTGCCGTGCGGGCAAGACATTTTCTGCGTGAATTGTCGGAACAGTTCATCAGCCTGCCGCCGACGAGCAAGGCCGTGCTTGTGGCGGCGATTGTCGTCGCGACGGTCTTCGCACAGAAGCCGACGAACGAGTCCACGAACCAACACGAATCGGCACAGGTGGAAACGACTCACACGGAGGCACATATCCCCCGAGCGAAGCGAGCTGCGAAGCAGGCGCTATGCGGGGTGAGCCACGGAGAGGGTGAAGAATGTGAGGCCACGAATCAACACGAATCTGCACGAATCGAAATCTGTGAAGATTCGTGCCAATCCGTGGACAAGGATTCGTCTGAACTCCGTGCCTCCGTGTCTCCGTGTGAGAAAATTGTCACGTCCAACGACGTGGTGCGCGGCTACCGACTCGAAACGGTGCGGACGAACGCGGCGATCTCCTACACGCGATCGGTGAACGCGCGGCTCGTCGGCACATGGCACCTCACCGATGCCTACAGGGGAAGAGCATGGGTGTTGCTGGGGGAGGAAGGAAAAGGGAAGAGGGAAAAAGGAAGAAGTGCGGACGGTCAACTTCTTCCCTCTTCCCTCTTCCTTTTTCCTTTGGGCCCCCATGTCGTGACGTCACTCTGGGCGCACACGTGGGGCAAGGTGCGTCCGCAGCTGCGGAACGCCTCGAACGAGATTGTGGTTGTCGGTGCGCCGATGTTCGCGCGGCACGGCCAATCCTACCTCTGGGCGGCCGCGACCACGAATAGCTCGGCCTTGCTGACGTGGGAGAATTTCTTTCTCGGCAACCCCTACGAGAGACTATCCACGAATCTTCACGAATCAACACGAATTTCAATTCGTGAGAATTCGTGTCAATTCGTGGACCACCCGCCTGTCAACGCTCAGCTCGAACTTTTTCCGAACGGCGACTTCATCGCCCGCTCCAATGAGGTGGAATACGTCTACCGCCGCGTCAATCCCGACGACTGGGACGACGACGGCATCCCGAACGACGCGGACGACGCGCCGCTCGCCCCGTCGGACACGCCCCAGTTCGGCCTGCACCAGACGCTGCCGGAGGGCGCGAACGCGGACGCCTACTGCTGGGTCGATCTCGTTGTGCGACAGGCCAACGCCCATGTGACGTTCACGGGCGACGGAGAATCGAACCTCGCCGATCCCTCGTTCATCGCCGAGGCGGACGCGACGAACCGCGTCACGTTCCTCATCGGCAAGACGTACCGCGTGACGTGCCCGATGCCGTTCGAGGTCGCCGCCAAGTCGAGCGACGACATCGAGGACTCAAGGGAGGAGAATGGGGCTGCATTGTGGCTCCATTGGCCAGTTTCGATATCTCGTAAGCCTACGGCGTTCAACACGGAGAGGTTTGAGGTACAGAGGCACGGAGAGGGAGAGGATGGTTTAGACAGAATTGGCAAGATTGACAGGATTGTAGGAACTCATGCTTCAAGCCCTTCAAATCTTGTGAATCCTGTCAAAGAAACTCCGTGTCTCCTGTCCTCCAACACCTCCGTGTTGAACGCCGTAGGCTTTTCCATGTTTAGCGACAGCAATACTTCCCTCACCTCCTTCACGCTCTTACCGACCTTCCAAACTTTCTCCAAACCTTCCAGGACGTTCACCATGCAAGTTGTCCCCTCTGGCATCGGCGGAGCGTTCACATGGACGAACGTCTGCTGCCGCATTTCGGGGAGCGGCTACACGTTCTCAATCACGTGCGGTGACGGCTGCGCCTGCGGCGGCTGTTCCGCGACGGGCTATCTCGAATATGAGGGCTACCGCCTCCCGGCCTACGGCGGCTCCTGCGGGTGCGGCGGCAGCGTCGATCACCCCGGCGACGACCAAGACCCCGACAAGGACCCGCCCCTGCCGGGCGCGTCGGCGACGTTCTCGAAGCGTGTCGTCTTCTTCGAGGACGACTACGAGAGCGCGCCGGGCGAGACCGTTCCGTGGCGGTCGACCGAGACGGAGCTCGCCTGCTGGGCCTACGGCGGCACGCGCGGCGGACACGTCCGCATCGAGATCCGGGGCGTGGACGGCCTCGTGCAATACGGCGGACGCCCCCTGCCGTTCGAGCAGGATCTTGAGCCGGGCGAGGAGGTCACTTTCAAGAACACCTACCGCGCCGTCAGGCCGAGCGGCGGCGAGGACGACATCGTCGTCACGGCGACGTTCACGGAGAACGAGACGGAGTGGTCGCAGACGACCGTCGACAAGGCGACGGCGATTCGATTAGAATTCAAGGCTGTCTTGCGTGCCGTCGAGAACCCTTGTCCAAACAGGCATCGCCTTGGGGTCAATGAAAAAATCAATTGCTTTCAGACACCTTCTGCCCCAAAGGTCAATTGGTCTACGCCTGGAGGCGGATACATGACAAACAACCTCTCTCAATACAGCAGTCCGCTGCATCCGGCACGAAATCCCTTGATAGCCAATTGCCAAGAAGCCGAGTACACACCCGAACTTGTAGTTGTTGAGCCGCAAGCGATTGAGCCCCGGAACATTGGCTATTGGAAAGGGGGCGCCCCAATAGGACACGCAGGCGGCATTGGTCTGGAATTTGACCTCTATGTTCTTCCGCTGGACGTTTCGTTCTCAGGATTGGCCGTCGAAGAGATCCCGTGCGACATTGGGAGCCGTTCTGGCTACTTCTTGAACAACCACTTCACGAACCTGCTCAGCCACACGTCTGACAATGGAGCAGGAAACTGGCTGCTGCTATCAGCCGACCATCTGTGTGGCGTGGATGCACCGGGAATCTATACGGCATTGCCGCGCGTGACGCCTGATGGCATCCTGACGAACGACTTGCGTTTCGGATGGGCGTATGGCACGCTGACTTGGGCGATACCTTACGGATGGAATGAGGGGATCACGAACCGCACCGCGCTTGTCCGTGGACGCTTTGCCGAAGATACCGTCCATGAGAATGTCATCTTTAAGACGGGCAAGACAGGCGTTCGGAAATTGCGGCAGGCAGTAACGCGAGAAATCAACGGAACAATCTATCTGAATGGCGTTCAAATGGAGTAAGTACGATGCATCGAATTGATTTTACCTTTGTCCTCTTGGCGTCTCTTTGCCTTGGTTGCAATAAAACCGGGATTCCAGATAGCGTAAGTGAAAAGATAGGTGATTCGGTCGCTTATGCGCAAGGAGCTAAGTCACTCGACATCCCGATTGCGGATCAGTCGATTGATGTCGCCGAAACGATCTATCGCCTTCCCGACTCATCCCAACAGGTCAAATGCTTTGTAACATGGATAGACCGGCTGTTGGCATGCGATATGCACAAGATGAATTACAAGGCACGTCGTGACTACCTGAACAACGTGTGCAACATTTTCACCACATCCATCGCCTTTGGACTTGAACAGGTTCACGCCAAGCCCGAAACCCAACTGGAAGTCCGGCTCAAGCTCATCCTGCGGCTAAGAGAAGAGTTGGATCGCATACGGCCAACGAGAAAAAGAGTGATCTCGCACGTCATGGGAAGTCAGGATAATCGCCAGCGCTACGAAGAATGGCGCAGGTGCTACCTGTCGCTTTACCGGCTGCATCGCCTCGCGCTTGACAGTCTTGAAGAATACGATTTCCCCGACATGACAAAACATCTGCCCAAAGGCCGCCGCGACGCTCTCCAGCATTCCATCGAGAAGCGGCTTGGCCGTACCGTGCGCACACGGGATGCAATCCGCGCGGAACGGCAGACGGATGCTGATGAGTATAAGGCCGTGCTGTCTCGACAGGTTGAGCCGAGTCTAACGAATGTCCCTGAAAGCTGCGCAAGCAGTCGATAGAGCGGCGGATTCTTGCAGATTGGTGGGGTGAATGCCTGCGGCACCGGGCGGATGAACGTCTCGCCCGTCATTTTGGTATACTATGCGGTGTGCAAGACAGGGAACAGAAGATGAACAGACACCAGAATGTGCGCCGGAACGCGCGACCGACCGGAAGGAGCGCGGCGTGAAGACCGTCGATTGCGACTATCTCGTCGTCGGGTCCGGCATGGCGGGCCTCATGAGCGCGCTGCACCTCGCCGCCTACGGCAAGGTCGTCGTCGTGACGAAGGCGCGGCTTCAGGACTGCAACTCGAACTTCGCGCAGGGCGGCATCTGCTGCGTGATGGATCCGAAGGACACCTTCGACAAACACGCGCGTGACACGATGATCGCCGGCGCGTGGCTCGGCAAGAGCGAGGTCGTCCACGAGATCTGCGAGAATGCGCCCGCCGGCATTCAGGACCTCATCGACTGCGGCGTCCGCTTCGCGAAGAAGGAGGACGGCTCGTGGGACCTGACGCGCGAGGGCGGCCATAGCGCGCGGCGCATCTTCCACGCCGGCGACATCACGGGCGAGAAGTGCGAGGCGGCGATGATCCGCCGCGTGAAGCGCGAGAAGGCGATCGAGGTGCGCGAGCAGACGATCGTCATCGACCTCGTCATGTCCAACCGCATCGGCCTCAAGGGCGAGAAGCGGTGCGTCGGCGCGTACGTCATGGACAAGCCGACGGGCGAGATCTACGCGATCCGCTCGCCGAACACGATTCTCGCGACGGGCGGCTGCGGCAAGGTCTACCTCTACACGTGCAACCCCGACACGGCGACGGGCGACGGCATCGCGCTCGCGTGGCGCGCGGGGGCGAAGATCGAGAACATGGAGTTCATCCAGTTCCACCCGACCTGCCTCTACCATCCGCAGGCGAAGCGCTTCCTCATCTCCGAGGCCGTGCGCGGCGAGGGGGCCGTCCTCGTCAACAAGCACGGCAAGGCGTTCATGAAGAAGTACGACCCGCGCGGTTCGCTCGCGCCGCGCGACATCGTCGCGCGCTCGATCGATTCCGAAATGAAGCGCACGGGCGACGACTGCATGTTCCTCGACATCCGCAAGAAAGGGGCGGCCTACCTGAAGGCGCGCTTCCCGAACATCTACGCGAAGTGCCTCTCCTTCGGCATCGACATGGCGAAGGACCTCATCCCCGTCGTCCCCGCCGCGCACTACACCTGCGGCGGCATCCAGGCGACGACGGACGGCCGCACCTCGATTCGCGGGCTCTCCGCCGTCGGCGAGTGCGCCTGCACGGGTCTGCACGGCGCGAACCGCCTTGCGTCCAACTCGCTCATGGAGGCTCTCGTCTGCGCGCGCCTGACCGCCGCCCGGCTCGGCCCGCACCCGGAGGACTTCGGGAAGGAAGAAGGAAAAGGGAAGAAGGAAGAGGGAAGACCTTGGAAGCCCGCGATCCCCGACTGGAAGATCGGGAGCGCCGTGCCGCCGGACGAGGCGGTGCTGGTTTCGCATATGTGGGACGAGATTCGCCGCCTGATGTGGGACTATGTGGGCATCGTCCGCACGAACAAGCGGCTTGCGCGCGCGGCGCACCGTCTGCGCATGATTCGCCGCGAGATCCACGACTACTACTTCCGCTACCTCGTCACGCCGGACACGCTGGAGCTGCGCAACCTCGCGGTCTGCGCGGAGCTGATCGTGAAGAGCGCGCAGAAGCGGCACGAGTCGCGCGGCCTCCATTACACGCTCGACTATCCCCGCCAGTCCAAGCGTCCGAAGCAGACGGTGCTCGATGGCTATCGGGGATGACATGCTCGAAGTCCGGGACCTGAAGGTCTGGTTCCCGGTGAAGAAGGGCGTCTTTGCGCGGACGGTCGGGTACGTGAAGGCCGTCGATGGCGTGTCGTTCGTCCTGAAGCGCGGCGAGACGCTGGGCGTCGTCGGCGAGTCCGGCAGCGGCAAGTCGACGGTGGCGCGCGTCATCGCAGGGCTTCAGAAGGCGACGGCCGGAGACGTGCGTCTGTACGGGCGCGTCTCGATGGTCTTTCAGGATCCGCTCGGCTCGCTCAATCCTCGCCTCACGACGCGCGCGGCGATCGGCGAAGTGCTGCACGTGAACCGTCCGAACGCCTTCACGACGACGGAGCTGCTGGAGCTGGTGGGCCTGACTGCGGATGCGCTTGACCGCTATCCGCACGAGTTCTCCGGCGGACAGCGCCAGCGCATCTGCATCGCCCGTGCGCTCGCGGCGCGACCGGAGCTCCTCATCTGCGACGAGGCGGTGAGCGCGCTCGACATCTCCATCCGCGCGACGGTGCTTGACCTGCTGGAATCGCTCAAGCGCCGCCTGTCGCTGTCGCTTCTCTTCATCACGCACGACCTCGGCGTCGTGCAGCACGTCGCGGATCGCATCCTCGTGATGCATCGCGGCAAGATCGTCGAAGCGGGCGCGGCCGAGGCGGTGCTGAAGGCGCCGCAGGCGGATTACACGCGCGCCCTGATTGCCGCCGTGCCGCGCATCGCGTGCGGCACACGGCGCGAGGAGGCCGGGCGATGATCCTGTTCGGATTTCGGAAGCGAGAGGCGGTGGTGCCGAGGGAGCTGGCGCATGAGGCCGAGGCGGTTGCCGTCAAGTCCGTCGCGCAAAGCGAGACGGGGTTGGTGCGCGCCGACAATCAGGATCACCTCTTCGTCGACGACGCGCGGCTGGTCTACTGTGTCGCGGACGGCGTGGGCGGCGGCGCGGAGGGCGCGCGGGCGAGCGAGATCGTCTGCGCGAACCTGAAGATGGTCACGTATGCGGCGGCGGACACGTTCAAGGCCCGCACGTCGGCCGTGCAGAAGGCGATTGAGGACGCGAACGCGGCCCTGTTCGCCTACGCGCGCGAGAAGGGCGTGCCGCTTGTGGCCTCGACCGTCGCGGCGCTGGTGCTCGATCCCGAAAATCCGCGTCACGCGGCAATCTGCAATGTCGGCGACAGTCGCATCTATCGCTTCCGGCGCGGCATGCCGGAACTGCTGACGCGCGACCACCGCGCAGGGGCGGGCAGCCATGCGCTCACGCGCGCGATCGGCGCGGCGGAGTCGGTGCGCGTCGAATGGACGGAACTTGAGTCGACGGACGCTTCGCGCTTCCTGCTCTGCACGGACGGCGTGCATGACGTCGTTTCGGCCGGACGCCTCGCCGCCTTCGTGTCCGCCGCACCGACGCTTGACGCGGCAGCGGCGCGCATCGCGGCGGATGTCGTCCGTCACGGCGCGCCGGACAACTATTCCTTTGTCCTGCTGGGGGTCTGACGCGGCGGCATCTGCTGCCCATGAGACTTCGGTTTCCGTGTGCGCGAATTGCGCAAGGCGCGGTGAAAATGCTATACTACCGCCCTGTTGTCTCGGTGTGCGCGCGCATGCCGGGGTGGCGTTAGCAAAAAAGCTGCAAGGCAATCGTCTCGCGAAATGTAGGAAGTTTCAGTAATGACGATACAGTTGCAGAGGACACGCATGCCCTGCGTGCCTCTCTTCGTATTTCATTACAGGCCTTTCCTACAGCCTCGCGGGAGATACGGAGAGAGGACTTTCTTTTGCATGGACAACGCGGGCTATCCTGATGACAGGACAACGGCTGTACTTCTCATGAAGGAGGACAGGGAGGCATGGCAATTCGTCCTGTCGCGCCTCATCGACCAGGAGAAGAAGGCGAAACGGCGCAGTCAGTTGCGGGCGGAGTGGGGCGTCGACCTCTACGATCTCCTCGGTCGGCTGTACGAGGACATGATCTTCAAGGGCAGGTTGGCCAACTACCGGGGCGAAGGCTCCCTCATCGGCTGGCTTCGCCGCTATGTGGAAGGCTATCTCAAGCGGTCGAACCCGAATGTCGGGCGTCTGGTTGACATTGACGGGGGCGCCCCCGGCACGGAGGGCGACGAGCGGACGCTGGGCGAGAAGATCGCCTTTGAGCTGTCAGAGTCGCATCGCGGCGACGCCTATTCAGGAGAAGACCTGCCTGTGTTGCGCAACGAGAACTGGAGTCTCGTGCAGAAGTGCTTTGCGGAACTTTGGCAGAGGAACGCGGCGCAAGCGTACGTCATGCTCCTGAAACTCCGTTTCCACATGCCTTCACTGGAAATCAAGGAACGGCTCGGCATCAGCTCGACGGCCAACGTCGACCAACTTTTCGCCCGTGCCGTGAAGCAGATGAAAGAACTGAAGGTGAAGAATGAATGCTGAAGCGATTCCGCTGACGCTCGAACAGGCGACGCGCATCCTCGTGGACGATGCGGCGCGGCGGCGTTTCGAGGACGAGGTGCTGTATCCGGGCCCGTCGACGGTGACGGACGAGGAGGCGCGGGTAATTGACCGCTTTACGAAAAAGACGTGCCGTGCGCCCGAGACGCTAAAGCTGCGGCTGATAGATTTCGTGACCGCACGTCAGGCGGACATCCTGAGGACGGTTGACGCCTATCGGCTGGCGGCGGCTCGCCGTGATGTGTGTGCACCCGATGTCGCGAACGGTGCGCCGAAGGAGCCGATTCGATTCGTCTTCGTGTCGGACGAGACGGAGAACGACCGCTTCCTGTGGCGGGCGGAACTCGTCGTGCCGGGCGAGGCGACGGCAGAGACGCTTTTAGACGTTTCGGTGCAACAGCGTGACGGACGGGCGGCGGAAGGGCTGTTCAAGTTGGCGGGCGTCGTCTTGCCGCTTCAGGCGGGGAAGGCCAGCCTGCCGTTCGGCCTGTTTCTGCTGGGGCTGAAAGACTCGAACGTCGAACTGGTTTCGCCAGAAGGACACTCCCTGAAAGGGCATTTGATTTTCTTCTGATGGAAGCGTCGTCCTACAAGCTGTCCGCCGGGCAAGTCGCCTGCCTTTCCGCTGTCGCAGCCGGAAGATATAGGGTCTGCAATCGGTGTGCGGACTATCCACAGTCGGTTTCGCTGACGGACAAGTTTGCGGAAGCGGGAAATCAGGCCCTGCGGAACGCCTGTGTCGTCCATGCGGTGACGGCGCTCGTCGAGTATTTCGAGGATGGCAAGAACAGGCTGAGCGCGCAGTACCTGATCGAGGTGACGCGCCTGTCCGAGCGGGACTGGCTCAAGCGCAACCTGGACGCGCTGGCACAGGGGCGGCCGTGCGAAGCCGATTTCGCGGCGGCTTTCGAGGGACTCGTGGCACAGGTCAGGATGCTGGTCGCGGCGAACGGCGCGAAGAGTCCGGCGACGGTCTCGTTCATCGACTCGTTCGGCAAGCAGATTGCGCGGCGACTGGCGGCGGACAACGGAACTCGCATCCGCCGGGCGTTCGAGGCGCTGGAGAAGTACGGCATCTGCCGTTTCCGGCTGTGGCCGTATGCGAACGTGGCGTCCGTGGCGGAAGCGGCGGACGGCGCGTTCCCGCCGGGCGCGCATGAAGACGCGCGGAAGCATCGGGTGGTGAACGGGCTCTACATCCTGCGAGCCCCCAACAACGTGGACGAGATTCGTGGCATCCTGTCGGGCGCGAACGGGCGTCGCCGGATGCCGGTCTGCGTGGGCGTGGACGTCTTTGAGGGCTGTGACGGCGTGACGTTCGCATTCCCGACGTGCGATTCGGAAGGTCGCGTCGCGTCCTTCAAGGGCATTCACGAAATGCTACTCGTCGGCTATCGGGATGACAAGTCCTTTGCGGGCGGCGGATTCTTCATTGTCCGCAACAGTTGGGGGACGGACTGGGGCAAGGACGGGTACGGACGCATTCCCTATGCCTACATCGAGTGTTTCTGCCGCGAGGCGGGGACGATTCTTCAGGATCTCGTCGATTATGTCGGCGAGCGTGGGCTTTCCGCGACAATGAAGACGGGGCATCCAGTTTGCGCGGCGTTTGGCTGGGGACTGGTGGCTGCCGCGCTTGTCGGCGGTGGCGTCTGGTCCTACTTTGCGCATCGCGAACAGGTGCGTGTCGAGCCGGTGGAAGTCGTCAAAGTCATGTCCGAGTCTGTCGCCGTGCCAGAAACGAATGTCGTTGAGGCGGTCGTTGAAGTGGCTGCCATTGAAGCGGTGACGAATGTGGTCGAAATCGCTCCTATGACGACGAACGTAATTGAAACCGTTTCCGAGGTGACGAATGTCGTGGAGAATGTTTCCGAGGCGACAAATGCAGTCGAAAACATTTCCGAGCCTGTCATCATTCCTGAACCTATTGCCACGATAGAAACAAATGTCGAAGCGCGTGTCGAACCCGAAGCGCCCGTTGCCAAGCCCGAACCTCCTGCTGTCGAACCCACACCACCCGTTGTCAAGTCCGCACCGTCCGTTATCGAACACACACAACCCGTTATCGAGCCAAAACCACTCGTTGTTGAACCTGCGCCTCCCGTTCTCCGTGCCTCCGTATCTCCGTGTGAGATATCCCCCAATCCTCCCGTTGAGAAAGTTCCGCAGCGTATTCTCATTTCAGCGACGGGGCTTGATGCCAAGGTCTATGGCTTCCTTCTGCGTAAGTTCTACCGCAATCGCGACGTGTCGGTTCGGCGTGGGGAGTCGAAGGGCGAAATCGTCGTGACGGCGCGGACGCATGAGCCCGTCCGGGCGGCGCTGTCCGAACGCTTTGCCGTCGAAGAGACGGATGCCACGCACTGGAATGTTCGCGAGAAGCCACGCGAATATGCGTTTTCCATGCGGTTCTTCTGCGAAAGCCGAGAGGAATTTGACGCTTTGCGAACGTGTCTGATGTGCGCGGACGTGCCGTTTGCGGTGGAGATCCTGTCGTCGCCGAACGGGGACGCCCGTTGGCTGGATGCCACAGTGACTTTCCGTTCGCCTGACGGAAAGGTGCCGGATGCGCGGCGGTGCGTGGCCGACTTTCTGCTGAAAAGCGGGGTGGACGGCGAACGGGCCAACTGGCTGTCGCCGAACAAGATCAGGAGCATCCAGAAACTGTGAAAATATTCTGTCAAATCACGGCATGTCAAATGCCTAATGAAACACGAAAGGAAAGAGAAACGAGATGAGAAAGTCAGTGAAAACGATGATGATCGGCGTGGCCTCCGCCGTGCTGGCGGGTTGCGTGTCCGCGCCGATGCCGCCGCAGGATACGCGGGTCACTGTCGCCGAGGACGTGCGGCGGGATCTTTACGTCACCGATGTCCGCTGCTCGAAAGGGAACGGCGAGTTCTACGTCTTTCAGGCCAACGTGGTCAACAATTCTCGTCAGGAACTCGCCTTGGAATACAAGGTTCAGTGGCTGGATCGGGACGGTATCGCGATCGACTCGATCGTCAGCGGCTGGCAGAAGGCGTCCGTCGCGGCCAAGGATATTCGTGGCCTGAAGGCGACGGCGCCGCGCCGTGACGCCGCCGACATGCGCTTCTACGTGCGCCGGATGCGGACGGACGATTGAGTGTGCGACTGAAACGAAAGGAAAAGAAAATGAAGAATACGATTTTTTCGCTTGTTTTGCTGGGGATGGCCGTCGGCGGTTGCCGGTCGATGAGTTCCGACTACGTGCCGGTGGCCAACACGCTGTCACGCGGTGACTTGGAGTATGCGGTCGGTCAGGCTGTGCAGTCCGTTCTGGCGCAAGACCGGATCAAGGTCGCGACGGAAGGGGCGACGGCAGTCTTCTCGGTCATGGACGTCGAGCTTGACACGAACGACCGGGGGCGCAACGCGGAGCCGCTGGTCGAGGAACTGACGATGCTGCTCCGGGAGGAACTGACCAACAGCGGCAAGGCGGTCGTGAAGAACCGCCGCATCGGCATGGGCGGCTACGCCGAGCAGAACATCAAGGTCGACTACATCCTCTTGAGCAAGCTGATGGTGCGCGACGTGCCGGCAGTGAGCGGAAAGGTCGCGATGTCCTACACGCTGAACCTGACGTTGGTCGATGCGCGGAGCGGACTTGAGTTCTGGCAGAAGCGCGTCGCCATCAAGGATCTGAACGCCTCGCGCGCCAATTCGCTTTGATCCCCCCCCCCCCAAAAAAAAACACAGACACAAAGAGACACACAACACACAAAAACAAACACCCATCCGAAAGGAACACGAAAAATGAACATGAAGAAACTGATTGCCGTCGGGACTCTGCTCCCGTTTGCGGCCCTGGCCGAAGCCCCGGCCGTCATAACAACAACAGCGGCACAGGCCGAGAAGTCGGTTGAAGTCGCGAATCAAGATGCGGAGGTCGTCATTTCCGCGAAAGAGAAGATCCAAGAGGCGTTCGATGCGTTTCTTGAAAAGAAAGCGTCCGATGGTGTAATCGCTTATGGACAGGCCACAGAGGGCGGCATCATCTATTATGCGGAAATGCAGGTTGTCAACGCAATGTCAAAGGCAGACCCTGATTTTGCCAAGAAGCGTGAATCGGCGTTTATGCGGGCCTTCTCAAAGGTTCGCAACAACTACATCAGGCACACGTTCAATAGCATCATCGAAACTTGCGAGACGGGAGAATTCCTTCATGATTCTGCGGCTCTGAAGCAGCAAGATCTCACGCAAGATTCTGCCCTGAAGCGCATGGGAAAGAAACTGATGGCTCTGACGGAGTCACAACTGGACAAGAAACTTGCGGAGACGGGTAAAGATCCTTCGACGTTCGGCACGCCTGTTGCCAAGCGCAAGTATCTTGCTGATAGCATTGTTCGGAATGCCGTTCTGCGTTCGTTTGGGAGCTGTGCGGGTATCAGTGTCGTCAAGACGATGATTGGCAAGGGCAGCGACGGAAAGTGGGCCATTGGTGTAATCGCGAAATATGACCCTGTTTTGGTTTCTGTTGCTGAGAGCATGGCAAGGAAGGTTCGCCCGGCTGTGGCGCCGAAGGCCGGCATCCCTGTGAGCAAACTTCTGAAGGGGCGGGTTACGGAGCAGTTTGGAGTCCGCTTCTACTATGATCAGAATGGGCTCCCGGCACTTTTGGCTTTCGGACAGTGGGGCGCGCCGGCGGATACGGGGGATGTCATGGAGAGTGACCTTTTGGAGAAGAGCGCAAGAGATCAGGCAATCGGCATGGCAGAAACCGAACTCAACAACTTCATTGCCGGAAGTGTTTCGTTTACGGCTGCGAACAAGGCTGGCGAAGAGTATTCAAAATCGATTACGTATGATGAACGCGGTTGCCCTACTGGCTTCGAGACAAAGACCGACATCATCGATTTCGTCAATCAGCGTTTCGAGACAAAGGCGTTGGATACAGGTGCAGGGCGTGATCCTGTCTTGAACGGGCGGGTCTTCAAGGATCCTTCGACAGGTGAAAAGGTGGTTGTCGCGGCTGTGAGCTGGACTTTCTCGAAGGTTGATAATCTGGTTCGCGACAAGGAACTTCGCAAGGGACGTCCCCTTGCGGCCCAGGGCTCAAAGGCTGAAAGCAAGGCATCCGACAACGGGAAGGCCGAGCTGCTTGAAGGCGACGAGACGGATTTCTGATCTGACGACAAGGCCGAAATTAAAATTCTGAAAAGGAAACCGACATGAGTTTGTATAAGTCTATTGTTGCGTTCTTGGTGCTTGCCGCATCGCTCGTGGTTATGGCCAAAGAAGATGTCGTGCCGGCGACAGGGTTTGGAAAGACCTATCGAGAAGCCATTGATGATGCTCTTGTGTCGGCTCTCCAGCAGAAGAAAGGCATCATCCTGTCTTCGGAGTTGCATACGTTTATGTCCGATAAAGGGCGTGTCGAGTCCAAGACGGGAAGTTCACGGGAATCCAAGACGATTCTTGAAGAATCGATTAGCCGTGATCTCAAGAAAGGAGCGAAAGGCGACATTGACGGCTATGAGGTCCTGTCTTCTGAAATGGAGGATGGTCAACATAAGGTGACTGTCGCGGTTCGTTTCAAGAAGCCATATGCTGAAACCGTCGGTCTTCCTCACAGCAATCGTCGCAAGATGGTCGTGGCGACGTTTCGTCCGACAGGGACGACGTTCTCGCGGAGCGGAAGTGCCCTCGGCACGGCGGACTGGGCGCGGTCTCTGGGACAGAAGCTGAACGAGCAGCTGACGCAGACGCGCAAGTTCACGATGCTCGACCGCGACTTCGACGCGGAAATCGCGGCGGAAATGGCGCGAATCTCCGCGAGCGACGCGGTGCCGGGCGAAGCGGTCAAGCTCAACCAGAAGCTGGGCACGGACTATCTCGTCGTCGGCACGATCGCGTTCAGCGACGTGGCCGCGCCGACGGTGAATCCGTTCACGGGCGAGACGCGCATGCCCGCGTCGACGACGTTCGCCGAAGTGTCCTACCGCGTCCTGTTGGCGCCCACGGGCCAGCTCAAGTGGGCGGACACCGTACGGGTGGATGCCTCGGCTTTTGCCGCGCTCGACGCGACGCAGTTCATCACCGTCTCGTCCGAACAGGCTGCGGCTGAAATCTGCGCGTCGATTCTGTCCGCCATCTATCCGTTTAGCGTGGAAGGCAAGACGAGTTCGGGACTGCTCGTGATCGGGCAGGGCGGCAAGACGGTCTTCGTCGGCGAGCGCCTGACGGTGTTCACGCTTGGCGAGAAGGTGCGGGATTCGCGCACGGGCGAGGTCCTCGACCGCATTGAGGACGAAATCGGAACGGTCGAGATCGTGCGCGTGCAGGAAAAGCTCAGCTACGCCAAGGTGCTGTCGGGCGATGCGTCGAAGATGGGCAAGGGTTGCCGCGTCCGCCGCGAATTTGTGGCGCAAGACGGCGCGGCTTCCGTGTTGCCGGAAAGCGAGCCGATGGTCAAGCCCGTCGAGGGCGGCGTGTTTCTTCCGTTTGGAAACTAAAAGAGAGGAGTCGATCAGATGAAGCGTTGTCTTTTTACAGTTGTCATGGGGCTTGCGGCGGTTTGTTCGGCCGCGCCGTTCCGGGCGGGCGAGGGAATCGCGAATGACCGTGCGACGGGAACGCACGACCGCGACGTCACCTATGTCTCGCGCGGACAGCAGGATTACTATGGATATCGTGGCTATGACCTTGCAATTGGTGGCTCGATCCTTGCGTGGGCGGTGCCGAACGAGGAGAGTTCCGTCACGGGGGTGCGCCTGAACTTCGGCTGGGGCGTCTATCGTGCGACGCGAGGCCTCGATCTCGGAGCGTTCTCCGTCAGCTGGGAGGCGTCCGCACTTCAGGCCAATTTCCTCGGCCAGGTCACGACTGGGAACATGAACGGACTGCAGATCGGCGGCGTCAATGTCGTCGGCGGAGAAATGTGCGGTGTGCAGATTGGGGTGGTCAATGTCGCTGAACGGCTGTCGGGTGTGCAGATCGGACTTCTGAACTTCGCCGTCTCGCAGCACTTCTTCCCGATTGTCAACATCGCTTTCTAAAAGGGAATCACGGATAGGGAAGAACTGAAAGGTTTCATCATGGAGATTCGATTCAGTTGGGCGGCGTTGGCCTGTGCGGTTGCCGTGAGCGGCTGCCACACGGCCGACTTGGATCTGATGGCGAAGTATGCGGACGGTGTGGCGTCCGGACGGACGGACGTCGTGTGCGAGGATCTCGTCGAACGGACGAAGGAAAAATCGCAGTCGCAGCTGATGTGGACATTGGATGCGGCGGTTGCAAAATCCTTTGCGGGCGACATTCACGCATCCAATGCGCTCTTCGATTTCGCTGAGAACATTCTTGCAGATAATGATCAGACGGGTTCTGCCTATCGGGGCGCAAACCAAAGCGTGTCGTTTTTTTCAGGCGACTTTGCGTTGGACTACGACTGCGGCGGCACGGAGCGGATGTTTTGCAACATCTACAAGGCGCAGAACTACGCGGCGCTCGGCAATCGGGCGGCGGCGAACACCGAGCTGAACCGTGCGCTGGTGCGGCAGGAGGGATGGCTATCCCACTGCCGCGACCGCATCGCGCAGGAACAGGCGAAGATTGACGCGGACAAGGCGGCTTGTGCCACCGAACAGGCGAAATTCTCCGACAATTTCGCGTCCGTCTGGGCGTCTGCTGAATTGGGCAATAACCTGTACATGGTCTACGGATACAATCCGATGAATGGCGGTCATCCGACCTTCTTGGCTGAGCGCAGCTTCATGAATCCGTACCTCTGCCATCTGGCGGGAGTGCTGAAGCGCATCACGATGTCCACGGGCGGCGAAGTCTACCTGAAGGATGCCGCGCGCCTGTTGCCGCGCCATCCGGTCGTCACGAACGACTTTGCCGAGGCGGAAGTTGGAAAGTGGCCGCAGAATCAGGTTTGGATCTACGTGGAAGACGGAATGTGCGCGCGACCGGAAGCGGTGAAGATTCCGTTTCCGAACGTGATTCCCCTTCAGACGCTGTATGCGCCGGATGCGGCATTCTACTTGCCGCGCCTGACGCCGCAACCGTCGAGTGGCGTTGCCTATTCGGTTGCGGGCGGCGCGTTTGTGCCACTTCTGGACGTGGATGCGTCGTTGAGCGCCGATTTTCGTGTGCGGCTCAATGGCATCGTGGCGCGCGAGGTTGCGAAGCGCGTGGCGATGGTCGGTTCGGAGATTGCGGCAGGCATGATACGGGATGGCGCATTGGGCGTTGCGGCTTACAAGCAGGCGAGGGGCAAGAAGAAAGCCACCCAGACGGCGAACATTGTCGCGATGGGTTCGGGACTCGTCAATCTGGGCATGAAGGCATGGAACGCGGCGACGCAGACGGTCGATGTGCGGTGCTGGAGCGCATTGCCGCAACGGGTGCTGGTCGCGCGTGTGGCGCGTCCGGCGGACGGCAAGGTTGTGGTCGGTGCCGGAGCCGAGACGCTGACCGTGCCGGTTGGAGAGGGCAATGCGATCATCTGGATTCGCAAGCCCTCGCAGACAGCACCGGCCGTCGTGCAAACATTTTCTATCAGACCGGTTCTTTGAGGCGTCCTAAGGGAATCATCGGAAACAAAGCAGAGACAAACAAGAGAAAGGAAATAGAAATGACATTAGGACAATTGGCAAGGTTGAGCGGACGCGGGGCGCTCGTGCTCAAGGAACTGAAGATCGACGAGGCAGGACCTCACTACGTTCACGTCAAGGGGCGGAAAGGCGGCCTCTGGACATGGCTGGGCGCCAAGCTGGGACTTGATACGACAACGGTGTTTGACGTCTACGAGGATCGCATCGAGTATTCGGGCGGATCGCTTTCCGGCGCATTCACGGAGACCATTCCCCTGACGCGCATCAGCAACCTTGGCACGGGCTACCTCAAGCCGTTCCTTTATGCGATTCTTGCGGTCGTTTTCTTGCTGCTGGCCATTCCGACGCTGGGCATTTCCCTGATTCTGGCCGCCCTGTTTGGCTTCTGGTACTGGACGCGCAAGTCCCTTGTACTCTACTTCATCCCCCACAGCGGCAGCACGACCTTCATGGCGTTCAAGCGCAGTCTGATCGAGGGCGTGTCGCTGGATGCAGAGACGGCGGAGCGAATCGTGAAGATCGTTTCCGGCCTCGTCGAGAAGAACACGGCGCGTTAAGGAGGCAAATCATGAATCTCTCTTTCTGGTCCATGTTCTTTGGTATGCGTGCGCTGGTGGTCAAAAAATGGAAGGTGGATGTCGACGCGGATGTCCCCGTTCGCATTGAGGCGCGGCGTTCTGGAATCATGGCTTGGCTCATGAGTCTGCTGAAGCTTGACGCGACGACGGTCTTGGAGCTGCACCGCAATCACGTGTCGCTTTCCGAAGGATCGCTTGCCGGACAGCTGCGCGAAATCGTTCCACTCACGGGCGCGAGCAACATCGGGACGGGCTACCTGAAGCCGTTCGGCTATGTCTTGGCGGCTGTTGCCAGTGTGTTCTGGGCTGTTGTCGCGCTGTTGAGCGAAGATGCGAGCGGCTGGGCTGTCGTGTTGCGGCTGGCATTTGCAATCGGGTTCGTCATCCTCTATTTCCTGAATCGTTGCCTGGTTCTCTATGTGATACCCGTCAGCAACAGTCCCATCCAGATCGCCTTGAAGCGAAGCGTGATCGAGGGGGTTGACGTCAACGAGGAGTCGGCGAAGAAGGCCATTGATCTGATGGTCAATGCCATCATGGATTCCGTACGGAAAAGATAACCTTGGTTCAGGAACAATCTGTCAGAACGGCTGCGCGGTGCGGCCTAAGGGAACATCTGAAACAAACAAACGGACAAACGAAAGACAAACACGAATGAACAAGTTGATGAAGATGTGTGTGGCGGCGGCGATGGGCGCGACGGTAGCAGGTTGCGGCAAGCAGCGTTACGAAGATCCCCAGGCGTTCATGGAAGGCCCCGGCAACGAGGCTCTGTGCAAGTGGCATGAGGCGGGCATGAACCTTTGCGGCTTTTCCGGCTTCAAGTTCAAGAACGCCAAGGTCGAGATGGATCTTGGTCGGGAAATGGCCTGTGCCGATTTCATGCTGGTGCCGAAGAAGGGGCAGAAGTTCTACCGTCTAATCAATTTGAAGTTTGATGACAGGGGGCTGTTGCGCAATCCGACGAACGCCAATGAGTGGTGCGATGGGTTTATGGGCGTCGAAATCTCTCGGTTGAAGGGAAAGGGTTTCGATGCCGATGTCGAAGAGATTAGACCTCTGCTGAATAAGGTGGAACGAAATGAGTTCCGCCCTGTCTTCTACGGCCCGGAGATCAAAGGGGCGGCTCTCGAGGAAGTTTTGAACACCGGCTATCGTGTGCGCATCCCGCGCCTGAAGGATAGCGAAGGAATCTACCGCGTGGTCGAAGATCACAATCTCGTGGACTATGTCGGGAACGGGCCAGATAACTGGCGTCCAAATAGTCGAGGCGATAACATCGGAGACATCATCTGTAAGGAGGTCATTGAGCAGTGTAAATTGCTCGACATTGCGAGTGCCGAAGCGAAAATCGCCATCTCAAACTACGTGAATGGGTGCATGAACATGAAGGCGAAACTTCCTGCGTTGGCCAAGGCGATGCTTGAACTGAAAGAGTTAAAGGACGGAAGTTGGACGAGCGAGAAGGTCTATCAGCACTGCGAAGATGATCCGCATATGCGCAGCTTGGCGAATGCGACGCGAAAGTCGTATACGGTGCGTTGGTCGCGGAATCGCAAGGATGTCCAGGAACAGGAGGCACGCATCGCGGCGGCGCGGAAGGCTGCGAAGGATGCGTATGATAATGCCGTAGCAGACTACCGCAAGAAAGTCGAGGTTGAATGCGCGAAACAGGCGGCGGCGAAGGAACAGGACGTGAAGACTCTTCTCCGCGAGGTGCGCAAGCTGCTGGGCTTGCCGGAAGAGCGGGTTGCGGACAAGCAGGGGTAGTATTTTGGCTCAACCAAACAACAAGAACAAGAAAGGAATGCAAATGCGTAAACTCATGTTGGCATTGGTCGCTGTCGCGGGGGTCGTGGGTGTCGCTCAAGCCGTGACGGAATACACCGAAAATGGCTACACATATTACCAATTGTCGGATGGCGTGTATTGCGGCGCGACGAAACTGTGTACAGGCGGCTCAGTCATTGTCGGTTATTCTACGCCGGCAACAGCGAACGTTGATCTGGCAATTCCTTCCATGCTCGGTGGACAGGCAGTCGTTGCAATCTACACCGACGATTTCAAGTCGAAGGACTGGTTGCGGACGCTCATCGTCCCCGCATCTGTTCGCGCGATTAATGATGGTGCGTTTTCCGGGTGTACCAATCTCGTGTCCGCCTATCTCGCAGGGGATGTCTATTCGCTTAAGCGAACCTACATGCCGTCAGGGGAAGGTTTGGGAACGAAGGTTGATGTAGCCGAATGGGCACCGAGTACCTTGTTTTACAAGTGCTCGGCCTTGTCTGAAGTCGCACTGAACGGCAAGACGATCGGAAGTCAGGCTTTTGTCGATTGCCGAAATCTGACGGCTGTTCATTTCGGAGACGATTTGGAGGGTATCGGGAGCCAGGCTTTTCTGCGTTCAGGGCTGAAATCGTTGGATATTCCCGCGACCGTGAAGGCGGTTTATTCAGAGGCGTTCGGTGGATGCGCTTCTCTCGAATCCGTTCGGTTTGAGACTGGGGCGCGAATAGGGGAAGACGTCGAATGGACGGCATTGTCGGCAACCCATTGGAACCCATCAATCTTCTCCAGCTGCACCAACTTGAAGTCGGTTGTGTTTTCGGAAGGACAGGAGTATGTCGGCGAGTCCATGTTCAGCGGATGCACGGCCCTTGAAAACGTGACGCTGTCATCGACGATCACGAACATCTACGGATCGGCGTTTTATGGCTGCACGAAGCTGCCGAAAATCTCGATTCCGTCTTCCGTTAAGATGGTGGGGGCTAATGCTTTCTTGAAGTGTTCGGCTTTGGCAGATGTTGTGTTTGCCGAGGGGCTGACGTGCATCGGTTCCTGGGGATTCCGTCAGTGCGGCATCACGCGAGCCGTGTTGCCGACCACATTGAAGGAAATGTGGTCGTATGCCTTTGAGGGTTGCAAGGGCTTGGAGTCGGTTGTCTTCAGGTCTCCTGTCATAGGTGCAGATGCGCGAAATAGCCAGCATTTGTATTTGGCCTTCGGCAATTGCTCCTCTCTGAAGTCTGTGCAGTTCGCCGAAGGTCAGGAATTCATTGGCGATTCGATGTTTTCCTCCTGCACGTCGTTGGAATCGGTTTATCTGCCCAGTTCGATTACCAACATTGGAGCTAGCGCGTTTTACACGTGCGAATCGCTGAAGACAATCGATTTGCCGGAGCAGTTGCTTGCGTTGGGCGGTTCGGTCTTTGCTGGCTGCAAGTCGTTGGTGCGAGTTTCTGTCCCTCAGAAGGTGACTGTCATTCCCTATCGGTTCTGCCTTGATGCGACAAGTCTTCGCGAGGTGAACATTCCGAATGGTGTAATTGAAATCGGAAGTCAGGCATTCTTGCGGGCGGGACTGACGCGGCTGGACATTCCTCCGTCTGTGAAGACGATGGACGAGGCATTCGAGCAGTGCGGAAAACTGACGTTCGTTCGTTTTTGCGAGGGTGTGCAGACGATTGGAAAGTCGGCATTCGCAAAATGCGAGCGTCTGTCCGAAATTGAGGTTCCTGATTCCATTTCTGAGATTGGGGCATCGGCTTTTTCGGGCTGCAAGAGCCTTGTCTACACGCCGCGCAAGGGGATTGAGATCGGCTCACACGCCTTTTATGGCGTTCCTGGATTTAGCCAGTTCTCGCTTTCTGAAGATTCCGTCGTGCTGGCTCTTGGCAAGCGCAATGCCGCTGTTCGGACAATTAACGTGCCGAAGCAATGGTTTGTCGAGAAGGGGTTCGCGCCTTCTGTCGAGTCGGTTGACGAGACGACGGCTTGCGCGTGCGGCGCAAACGGCTATGCGGCCTGGAAATCGTATGTCTCGGGACTCGATCCAAACGATGAAAAGTCAAAGTTCGTGGCGAACATCTCCTTTGACCGGAACGGCTTGCCCGTCATTGGATGTACGGTCAATGGCGTCGCGCCCAGTTCCAACCTGAATCTTGTGACACTCGGCAAGCGGACGCTGTCGGAAGTAGGATGGGAAGAGGTGACAAGCGCAAATCGCTCCGAGATGCGGTTCTTCACTGTATCTGTCGAAGTGAGATGAGTCTCGGCGATTTCTCATGCGAACGAGGCCGCTGATGCCTTGCGGATTCGTTCGCACATTGCGGAAGGCGCAAAACAAAAGGAAAACGAGTGTCTTGCCTGCGCTTCGGTTTTACGATCGATCGTGTGCCTGGCGCGGAGAATGTGAAGTGATGTCCGCATGAAAGCAACACTCTCAAGGGACATAAAATGAAGTTCGTTTGCTTTGGTGAGCCGAAGGCGGTGCCGCAACGGGATTACCATGAGAACCCGGACGAGGCCGAGTATTACGATCCGCCATGCCGAAAGGGGTTTTTCGCCCTCCCCTACGGATTCTCAGTCAATTATCTGCGTGCGCCCGACTGGTCTCCGGACGGCAACACGGAATGTCTGCGGCCTTGTCGGGGCTGATATAATTATGCTACAATTCGTGCATTTGGAGGTTCTGATGCAAACGCTTAACATTCGACCGGTTACAGACTTGCGTAGCAAGTTCAATGAGATTGAATCCGACATCAAGGCGGGTCCTGTGTTCTTCACCAAGAACGGCTATGGGGCTTCGGTGATGCTGTCCATAGAAGCCTATCAGGCACTGATCGATCCTATGGAGGCGATTCTTTCGGAGACGGATCGTCTGGCGGCGAACGATGCACGGCGGTTTTCGGCGGACGAGGTGTATCGACGGCTGAAGGAGCATGCTCATGCGGGAAAGAAAGTACGCGCTTGAGTTCCTGCCTCAATTCGAGGAAGACATGCGTGAGGCGATAGACTACATTCGCCTCACGTTGCGAAATCCGCTGGCGGCGGACAAGCTGATAGACGCTGCCTTTGATGCCATTTACGAGCGGTTGCATGCACCAGAGTCGTTCGAGCCGTATCCGTCGAAGCTTGATCGGGAGCATCCGTACTATCGCATACAGGCCGGGAACTTCCTTGTGCTGTATGTCGTAATCGGGCGCACGATGGAAGTCCGGCGTTTCATCTATGCACACCGAAATTGGCAGGCTTGGCCGCTGTGAACGAGACCCAATCTGTCAGAATGCCCCTGTCCGATGGCCTATGGGGACAACAAGACGGACAGAGATGGAGGCATATAAAATGAAATTCGTTTGCTTTGGCGAGCCGAAGGCGATTGAGCCGCATGCGGACTGGTATCTTGTGCCACCGCGAAAGAAGGGGATGTTTGCCGTCCCCTACGGTTTCGTTGATGCCGACTGGATCAATGCACGCCCAGTCTCGGAGCCGGGCAGCAACACCGAATATTTGCTGGGCCCGGACGGGCGCAAGTTGACGCAATCGGAATTCAACGCCCTGCTCGATAAGGCAAATGCCGAAAAGCCGTGCCCTGATATCGCCGCCTGGTATGTAGAGCAACTTGGAGATTTGCGCAAGCTGATCTATCCAGAAGGCAAAGAGCCGTACATGAGGGTCTTGGTGCGTCCGCAGCTTTTTGAATATGAAGACCACCTTTGGCATCAGTTGATTGATGAAGTCTCACCCGACGACATTCTCGACAGGACAGTAGCCGTCTGGAACGGATCGCCGGAAGTTCCGGAGCCGACCGAGCAGACATGGATCAAGACATCTGTTCTGACGTTTGCCATGGCGTTGCGAAAGGCCAGTCCGAAGCGGTATCAATCTTATCAGGTCATTCATCGGCGAGGGTTCATGAGCGGACTTGGTGGCCCTCAATATAAAGAGGAGGTCGGAAACAACTATCAGGCGCCAGCATTCTTTGTCTTCATTGAGGCAGATGACATGAAAGGAATCCGCATAGCATGAGTTTGAGGAGCGATGATGGAAGAAGATGAACAGGAAGAGCCGTCGGCGGAAGAGATCTACAGACGCTGGAAGGAGAGCCATCAACGGTGGATTGCGGACTGGGAAGGCGACTTGGCGCGCGCGGAGGCCGGCGATGTCGGTGCGATGCTCAAACTGCGTCTTCGCTATCGTTCAGGTCGACTTGGCCTTGCCCGTGACATGGAGCGTGTGGACTATTGGACGCAGCGTTTGGTCGCGCGTCAACGTGAACTTGCCGAGACGGGCGATCCCAAACAGATGTACGAGTGGGGGGATTGGCTGCGAAAAGGCGCATATGTCCCTCAGGATGTGGCGGCGGGCGTGGACTGGGTGCGCCGTGCCGCCGGCTGGTATCAGGCCCGCTTGGACTACGCACGTTGGATGTTGCACGGGGCGTTCGGCGTTCCGAAGGACGAGGCGGGCGGGTTGGCGCGCCTGTTGCGTGAGGCTGCGGAATCAAACGGCTCCTTGAGGTACCGTCTCGCGAGCGACATCGCGTGCTGCTACCACTACGGCGTAGGCACCGCAAAGGACGAAGACGAGGCTTTCCGTTGGTACATCATTGGCATTCAAGGCAGCGATGGTGTCTTTCCGACAGACTGGCTGGCCATCGCTGGCGAATACGAGCGACGCGGCGACCTTAAGGCGGCGTTCCACTGGTATCAGGAGGCCTTGGGTGAGGACTATCACGATCCCGAAGTGGAGAAGATTGTCGGCATGTGGCTCTACTGCGGCAAAGGTACGTCGCGCGACCTCAAGCGGGCGAAGGAACTCCTCGCGCATGCGGCGGAAGTCGGCGGTGACGACGATGCGGCGAAACTCTATTATTTCATCCTTGACGAAGAGAAGCATGGCCTCGGCGATCGGATGCCTACCTGTCTGCCGGTTGACGTGCCTCCGCTCAACTACCAATGGAGTCCGATTGAATGAAATTCATTCGCTATGGCGTGCTTAAGGCATACGATCACCCGACATGGAACACGGGCGAGAGCGACCACCTGCCGCCCTGCCGCTATGGGATGTACGCATTCCCCTACGGATTTCGGGATTCGTTCTATCTCTTTAACCGTCCGGCGAGCGAGCCGGATTCCATTCTGCAGTACGTCCGGGACGAGCATGGCGAGAAGCTGACGCTGCGCGCGACGCAAGCCTATCTGAAGCAGTATGACTTGGGCGATGGCGTGATCTGGTGCTACCGTCGTCAACGGGGCGAGCTGACGCCGCTGGGCAAGAATTCTGCCAGATGGCTCCGTGAACACGGCTATCCGACGATTCAATCCTACGAGGAAGACCGTCCGTCCTATGTGTGCGTCATGAAGGACGCGTCCAATCCGCCGTACGTCCTTCCGGACGGGAAGCTTTCGGAGGAGGTCAAGTTTCTGCTGGACGCCGACGGCGACCGAATTGATGCCGAGGCCTTCTTCCTTCGGGAATGGCGGCCCATCGACTTCGCCGAACGCTACCGTTCATGGTGGATTCCGACGCGGATCGAGCAGATCAATGACGATATCGGTTATCGGTTTTATCACAAGGATGATCCTCGACGTCGGAACTGGAGCATCAAGGATGATGTTCGCTTTGCGTTCATGCTTGCGCGTCTCGCGCGGCAGGGCATCGCGATCGAGCAGCTTTATGCTTGGCCGGTCTACGATGACGGGGACGAGAAGTTCCTGACGACCTACAAGAAGCCGCATGCGTTCGAGTACAACGGCAACCTGTGGCACCATCTGGAGAAGTTTGTGCGTCCGAGGGATGTCCTCTCGCGCGTTCGCAACTGGGTCTGTACCTCGACGGCGGCGTTCGAGCGGGCGATCCGCAAGGTCGAGCCGAAGCAGTCCCGAACCCTTACACGGCTGAAGGGCGCGGCGCCCGTGCTGACGTCCGGCGGCCCCTACTGCATGCAGCCGACGTTCGACGTCGATTGCTGCACCGAGGTTTTCTTCGACGAAAAGGCCGTGAAGGCGATCACGTGAAGCGGCCCTCCGTCAGGCGTAGACGACCTTTGCGTAGGCCGAGCGCTGGACGCCGCGCGGATACGTGAGGGCCGGACGGCCGAAGAGCATGGCGCAGAATGGCGTCGTCCGCCGGATGCCCGACGTCTTCTCGAGCAGTTCGGGTACGACCTTCTGCACCATCTGGAGGAATCCGCACCAGCAGGTGGCGAGGCCGTGCGCGTGGGCCAGCATCTCGAAATAGGTGCAGGCCGCCGCAAGGTCTTCGCGGGGCGTCGTCACGGCCTTGTCCGTCTCGTCGGATGTGATGATCAGCAGTCCTGGCGCCCCCCGGAAGAAGATGTCCGCCTTGCCCTGCCGTAGCTTGATCGCCGGAACCGCGAGCCAGCGCGGCAACAGCTTCGTGCCGTCGCGATGCTCCTCCACCGCGTGGATGAACCGCTGGCGAAAGGCATCCGTCGATTGGCGCGTCGGATGGCAGATGAACGTGAGCGCGCGGGCGTTGCAGCCGGTCGGCACATTGCCGAGCAGGCGGAGGATGCGGTCAAGCGTCGCCGGGTCGACGTCGGCCTCCTGAAACCGCCGGACGGAGCGACGGACTCGCAGCCAGTTCTCGACGGCTTCCGCCGACGGCAGCGTCAGCCCCGCCGTCGCGATCGAATCGGCGGCGCGACAGCCGTCGAAGGTGATGGCGCCCTTCGGGCAGACGGCGAAGCAGTGCTGGCAGCGCATGCACCGCTTCTCGTCCTTGATGAACGGATAGCCGTCCGCATCGGTCTTCAACGCGCCAAACGCGCAGTCGCGCACACACGCGCCGCAGCGGACGCAATTCGTCTTGTCGAGTTCAAACAGGCTCATGAATCACCTCGCTTTCTCCGTTTTCCCCAAGGCGCGGCAGTCGAATCCGCCGTGCCTCGTCCGCACATTATACCATTCCGTCGCCGCGCCGTGTCATGGACGGGGCCGAAACTGCGCGTTCTTGCCCTGCATCCTTCAAGAAGAATTGCGTATGCGCGCACACGCGCGCGCGTAAACGTGAAGAAAATGCTATAATACACGCCTATGAGCGAAGAAGAGACGAAGAACGCGGCGTCGGCCGGAGGCATCCTCGAGGACGTGAACATCGAAGAGGAGATGTCGAGGGACTACATCGACTACTCCATGAGCGTCATCATCGGGCGTGCGCTGCCGGACGTGCGGGACGGCCTGAAGCCCGTCCACCGCCGCTGTCTCTTCGCGATGCACGAGCTCGGCAACGCGTGGAACACGAAGCACGTGAAGTCCGCCCGCGTCGTCGGCGAGGTCATCGGCAAGTACCACCCGCACGGCGACTCGTCCGTCTACGACGCGATCGTCCGCCTCGCGCAGGACTTCTCGCTGCGCCTCCCGCTCGTCGACGGCCACGGCAACTTCGGCTCGATCGACGGCGACCCGCCGGCCGCAATGCGCTACACCGAGGTGCGCATGCAGAAGGTGACGGACGAGCTTTTGGGCGACCTGGAGAAGGACACGGTCGACATGATGCCGAACTTCGACGAGACGCAGGAGGAGCCGACCGTCCTGCCCGCGAAGCTGCCGAACCTGCTCCTGAACGGCTCGTCGGGCATCGCCGTCGGCATGGCGACGAACATCCCGCCGCACAACCTCGTCGAACTCTGCGACGGCATCGACTACTACGTGCAGCACCGCGACGACTGCTCGGTCGACGACCTCATGCAGTTCGTGAAGGGCCCCGACTTCCCGACGGGGGCCGAGATCTGCGGCGTGAACGGCATCCGCGCGATGTACAAGCTCGGGCGCGGCCAGCTCACGGTGCGCGGCAAGGCCGAGGTCGTCGTCGACGCGAAGACCGGGCGCGAGAAGATCGTCATCAGCGAGATCCCCTACGGCGTCAACAAGCGCGAGATGATCACGCACATGGCCTCGCTCGTGAAGGAGAAGGTCATCGAGGGCGTCTCCGACATCCGCGACATCTCCGGCGGCCACACGAGCGATTCCAAGGGCGCGCCGAAGGGCAAGAAGACGACGGAGGACGAGATCTGCATCGTCGTCGACCTGAAGCGCGACGCGGTCGGCGAGATCGTCCTGAACCACCTCTACAAGCACACGCAGCTCCAGACGACGTTCGGCGCGATCCTGCTCGCGATCGTCGGCGGGCGCCCGAAGATCCTGAACTTGAAGGAGTACTTCGCGTGCTACGTCGACCACCGCTTCGAGGTCATCACGCGGCGGACGCGCTTCGACCTCAAGAAGGCCCAGGCCCGCAAGCACATCGTGGACGGCCTCCTCCTGGCGATCGACAACCTCGACGAGGTCGTGCGCATCATCCGCGCCTCGAAGACGCGCGACGAGGCGAAGGGCTCGCTCCAGGCGAAGTTCGGCTTCACCGACCTGCAGGTCAACGCGATCCTCGAGATGCGCCTCTACCAGCTCGTCGGCCTCGAGCGCGACAAGCTGGCGGACGAGCTCGCGAAGCTGCTGGCGACGATCGCGGAGCTGGAGGCGATCCTCGCCGACCCGGAGAAGGTCTACGCGATCATCCGGGCGGACGTCGCCGACCTGAAGCTGCGTTTCGGCGCGAAGGAGGACGCGAAGCGCCGCACGGAGATCGTGGCGGACGCGAACGAGGTCTCGATCAAGGACCTCATCCCCGACGAGCCGTGCGTCATCACGCTCTCGAATCGCGGCTACGTCAAGCGCGTGCCGCTGACGGAATACAAGGAGCAGCGGCGCGGCGGCCACGGCGTCAAGGGCGCGCAGGTGAAGGAGGAGGACTTCATCCGCCTCGTCTTCGTCGCCGAGACGCATGACGAGCTGATGTTCTTCACGAACACCGGCCGCCTCTTCGTGAAGGGCGCCTACGAGATCCCGGAGGCGCCGCGCACGAGCTTCGGGCGGCCGCTCATCAACCTCCTCAACCTCCAGCCGGGCGAGCAGGTGCTGCAGCTCCTGCCGATCCGCTCGTTCGAGGGCGATGTCGACGTCTTCTTCGCGACGCGCAACGGCACGGTCAAGAAGACGCTCCTCGGCGACTTCCAGAACGTCAACAAGGCCGGGCTTCGCGCGATCAACATCGACGAGGGCGACGAGCTCGTGGCGGTGCGCCTCGTGAAGCCGTCCGACGACGTGCTGATGCTGACGAAGGACGGGCGCGCGATGCGCTTCGCGGCGACGGACGTGCGGCGGATGGGCCGCACGGCGACGGGCGTGCGGGGCATTCGCCTGCGCGAGGGCGACCGCGTCGTGAGCTTCGACGTCGTGGACGACGCGAAGACGCTGTTCATCGCGACGGCGAACGGCTACGGCAAGCGCTGCGAGTTCAAGGACTTCGCGCGCCACAACCGCGGCGGGCAGGGCATGATCGGCATCAAGGGCGCGGAGCGCAACGGCGCGGTCGTTGCGGCCCACGCCGTGTCGGACGACGAGAACGTCATCTCGATCACGAGCGACCAGCAGATGGTGCGGAGCCCCGTTGCGCAGTTCAACGTGCAGAGCCGCGTCGCGCAGGGCGTCAAGCTCGTTCGCCTCTCGGAGGGCGCGACGCTCGTCTCGGTCTCGGTCTGCGAAGGGTCGGAGGAAGAGCCGGCCGCGCCCGACACGGCGACTGCGTCCGAAGCGGCGACCGCGCCCGGCGAGGCCGCGACGCCGACGGACGCGGGTGCGGCAACAGAAGTTTCTGATACAACCACCACCACACCTGAAGGAGAAAACGCATGAAGAAGTCCCTGATCGTCGCGGCGTTCGCCGCTGTCTGCTGCTGTTCAAACGAGGCGAACGCCGCCGTGGAGCGTCCGTGGGCCTGGTCGCCGATTGGGCTGGGGCTGTGCGCGCCGGTGCAGATTCCGTTCACGACGAGCGACGTCTACGGCTTTCGGTTTGGCGGGCTTTACGGCAACCATGTGGACGTCTACGGGCTTGACATCGGGCTGGTCGAGTGCCAGGAGAACTTTGTCGGCTGCCAGTTCGCGGCGGTCGGCTGGGCGTCTGGCGCGGCGACCGGCCTTCAGGTCGCGTTCGCGTCCGTTGACATGGCCGCGTTCACCGGCTTTCAGGTTTCCGCGCTCAACTGGGACAACGCCGATTCGGTCGGCGTCCAGTTCGCGGTCGTGAACGCCGACCAGTCCGACTTCACGGGTTGGGCGGCCGGCGCGCTGAACGCCGCGCTCAACTTCACGGGCTTCCAGCTCGGCGTCTTCAACCTGGCGGACGACCTGACGGGCTTCCAGCTCGGCGTTGTCAACGCGACGCAGCGGCTGAACGGCCTCCAGATCGGGCTTTTGAATCTCGTCTGCGAGTCGAAGCTGCCGATCATGATCCTTGCGAACGCAGGGTTCTGATCAGGTCGCCGAGTTTTGCTTCTGCGGTCTTTCCCTTGAGGTCGATGACTTTTGCGATGTCGCGCGATCCGACCTTGTAGAAGACGGCGCGCGGGCCCTTGACGTCGATGTGCCCGTAGCCCGCGTTCGCGCAGAGGACGCGCAGCTTCGAGATGCGGACGAACTCCTCGGCTTCGGGCGGCAGGGGGCCGAAACGGTCCTTCATCTCGGCGGCGAGGGCGTTGACGACGCGGACGTCCTGTGCCTCGGCGAAGCGCTTCATGAGCGAGAGCCGCTGCACGTCCTCTTCGATGTAGTCGTAGGGCAGACGCGGGTTCGCGAAGTCGAGGTTGAGCTTCACGTCGACGATCGCCTTCACCTTCTCGCCTTTCATCTGCGCGATCGTTCGCTGGAGGAGCTGGCAGTAGAGGCCGAAGCCGATGGCGGCGATGTGCCCCGACTGCTGGGAGCCGAGCAGGTTGCCCGCGCCGCGCAGCTCCAGGTCGCGCACGGCGAGGTTGAATCCGCTGCCGAGGCCGCCGTGCCGCTTGAGCGCCGCGAGACGCTCCCGCGCGTCCGCGTCGATGTCGCCGGACGGCGGCAGGAGAAAGTAGGCGAATCCCTGCCGCGCGGCGCGCCCGACGCGCCCGCGCAGCTGGTAGAGGTCGGCCATGCCGAACGTGTCCGCCTGGTCGACGAGGATCGTGTTCGCGCGTGGGATGTCGATGCCGGACTCGATGATCGTCGTCGAGAGGAGGATGTCGTAGGCGCCGCGCTCGAAGTCGCGCATCTTCTTCGCGAGCGTCTGCGTGTCCATCTGCCCGTGCGCGACGACGATGCGCGCCTTCGGGCACAGGGCCTTCAGCCGCCGCTCGACCTTGCCGATGGACATCACGCGGTTGTGCAGGAAGTAGACCTGCCCGCCGCGCGCGAGTTCCGCGTCGATTGCCGCGCGGACGGTCTCGTCCGCATCGCGCACGATGCGCGTCTCGACGGCGACGCGCTCGCGCGGCGGCGACCGCAGGAGCGAGAGGTCGCGTGCGCCCGTCATCGAGAGGTAGAGCGTGCGCGGAATCGGCGTCGCGGAGAGCGTCAGAATGTCCGCCGTCGCGCGCAGGCGCTTCAGGAACTCCTTGTGGCGCACGCCGAAGCGCTGCTCCTCGTCGATGATGATGAGGCCGAGGTCACGGAAGCAGATCTTCGAGGTGAGGATCGCGTGCGTGCCGATCACGATGTCGCAGGCCCCGGTCGCGAGCCGCTGGAACGTGCCCCTGTGCGTGCCGGACGTCTGGAAGCGCGAGACGGACTCGATGCGGATGGGCGTGCCGTCGAAGCGCGAGGTGAACGTCTCGAAGTGCTGCTCGGCGAGGACGGTCGTCGGCGCGAGAACGGCGACCTGCTTGCCGTTCATCGCCGCGACGAAGGCCGCGCGCATGGCGACTTCCGTCTTGCCGTAGCCGGCGTCGCCGCAGATGAGGCGGTCCATCGGCTTGCGCGCGGCGAGGTCAGCGTCGACGGCGGCGATGGCGGCGGCCTGGTCGGGCGTCTCCTCGTAGGGGAACGCCGCGTCGAAGGCGTCGCGTCCCTCGCAGCGGACGTCGTAGGCGAAGCCCGGCACCATCTCGCGCTTCGCCTGCGTCTCCAGCAGCGCGGCGGCGAGGTCGGTGACGGCCTTCTGCGCGTCTTTCCTGTCCTTTTCCCACCGCTTGCCGTCAAGGCGGTGCAGGTGCACGGCCTCGCCCTTGACGCCGACGTAGCGCGAGAGGAGGTGCGCGTGCGCGGCGGGGACGTGCAGCTTCGCGCCGTCCGCGTATTCGATCGTGAAGACCTCGCTGCGCTTGCCGTCGAGGAGAATTTCGGACGAGCCGATGTAGCGGCCGACGCCGTAGTCGATGTGGACGACGTACTCGCCGGGCTCCAGATCCTCGAAGTCGTTCAGGCGCGGCCCCTGAATGACGGCGGCGTTCGTGCGGACGTGAACCTTGCGCTTGGCGAAGACGCGGTCTGCTTTCGTCACGACGACGAGATTGCCGATCTCGAATCCGCCGGAGAGGTCGTCGAGGCGGACGACGGTCGCGCCACGTTTCTCGGCGGCGGCGAGGTGCTGGTCAAGGCGTTTGCGCGCCGCGTCGAAGAGTTCGGGATGATGCGCCTCGTCTGCGCCGAGTTCGGCGAAGCCCGGCAGGGGCGCCGTCGCAAAATCGTAGGTCGGCACGCCCGCCGGCGGCGGATCGCCGGTGTAGACGATTGAATAAGCGCGGCTGGAAATCACTTGATCCGCGCGAGGCCGTTGTCTGCTGTCCGCTGTCTCATGTCCCGCAAGCCCCGCGAGTCCTTCCTGTCCGTTGACCGTCTTTTCCCTTAAAATCGTCTCAAGCGAATAGGCGTTGTGCTCCAGCGCAAGAATCGTTGCGCCTGGCGGCAGGAAATTCAGAAGAGTAGCGGCCTCCGCACTTTCCCCTTTCCCTTCTTCCTTCTTCCCTTTCCCTTCTTCCTTCTTCCCTTTTCCTTCTTCCTTTTTCTTCCCTTCTCCCCGAATCGGCAGAATCACGGCTTCCTCTCGGCGCGCAATCGAGATCTGCGTGGCGGGATTGAAGGTGCGGAGACTTTCGAGGTCGTCGCCGAAGAACTCGGCGCGTACGGGGAACTCGTCGCCGGGGCTCCAGATGTCGACAATGCCGCCGCGCACGGAAAAATCGCCCTCCTGTTCGACCTGCGGCACCCGCGCATAACCCATCTCGGCAAGTTTTTCGACGATCTCGCTCAAATTCAGCCTGTTATCGCCCTCCCCTCCGGGGCCTGTCCCCACGATTCCCTCTTCTGCCTTCTTCCTTTTTCCCTCTTCCTTCAGTACGAGGCTGGGGACAGACCCCGTGGGGAGGGGGACCGAAAGGGCGGGGAATGCGGCGACGATGACATAAGGAGCTGGGGACAGACCCCAAGCCTTGAGGGCCGCAAGGGTCTTCAGCCGAAGGCCGAGTGCACCCTTGTCATTGTCGATAAGTGGCGGAAATTCGAGAATTCGTAGCTGATTTGAGCGTGACGACGGGGGCCTGTCCCCAAAATTCGGGGGTCTGTCCCCACCTTTGGAGGGTCTGTCCCCATGTCGTGCGTACTCACTTCCCGGGGGTCTGTCCCCAGCGGATGCGGTGGGTTGGGCGAGGATGCGCAAGTCGTCGACGAGGCGGTCGGCTTCGGGCAGACCGGGCGTGACGGCGAGGACGAGGCGCGCGGGTTGGGCGAGCGTCGCGGCGAGAAAGGCATCGGCCGACCCCGTGAGCGAGGGGATGGAAATCGTGGGGACAGGCCCCCGAATTTTGGGGACAGACCCTTGGATGTTAGGATCAAGAGACGTGGGGACAGGCCCCGAAGGTGTGGGGGCTGATGAAGAGGGGACAGGCCCCCCTTGCCCCGTGGGGACAGGCCCTGGGGGTGTGAAGAGCGATGCGAAGCGATCAAGAGCCTCTTTCATGAAAGTCCGCATAGTATAGCACAAAATTTGATATAATCTCCTGTCATAGGAAATAAAAAGGTGTCATAGGAATTAAAAGGTATTGTAATCATGAAAAGTTGCAAGGAAATGCGTCGTGCGGCTTGGGGCATCCTCAAGGGCAAGTGGTTCGGGCGGCTGCTGGTCGTCGGGTTCGTCCTCCAGCTCATTGCAGGGACTGTCAACGGGCTTGTCTCGTCCGCGTTCACCGTGCTCGCGATTGATTCGCTGGGCGAGTTCTTGACGCGCTGGGTGCAGGCTTGGCGGGCGGGGCTTTGTTACACGCTGCCGACGCTCAAGGCGTACGGATGGATGATGGGCGGCTTCTTGTTCCAGATGTTCTTCGCCTATGTCTTCACCGCAATCGTGGCCTATGGGTTCGTGGGGACGATGCTGAAGGCCCACGCGGATGACGACCGCCGCTGGTTTGCGGACGCTTTCGGCGGTTTCGCGCGGCCGTTCGAGGTGACGTGGCTTCTCGTCCTCATGAACCTGAAGGTCACGCTGTGGTCGCTCCTTCTGCTGATTCCCGGCATCGTGGCTATCTATCGCTATCGTCTCGCGTGGTTCCTGAAGAACGAGCATCCCGACTGGACGGCCTCCGCCTGCCTGGCGGAATCTGGCAAGCAGATGAAGGGATTCAAGTGGAATGCCTTCTGCCTCGACTTCTCCTACATCGGCTGGTGGTTGCTGATGATGCTGGGGTTTGGCGTGAGCATTGCCCTGCTTGCGTGCGTCACGGAAGGCGGCGGGCTGGCGTGGGGCGTGGCGAGTTTCCTGGTTGGCACGCTGTCGTTCTACCTCGCCCTGAAGGTCGTTCTCGGCGTCATTGTCTCGCGCGTCGTCTTCTACCGCGAACTCGCGCCGAGGGCGTCCTGATTGAGCTTGATCCTCGCACCTCTGCGCGGCGTGACGATTCGCTGCTTCCGCGAGACGTTTGCGGCGGAACTCGCCGCCGCCGGTTTCACGGAGGCCGTGACGCCGTTCATTTCCGCAATGCCCGGCGTCGATCCGCTGTCCGACCGCGAGCTGAGGTTGGGAGCGAAAGGAAAAGGGAAGAAGGAAGAAGGAAAAAGGGAAGAGGGAAAAGGGGAAGGCGAGGAGGGATTCCCTCTTCGCGTGACCCCCCAGTTCATCGGCAAGGATCCGGCGGCGTTTCGGTTCTGCCTGGAGCGCGTCAAGTCCGCCGGCTACGACACGGCCGACCTCAACTGCGGCTGTCCGTTCCCGATGGTGCGCAACAAGGGGCGCGGCAGCGGGCTTCTGCGCACGCCGGACGTCCTGCGGCAGATGCTGGAGGTCGGGTGCGCGGTGATGGGCCCCGGCAAGTTCTCCGTCAAGGCGCGGCTGGGCGTGGAGCGTGCGGACGAGCTCCTGAGCCTGATGCCGCTGTTGAACGTCTTTCCGCTGCGCTTCCTGACCGTCCATGCGCGCACGGCGCGGCAGATGTACGAAGGGCCGTGCGACGGGGCGCGGCTTGCGCAGATTGAAACCGTCGCGCGCATGCCAGTCGTCCGCAACGGCGACCTTGGGCTGGACGCTCCCTGCGGCATGGTCGGGCGCGCGTTCATCCGGTCGCTCGGCGCACGGGCGGATGCGCGGGATCTGCTGTTGCGCTATGTCGCGGCTTCGGCGGCGGAGCTGTGCGGCGACCGCCCCGTGCTGGGCCGCATCAAGGAACTTGTGTCGTACTGGAAAGACCTTCCGGCGTGGCGGCAGAAGTGGAATCTGCTGAAGATCTGCCGCACGGTGGATGAACTGCGCACGATAATTTGATAAAATACCACTCCTTCATGAAAGCAATCATACCAGCGGCGGGCCTTGGCACGCGATTCCTCCCGGTGACGCGTGTCGTCCCCAAGGAGATGCTGCCGATCGGCGCGAAGCCCGCGCTCGAATGGATCGTCGACGAGGCGAAGGCGGCGGGGGCGGACGAGATCGTGCTCGTCATTTCGCGCGGCAAGGAGCTGATCCGCGACTATTTCAAGGGCGATCCGTCGATTCGCTTCGTCTACCAGGACGAGCAGAAGGGGCTCGGCCACGCCGTCCTTCAGGCCGCGCCGCTCGTCGCGGCGGGAGCCTCACCGGAGGCGCCGGTGCTGATTCTTCTCGGCGACGCGCTCGTCGCGGGATGCTGTGCCGCACGGGAGATGGTCGCCCTTGCGCAGACGCATGGGACCTGCGGCGTCATCGGCTGCGAGCGCGTGCCGCGCGAGCGGATTTCGCGCTACGGCATCCTGAAGGTCGCGGGCGGTCGCATCGTCGACTTGGTGGAGAAGCCCGCACCGGAGGAGGCGCCGAGCGATCTCGCGATTGCGGGCCGCTACCTGCTGCCGGTCGAGATCTTTTCGCTTTTGGAAACGCAGACGCCGGGCAAGGGCGGCGAGATCCAGCTGACGGACGCCATCCGCCGCCTCGTCGCCCGTCGTGAACTGCTGCCCTACCGGTATCCGGGGCAGCGGCAGGACATCGGCAATCCGCAGGGGTATCTCAAGGCGCTGCTGGCGCTGGGGGCAAACGCATGAAAGAAACGGTTCAGGTCATCCGCGCCCGGAGTTTTGCGCGCGCGGGGCTGCTCGGCAATCCGTCCGACGGCTATTTCGGCAAGACGATCAGCTTCTCGTTCACGGCGTTCTGCGTCGACCTGCGGCTGACGGAGAGTTCGCGCCTCCGCTTCGTGCCGGGCGAGGTCGACGACGCGACGTTCGACTCGCCGCAGCAGCTCGTGCGTGACCTCCGCCTCTACGGCTACTACGGCGGCATCCGCATGCTGAAGGCCGTCGCCAAGCTCTTCTTCGAGTACTGCGAGGAACACGGCCTGAAGATTGCGGACGTGAACTTCACGGCCGAGTACAAGATCAACATCCCGCGCCTCGTGGGACTCTCCGGCTCGTCCGCGATCTGCTCGGCGATGCTGAAGGCGCTGATGGAGTTCTACGACGTCTCGATTCCGCTGGAGGAGCAGCCGACGCTCATCATGAACGCGGAGAAGTCCGAGCTGGGCATCGCGTGCGGCCTTCAGGACCGCGTCGCGCAGATCTACAACGGCCTCACGTTCATGGACTTCGACCGCGCGCTCGTCGAGTCGACGGGCCACGGGCGCTACGAGCCGCTCGATCCGGGGCGCGTGCCGAACCTCTATGTCGCCTACGACCCGCGCCGGGCGGAGGAAAGCGGAAAGGCCCACCGGCGCGTGAGCCGCCGCTTCCGGGACGGCGACCGCGACGTGATGCGCGCGATGTCGGAGTTTGCGGACATCGCCCAGCAGGGGCGCGATGCGCTCGTCGCCGGGGACTTCGCGAAGATTCCCGCGCTCGTCAACGCGAACTTCGACCTGCGCGACCGCATCTTCAACGTCGCCGAGGAGAACCGCCGCATGGTGCACGTCGCGCGGACGACGGGCGCGAGCGCGAAGTTCGCCGGCTCGGGCGGCGCGATCGTCGGCACCTACGAGGACGAGGCGCAGTACGCGGCCCTCTCGGCGGCGCTGGCGCAGATCGGCTGCCGGACGCTGAAGCCCGTCATCGCCTCGAAGGCGGACGAGGCGACGAAGCTCGACGCCTCGCTCGCCTGGCGCAATTCGTAAACGCATTATAGGGAGACTTGAAAAGATGAATTCGATTGTTCGACGAATCGTGACGGCGCTGACGACGGCGGCGCTTGTCGTGTGCGCGATCCTGTTTGCGCCCGTGTCGTGCTTCCGTCCCGTGTGCCTTGTCCTCGCGACGTTGGCCGGGCTGGAGCTTGTGCTGCTGCTCCTGCGGAAGGTGCGCACGGAGCGGGCGAAGGCCTTTGGCGCGGCCGTGCTCTTCGGCCTGCTGCTCGCCGTCACGTTCTCGGTTCTGCCGCTGATCGCCCAGAAATTCGGCAACGTGATGCTCCTCTACGTAATCGCCATCGTGAAGATCTCCGACATGGGCGGCTTCGCGTTCGGCATGGGGACGCAGAAGCTGCGCGGACGGACGCACAAGCTCTGTCCGACCGTCTCGCCGAACAAGAGCTGGGAAGGGCTCTTCGGCTCGGTCTTCGGCTCGTGTCTCGTCTCGTGCGCGTTTCTCCCGGTCACGCACTTCGGCGTGCCGAAGGCGCTGGCGTTCGGCGTCGCTGCCGCGCTTGTCGGGACGCTCGGCGACCTGATCGAGTCGAAGCTCAAGCGCTGGGTCGGCGTCAAGGACTCGGCGACCTTCATGCCGGCGGGCCTCGGCGGCTTCCTCGACATGTTCGACTCGCTCCTCCTCGCCCCCGCGCTCCTCCTGCCGTTCATCTGACGCAGGGGCCTGGCGTCTGTCGGAAAGGGCAAGGCATGAAGGGCATTCGCCAGATCGCGCCGCGCGGCGCGTTGGAGAGCCCGCAGCATGAGGTCTTTGAATTCGATGGCGGCCCGTCGTCAGACGGGCACTAACGGTCGAACTTGCGGTCGAGCTCGCGCGTCGAGGTGAAGATCATCACGGGCTTGCCGCGCGGGCAGACGTAGGGCATGCGACAGGCGCAGAGTTCCTCGACGAGGGATTCCGCGCCTTCTTTCGTGAGGGCGCGCGACGCGCCGGCGAACGACTTCGCGATCGACTTCGCGATGCGCTCGTCGCGCCAGCGCTCGCCGCTCCGGCGCGAGCCGCCCTCGGCGAGGTCGCGGGCGATGGTCGCGAGCACCGTCGCCGGGGCGAGCGAGCCGATGAGCTGCGGCACGGCGTCGATCTTGAAGGTGTCCGTGCCGAACGGCTCGACCTGGAAGCCCATGCGCGCAATCGTCTCCAGCGACGCGGCGATGCGCGCGGCGTCGACGGGGTTGAGCTTCACCGTCTCCGGGATGAGCAGGGCCTGCGACGCCCGCCCGGCCTTGTCCGCCGACGCGGCGTTCAGCAGCTTCTCGTAGGCGATGCGCTCGCGCGCGGCCTGCGGGTTGATCGTCACGATGCCGGCGTCCGTCTCGATGAGCAGGTAGCCGGAGGCGGCCTGCGCGAGGAACTTGAACCACTGCCAGGGCTTCGATCGCGTCGAGCCGGGCTCGACGGCGAAGGCGATCTCGTTCTGGACCGGCGCCGGCGTGGGAAGGGGCGCGAAGGGCGGGGGCTGACAGGAGAGACTTGAGGGGCGCGAGGGACTGGAGGCGAGGGAGGGGTAGGGGTTGACGGGAGGGACAAGAGGGGCGAGAGGGGCTTGAGGCGAAGAGACGGGAGAGACAAGAGTGACTTGAGGCGAAGGGACAGGAGCGACGTGAGAGACGTGAGGGGCTGCTTCGCCTCTCGTCTCGCTCGTCTCTCGCGTCTCTCCTGTCGCTTCTCGCGTCTCTCGCGTCGCTTCGGCGTCAGCGGCGGCCGCGCCCGCCCCGCCGCCGAGCGCGGCGGTGACGGCGTCCTCGATGGCGCGCTTGACGGCGAGGTTGTCGCGGAAGCGCACCTCGCGCTTCGTCGGGTGCACGTTGACGTCGACCTGTCCGGGCGGCACGTCGATGAAGAGGATCGCTGCCGGACGTGCCTCGCCGGCGCGGCGCGGATACGCTTCGCGCAGCGCGTAGGCGACCGAGGCCGCCGTCGCGGGGCGTCCGTTCACGAAGACGTACTGGTCGCGGCGCGTCGGCGTCGAGAGGTTCGGCCGTTCGAGAAGCCCGGACACGAGGACGGACGTCTCGCGGACGGAACGCGGTTCTGCGTCCGTCGCGCCGAGCGTCAGCATTTGCGCGAGGAAGTCGTCGCCGAAGAGGTCGCGGACGCGCTCGCGCACGGTCGTCGCCGGCGCGAGGCGGTAGAGTTCGCGTCCGTCGATCGTGAGCGAGAAGCCGACGCTTGGGTGTGCGAGGGCGTGCGTCGTGAAGATCGTCTTGACGTGGTTCTCCTCGGTCGCGTAGGCGCGGAGGAACTTGCGCCGCGCGGGGACGTTGCAGAAGAGGTCGCGCACCTCGACGCGCGTGCCGGGCGGACAGCCCGCCGCGCGCACCTCCGCGAGCGTGCCCGCGTTGACCTGGAGGAACGTCCCCTCGTCCGAGTCGGCGCGGCGGGTCGTGATTGAGAAGCGCGAGACGGATGCGATGGAGGGGATCGCCTCGCCCCGGAAGCCGAGCGTGTCGATCTGCTCGATGTCGTCGACGTCGCGGATCTTCGACGTCGCCTGTCGCTCCAGCGAGAGGAGCGCGTCGTCCTTCGTCATGCCGCAGCCGTCGTCCTGCACGGCGACGAGCTTGCGCCCGCCCTGCGTGATCGTGATGGCGATGCGCGTCGAGCCCGCGTCGAGGGCGTTCTCGACGAGCTCCTTGACGACGCTCGCGGGGCGTTCGATGACCTCGCCCGCCGCGATCTTGTTCGCCACGTGGAGCGGCAGGACCCGCACGTGCCCGTCACGGTCAGAAATCAAGGCTCAGGCCCTTTCGGATGAAGGTCGGCACGTCGAGATCCTCGTCGTGCCAGATGGTCGGCTCGGCGTTCTTGAAGCGTCCGCGCCCGACGGGCCCCGTGCTGAGCGGGCCCTTGCGGCGGCGGCGCGCGCTCATGACGCCGCCGACGGCGGGCGTCTCGGCGGCCTTGCGCGCGGAGGCCTCGAACAGGAGGACGACGACGGAGAGCCGCCCGGAGAACGTCTCCTCGTCGTTGACGGTCGCGAGGTTGAAGGAGAGCCCGCCGAACGCCTCGCGCAGCCCGTCGGCGATGCGGCCGACCTCGCTCAGCAGCAGGTCGTTGCCCGCGAGCACGCCGCAGACCGTCGCGGCGACGGGGCCGGAGGAGGCGGCGAGCAGGTCCGAGCGGATGAGCCGGTCGACGGCCTCCGCCGCACGGCCGGGGCCCTGCACGGTCACGGTCGCGAAGCGTCCGCGTCCGGCGTTCGCGAGCAGGTGGCGGAGGCGCTCGACGTCGAGGCGGATGTAGCCGGGCTTCTCGACGAGCCGCCAGAAGAGCGTCACGCCGCTCGCGACCGTGTCGACGGCGCGGCGCATCGCCTCGTCCATGTTGTCCGTCTCGGCGATGAGCTTGTCGAGCGGCAGGAAGAACGTCGCGTTCGCGGCGTCCTCGATCATCGACATGACGCCGCGCGCGTTGCGCTGGCGGTCCTCGCCCTCGAAGGTGAAGGGGGTCGTCGCGAAGACGATGGTCGGCACGCCGCGTTCCGAGAGGTGCTTGGCGATCTCCAGCGTCGCGCCGCCGCCGGTGCCGCCGCCGAGGGCGGTGACGAGCACGGCGAGGCGCACGTCCTCCAGGTGCTCGTCGAGCGTGCGGACGGAGCCTTCGGCCGCGAGGCGGCCCGCGACGAGGTCGCCGCCGGCGCCGCGTCCGGCGAGGCGTTCGCCGCCGAGGAGCGCGAAGGCGCCGCCGCTCTCGCCCGTCGTCGCGTCCGTGTCCGCGAGGACGAACCGCAGGGCGTCGCCGTAGGCGCGGCTCACGCCGCGCGCGATGGAGCAGCCGGCCGTGCCGACGCCGATGAGGAGAAGGGGCGAACGCTCGCTCATTTGAAGAACCTCCCGAGAAGCCCGTCGAGAATGGACTTCTCCTCGTAGTTGCGGTGGGCGTAGAGAAGGGCGCCGGCGACGGCGGCGAACGCCGGCGGGAAGGGCGCGTCGTCGAGCCCGTCGACGTGGATGGGGCGGCCGAGGCGCACGGACGTGCCGAGGACCTGCTCGGCCAGCGCCTCGACGTCGCGCATCTGCGCGCCGCCGCCCGTCAGGACGACGCCCGCGTGGAGGCGGTGCAGGAGATCCTGCTCCTCCAGCGTCTCGCGGATCATCGTGAAGAGCTCCAGGAGCCGCGCGTTGACGACGGTGTCGAGCGCGCGGCGCGAGATCGTGCGGTTGTCCATGAGCGTGTTCTCGCCGCGCTCGACGCGGACGCGCGCGGAGTCGCCCTCCGCCGAAGAGATGCGCGCGCTCGCCTCCTCCTTCTTGAGGCCCTCGGCCTGCGCGTTCGTCGTCTGGAAGGCCTGTGCGATGTCGCTCGTCACGTGGTCGCCGCCGACGCCGAAGACGCCGGTCGACACGGCGTAGCCGTCGGCATAGACGGCGTAGCCCGTCGAGCCGCCGCCGAGGTCGAGGACGAGGACGCCGTTCTTGCGCTCGTGGTCCTCCAGCACCGCGTCGGCCGCGCACGTGACGGCGTAGAGCGGGTCGCGGATCTCCAGGTGGGCGGCCTCCGAGGCGGTGCGCGCGTCCTGGATGCGGTTGCGGTCGGCGTGGATCTGCAGCGTGTTGAGGCTGAGGACGCGCCCGGACATGCCGCGCGGCGAGGCGATGCCGCCGAGGCGGTCAAGCACGTAGTCCTGGTCGACGATGTCGAGGAGCTCGCGGTCGCGCGGCAGCGTCATCGCGTGCGCGGCGCGCTGCACGGCGTCGATCTCGTCCGCGCCGACCTTGCTGCCCTCGACCTGCGTCGAGGCGGAGAAGGGGTCGGCCTTGATGGACTGGCCGGAGACGACGAGGAAGGCGTTGCCGAGCGTGATGCGGTCGCCGGAGGCCTCCTGCTGGCGTTCCGTCTGCTGGAGGACCGAGCGGATCGACTGGGTCGCCTGCCGGATGTCGAGGATCTGGCTCTTGCGGACGCCGGTCGAGGGGATCTCGGCGTGGCTGATGATGCGGAGACGGCCGTTCGCGTCGACCTCGCCGATGGCGAGGACGGTGCGCGTCGTGCCGATTTCGAGTGCGGCGTGGAAGTTGCTCATGTCTGAAGAATAACGAGAATCGTTCGCATGGGTGCCAGTATAGCAAATCGGCCCGTTGTCTGCAATGGCGTGCGGAACTGGATTATCCCCGGTTTTGGAAATGGCTACCGAACCCTCGCGAGGCCTCGCGCGGTTTTCATCGATTTTGCCGT
>CAKTZA010000030.1 GCA_934635045.1 uncultured Kiritimatiellota bacterium | reverse complement strand
TGTCAGTATGCCATTATCCTTACTGAGTAGATTCCTTTCATTCTACAAGTTCAGCCAAGCTTGCTTGGCGCACCATGATGCCTCACCTCCCCTTACTTCAGGATGAACAGGAATCCGAGTTCCGACTTCAGGCCGAGCAGGTCGGCCGAGCCCGTGCCCGCGAACGCGAATGTCAGCGTCGCCGGGCACGTCTCGAACGTCAGCTCCCCATCCGCCGTGAACGTCCGCGCGACGCCATTGACCGTCACCGTCAGCGTCCCGTCCGAGACGGCGAACCGCACCTTCGTCTTGCGCGTATCCGTCACCGTGCAGGCCAGCGTCTCGCCATCCGTCAGGCGCACCTTCCCCTGCGCATTCAGCGTGACGCGCGCGGAGGCCGACGAAACGGCCGTGCCCTTGCCGCCGAGCGCCCGCGCGTAGTCGCCGCGCCAGTCGTGCTCCCACGGGCCGACGTCGAGCGCGCCGTTGAGAATGCGCGGCACGCCCGCGAGATCCGTCGCGCCGACAAGATCCCAGGCCTCCGCACCGCCCGCATCCACGAAGACCGAATCCCGCCCGGACAGCCCCGTGTACAGGCCGCCCGCCTCGTGCAGCCCCGCCTTCAGCGTCGCGACCGGCCAGACGCCGCCGAAGCCGACGACCGATGGCACACCCGTACCGCCGAACCCCTGGCACACGACGTTCGTGAAGACGTACGCCTCCGCCGTGCTCGTGCGCACGTAAGCGAGACAGATCGTGTTGCGGACGACTTGCCCCGGCCGCGCGTAGATGCCGTATGTCCGTTCGGCGCCGTTCGCCTTGCGCGAACCGACAAGGCAATTCACGATCGGCGCGCCCATGTCGAGCGGCATGTCGAAGAGGTCAAGCGAACAGCTTTCGAGACCGTCGACGACATATCCCTGCGCCGTCCATGTCATCAGCGCGCTGTGCGCACCGCCGATGTCGACGAACGTGCACCGGCGGAAGCCGCCGCCCGTCGCGGCCGAGCCGCGCCGCGAGACGGCGTTCGTGATGATGCAGTCCTCGATGACGGCCCCGCTCTTGGCGAGCACCGCGCCGCCGTAGCACTTCTCGCGGCTCGATGACTTGTCGCTGCCGTCCTCGACGCTGGCGGCGGCCGTGCGCCCGCCCGTCAGCGTGAAGCCCCTGAGGCGCGCGCCCGCCCCCATCCACACGCAGCGCATCGCGTCCGCGCCGCAGCCGGGATAGTTCGCCGCGTCTTCCTCGACCGTGGCCGCCGCGCCGACGATGCGCGTGGCGGACGCCCGGCCCTCCGCCACGAGCGAGACGCCCGCCGGAATCGCCACGCGGCAGCGGATCGTGTCGGCCGCCGACGGCTGGAACATCTCGCCCGCGTCATAGTCGCCCTCCGCGACGCGGATGACGTCGCCCGCGCGCACGTCGCCCGCCAACGCCTCGGCCAGCGTCTTCTTCGCCGATGCGGACGAAAAGCCGTCGCCCGATGCCGCCGCCTGCGCGTTCACGTACCAGTTCGTGCCCGAAACGACCGCCGACACGATGACGGGTTCGGGCACGACACCTGCCGCCGGTGCCGTGTACGTGTAGGAGCGCCCGGCGACAAACGCGCCATTGACCGTGAAGCCTGCGACGGGACGCGTCGCGTTCCTGACCGTGACCGTGACGCTTTCGCCCGGTTCGAGAACCGTGTCGCCCGTCGGCTCGATCGTGCCGAAATCGGCTTCGGCCGTCACGCGCACGCAGGCGACGACCTCCTGCACCGCGCCTGCCGTCGGACGGCCGTTGCGGAAGACGATCGGCTGGCCGTTCAGGTCTGAGCAGTAGAACCGGTAGTAGTCGTCCGTCAACACGCCCGCGCCAATCGCCGGCGACTGCGCCTTGAGGCGAATGTCATGCCCTGCCCAGTCCACGACCTCGGGATCGGCATCCGTGCAGTCCGAGACAATCTGCTTCTCGACATTGAAATTCGTCCGAAACCACTTCCAGACGCACCCCGCGCTCCATGTGCGCACGCTCTGTCCGAAATCGCCCGTCGCGGACGAGACGCAGTTCGTGAAGACGCAGGGATCGGCGACGAGCGCGTTCGCCGAAAGGCCCGTCGCGGGATAGACCGTGCAGTGGAAGAGCGGCGCCTCCGTCGTGAGCGCGGGGCGCACGCCCGCCACCGCACTTTCGAGGAGCGCGCTCGACGTGATCGTGCAAGAGCCCTCGAACAGGCGACCGCTCGCCGTGTTGGCGACGGCGTTCCCGGCGACGAGGCAGCGCGTCAGCGAGCCGTGATAGACGACCTGTCCGCGAAACGCCGCGCAGTTGGTGATGAGGCAGTCGACGAAGTTCACGTTGTAGCCGCCGCCACCGCGCGCCGTCGAGGCGCTCTCCGTCCCCGTCGAGACGCACCGCCCGTCACGCACCGTGAAGCCCTGAATCGCCGAGCGCACCGAACTGTCGAAGAACGCGCAGCGGACGGCGTTCGGGCCGCGCCCGTCCGACGGATCCGTCTCGTCCAGCGCGCCCCAGAGGACGCTCCTGCCGATGCCCACGCCACGGAACAGGAGCTGCTTCGCGTAATCGTAGACGCGGCAGCGCTCCGTGCCGTTCACGTATTCGCCCTCGTCGTAGTCGCCTTCGGCGCAGAGGATGACGCAGACGCCGGGGGCTTGCGAAGCCGCGTAGTTGAGCGTCTTGTAGGGATCGTCCGCCGTGAGGCCCGCGTCTTCCGCATCACGCCCGCCCGGCGCGACGTGGCGCACGTTCTTCGTCACCGTCGCCGTGTGCGTCACCGTCACGTCCGCATCAGCCGAGCCCATGACCCAAAAGACGTCATTCGTCTGCTGAAAGCGGCAGAAGCCGCCTTGCGCATTCCAGTGGTGGACGTAGACGCCCGGCCCGCTCACGCGCACGCAATGCTGCGTCGGGAAGACGGTGTCGCGAATCTCCGTTCCGGCCGTGTAGGGCAGGCCATCGACCGTAATCGTCGCATCGGCCCGCGCCGCGCCGTCACCGGCCAGCGTGATGACGATGGGACCCGGTGCGGCGAAGGCTACCCCCCCCCCCCCCCCTGCCAGGGCGAGAACGGCCAGTGCGCCGGCGATCGCCCAGCGGGACGAGCGGCCGGATTTGCCGGGCAAGCAGACTGCATGACTTCGTGTGCGAACCATCTTTGACTCCTTTGCGTGTTTCAAGATGGCGCAAGTATATCAAAACGGGCGTTTCGGCGACAACCCAACTTGTACAATATTCCATGATAATTGTTTTTGACAAGGTTCGCGACTTTCCGTTGCGGTGAGAATTTTCCGCATTGAATTCTCAAAAGCGAAATCGCACAAAAGCAAGAAACCCGCCGTTGGGGCGGGTTTCGTTTGGGCCAAGCCGTTTGAGCCGTTTGGCGGGAGGACCGGCGGCGCGTCAGACGCCGCCGCGGCCGCGCAGCGTGCCGTGCGAGAGGAAGCCGTCGTACTTGCGCACGAGGAGGTGCGACTCCATGATGCGCAAGGTGTCGAGCGCAACGCCGACGATGATGAGCAGCGACGTGCCGCCGAAGAACGAGGCGATCGCCCACGGAATCGACATCCAGCCCATGAGGATCATCGGGATCAGGGCGACGATGAGGAGGCCCGAACCGCCGATCAGCGTGATCTTCGTCATCATGTCGTCAAGATACTCGGCCGTCGCGCGGCCGGGGCGGATGCCGGGGATGTACGAGCCGTCCTTCTTCAGGTTCTCGGAAATGTCGATCGCGTTGAACTGCGTCGCCACCCAGAAGAACGCGAAGAAGAGGATCATCAGCGCGTAGACGACCATGTGCAGGGGCGTCGGGTTCGAGAGATCCTGCGCGAAGCGGTTCAGCGCGCCCGAAATGCCCGACGAGGTCGGGTCGGTCACCTTCATGAGGATCGCGCTCGGAATCTGGATGAGCGGCTGCGCGAAGATGATCGGCATGACGCCCGTGTAGTTCACGCGGAGCGGCATGAACGTCTGCTGCATGCCGTACGTGTTGCCGCCCGAGACGCTGCGGCGCGTCGTGTGGATCGCGACCTTGCGCACACCCTGCGTGAGCATCACCGTGCCCATGACGACGAGGACGAAGAAGAGGATGACGATCGGCAGTTCGGCGATCGGGGCCGACGCCTGAACGCCCGCGAGGCCGAAGTAGCGCTCCCACGCGCTGATCAGCGCCTCCGGCAGGCGCGAGGTGATGTTGATCATGATGATGAGCGACGCGCCGTTGCCGATGCCGAACGTCGTGATCTGGTCGGCGATCCACATCACGAAGAGCGCGGCGGACGTCATGCCGATCACGGTCATCAGCTGGAAGCCGAGGCCGGGGTTCGCCACGATCTCGACGCCGGCGAACGCGGGGCCGAGCGCGCCCGGATGGCTCAGCATCGTCGCAATGCCCCACGACTGCACGACGCAGAGGACGATCGTCAGGTAGCGCGTGATCTGCGCGAGCTGCTGGCGGCCCGACTCGCCCTCCTTCTTCATCTTCTCAAGCGAGGGGATGACGGACGAGAGGAGCTGGATCACGATCTGCGCCGAAATGTAGGGCCAGATCGAGAGGAAGCCGATCGCGCACTGCCCGAGCGCGCCGCCCGTGAAGACGTCGAACCAGTCGAGCAGACCGCCGCCCGCCGCGCTCTGCTTCGCCGTCTCGATCACGGTCTGCAGCGTGCGCCAATCGACGCCGGGCGTCGGAATCTGCGAAATGAGACGGCACACGAACACGAGCCCGAGCGTAATGAAAATTTTCTTGCGCAGTTCCGGGATGCGGAACACGTTCGAAAAACCCTTCGTCATCGACATGAGATATTTTTCTCCTTCTTTCTGAAAATATTTGCGAAATTATATCAAAAGCCGTCAGACGATGCAACCGCACCGCCCAAAAGTTCCATGAGCCGCGCCTCGTCGATGACTTCCGTCCCCAGCGCGCGCGCCTTCTCCGTCTTCGTCGCACCGACGTTCGCGCCGGCGATGAGGTAGCGCGTCTTCGACGTGACCGCGCTCTGCACGACGCCGCCCGCCGCCTCGATGAGCGCCGCGAACTCCCCGCGCGGACGCGACAGCGAGCCCGTCAGCACACACCCCGCACCCGCGAGCGGGCCATCCGTCCGCACCGCCGCCGGACGCTCGGAGACGGGATCGATGCCGAGCGCCGCCAGCCGCGCGGCGAAGGCGCGTCCGTACGCGCTCGCGAAGAATCCGAGGACGGCTTTCGCGGCCTCGACCTTGATCTTCAGGATCTTCCGCTCCTTCCCCTTCTTCTCGTCGTTCGCCAGCACGTCCTTCAGCACGGGCGAATCGGCGAGGTCGGAGAACTTCGCATGCGCGGCGGCGATGTCCTTCGCGACCGTCACGCCGACGTTCGGGATGCCGATCGCGAAAAGCCAGCGGTGGAGCGGCTGCGTCTTCGCCGCCGCGATGGCCTTCAGCATCTCCTGTCCGTTCTTGCCGAACTTGCGGACGGGCTTGAGGTCGAAGAGCGTCCCCTGCTGCGCACCCTCGGCGACCGGCGGCGCCTCGTCCGCCAGGTCGAGGTTGACGACCGCGTCTTCCGTGAGGCTAAAGAGGTCGAGGACGTCCTTCACGAGGCCCTTCGCCACGAGCGCATCCGCGACCTTCTCGCCGAGCGCCTTGATGTTGAGCGCGTTCCGGCTCGCGAAATGCTCCAGCCGACGGCAAAGCTGAGCGGGACACGCCGGGTTCACGCAGCGCACCGCGACCTCGCCCGGCTCGCGCACGACCGCGCCGCCGCAGACGGGACACGCCGTCGGCATCGCGAAGACCTGCTCCGCCCCCGTGCGCTTCTCGACGATGACGGAATCGACCGCCGGAATGACGTCGCCCGCCTTCACGAGCCAGACATGGTCGCCGATGCGGATGTCCTGCCGCGCGATCTGGTCGGCGTTGTGCAGGGTCGCGCGCGCGATCGTCGAGCCCGCGAGTTCAGTCGGATGCAGCTCCGCGACCGGCGTCAGGATGCCCGTGCGCCCCACCTGCACGGTGATCGACTCGACGACCGTCTCCGCCCGTTCGGGGGCGTACTTGTAGGCGCGCGCCCAGCGCGGGCCGTGCGCCGTTGCGCCGAGCGTCCCGTAGAGATTCCGCTCGTCGATCTTGACGACCGCGCCGTCGATCTCGAAGCGGAAGGTGTGGCGCTTCGCCTGAAGCTCGTCAATCGCGGCAAAGACCTCGTCGAGCGTCCGACAGCGCTGCGACCACGGCGCGACGGGAAAGCCCCACGCCTTGAACGCGGCAATCATCTCGGCGTGGGTCGCGAAGCCGTCGCACCCGACGCCGCCCGCGTTGTAGATGACGACGTCGAGCGGACGCGCCGCCGTGACCTTCGGATCGAGCTGCTTCAGCGAGCCCGCGCAGGCGTTGCGGGGGTTCGCGAACTCCTCCTGCCCCGCCTCGGCCTGACGGCGGTTCAGCTCGACGAAGCCCTCGCGCGTCATGTACGCCTCGCCGCGCACCTCCAGCTCGCGCGGCGCGTCCGGCGGCAGCGTCTGCGGAATCGTGCGGATCGTCCGCGCGTTCGCCGTGATGTCGTCCCCGATCGTCCCGTTGCCGCGCGTCGCCGCGCAGACGAGCCGCCCGCCCGCGTAGCGCAGCGCGAGCGACACGCCGTCGATCTTCGGCTCGACGATGTAGGTGTAGGGGAGGGATGGGGGATGAGAGATGGGGGATGGGGCGGGGAGGTGCGTACGGATGAAGGCGTCGAACTCGACGAGTTCCGACTTCGCATGCGTCTTGTCGAGCGACTGCATCGGCGGATGGTGCGTGACCTTCGCGAAGCCCTCGGACACGCCGCCGGCGACGTGGCGGACGGGCGAGGCCGCGTCCCGGAATTCGGGGTTCTCGTCTTCGAGCCGCAGCAGCTCGGCCTCCCACAGGTCATAGTCGCGGTCGCCGACCGTCGGCTGGTGGAGGTCGTAGTAGTCGTGGTTCGCCTTCTCGATGAGGCGGCGCAGCTCGTCGATCCGCGCCCTGATTTCGGCCTTCGTCATTCGCTCGCCCTCTTGTAGCGGATCGTCTTCGGAGACGGCGGCGGCGCAACCCGCGTGCCGCCGCCCGACGCGGAGACGGACGCGCCCTTCGGCTTCCTGTCCGTCACGAACGACTCAGCATGCCGCTTCGTCACGAGCACGGGGCGCGTGTAGCCCGCCTTGCGGAGATGCGCCATCAGCAGACGCGCCGGCCTGAGGTCGCGCACGTCAGCGTCCAACAGGATGTGGATGACGCGGTCGTGCGGCACGTCGTAGTCTTCCAGAATCGCCGGCACCTGGGCGGGCGCGACATACCGGTCGCCGAAAAGGAAACCCTGCGTCGAGACGCGCACCGCCGGGTTCTGCGCGTCCAGCTCCAGCGTCCGCTGCGTCGCGCAGCCGCACGTCAGCAGGCACATGTAGAGCACTGTGCCGGCGACGATGGACGCGAGCGGATTGCGCTTTCCGAGCTGGAGGCCGACCGTGAGCGCGCCCGCGAGATACGGATACGCCGTCTTCCACGCGAGCCCCGAATACGAGTAGACGACGAGACAGGCGATGATGACGGGCGAAATCAGGTTGCCGAACTTCTCGACCCACGGCGGCAGGGTGCGGTCGCGTCCGGCGAACAGGAGGAACGGCAGCGCGCGCAGGCCGAAGTTGACCGCGAAGCCCACCGCGACGATGCCCAGCATGTAAAGGATCTCTTCTTTCATTTCGTCACCATCCCCCGAACCTGATCCGTCAGGATCACGATGAACAGCGCCGCCATCGAGAACTCCATGCCGTTCGTGTAGCGGCGGATGACCATCGGGTCAATCAGGTGTCCGAGCACGCAGACGACAATCGCGCCGACCGTGAGGCCGATGACCCAGTACGTGTGGTTCAGCACCGACAGCACCGTGCAGTAGCGCAGGTTCTTCGCCGGGTCGCGGTACGCGCACGCCGCCTCCAGCGCGTAGTTCTCGTCCGCCAGCATGAGAATGAGGTACGCCTTGTGGAAGAGCGGCACGTCCTTCCACCGCTTCAGCAGCGTGAACCCGTAGAAGGCGTAGCGGAAGTTGACGGCGAGCGTCATGAGCGCGAAGGACGCGAGCGAGGCGCGCGCGGCGATCTCCGGCACGCCGGCGATAGACATCGTGCCCGTCACCCACAGCGTCGCCGAGAGGAACGCCCAGAGCGGCGACAGCACGACGTCGCCCTTCGCCGCGAGGAGGACGCCCGCGACGAACCCCATCGTCGAATAGCCCATCAGCACGGGCAGCGAGTCGATGAACGCCCGGCGCAGGATCGCGCGGCGTTCGCGCGGCGGAATGGCGGCGGTTTCAGGCATGGCGCGCGAGCAAGAGCTTTTCGACGCGCGCGGCGTCCTCCGGCGTATCCACGCCGACGCCCTCGTCGTCCGTCCGCACGACCGCGATCTTCGCGCCCATCCAGAGCGCGCGCAGCTGCTCCAGCTTCTCCGTCTTCTCCAGTTCGCACGGCGGCTCGGCGATGTACCGCTTCAGGAACGCACCGCGATAGGCGTAGATGCCGAGGTGTCGGACGTAGAGGGATGAGTCTTCGGCCGGCCGCCGTCCTGGCGCCGGGAACGCCGGCGCACGGTCGCGGTCGCAGGGAATCGGGGCGCGCGAGAAGTAGAGCGCGCCGTCCTCGCGGTCGAGGACGACCTTCACGACCGTCTTCGCCGCGAAGTCCGCCGCGTTGCGAATCGGCGTGACGGCCGTCGCCATCGACCAGCGCGAATCGTCCTTCAGCTTCGCCGCCAGCCGCTCGACGAGCGCCGGGTCGATGAGCGGTTCGTCGCCCTGCACGTTCACGAGGATGTCGTCGTCCGCAAAGTCATGGCCGAGGAAGTTCCGCGCGGCGCAGGCGATGCGATCCGTGCCGCTCGGCAGGTCGCTCGGCGTCATCACGGCCGTGCCGCCATGCTGTTCGACGGCCTTCACGATGCGTTCGTCGTCCGTCGCGACCAGCACCTCGTCCAAGCCCTTCGCCCGCTTGACCGCCTCGACGACCCACGCGACGAGCGGCTTGCCCGCGAGGATCGCGAGCGGCTTGCCGGGAAACCGGCTCGACCCGAACCGGCTGGGAATGATTCCGTATGTCTTCATGCGGGATATTATAGCATATCCGCGCCCGGTGCCGAACACGCGCAACGGAGACCTCGAAACCGCGCCTCCTCAGCGACGAACGGCGTCACCGCACGACGAACTGCGCGAGGATGTCGCCGGCCCGCGCGTCACAGCAGGCGACCGCGTCGAGCTTCAGGCGCACCGCCTCGCCAATCGGCCGATGACCGATGACGCAGGGCGCGAGAACCGTCCACCATTCGTCCACGAGCCCCGCCTCGGCGAGCGACGTCGCGAGCTTCAGCCCGCCCTCGCAGAGGACGTGCAGCGCGCCGCGCCGCCCCAGCTCGCGGATTGCCTCCGCCGCGTCGCGGAAGACGAGCGTCGGATTGCGTCCGTCGGCGAAGACCTGCGCATCGCGCGGCAGGTTCCCCGACTGCGAGACGACGACGCGCAACAGGTCGTCGTTGCGCTTCTGGTGACAGAGGAGCGAGGGATTGTCCTTTCGCACCGTCTCGGCGCCGACGAGAATCGCATCGACCTCCGCCCGCAACGCCCCGGTGCGCGCGCGCGCTTTCGCCGAGGAGATCCACCGGGCCTGTCCCCCGTCGTCGCAGATGCGCCCGTCAAGCGAGAGCGCAATCTTGACCGTCACGTAGGGCAGTCCCGTCGTTACGTGCTTCGCGAACGGCGCAATCAGCCGCCGCGCGCCGTCCAGCACGTCGGCAGTGCCCCGAAACCGCGTGCAGCGGATGCCCGCCTTCGCCAAGACACGCGCCGCGCGTCCGCGATTGGTCGGGTTCGGATCGGGCACGGCGTAGATGACGCGCGGCACGCCCGCCGCCGCAATCGCGTCCGTACACGCGCCGACGCGGCCGGGACGCGAGCAGGGCTCCAGCGTCACGTAGAGCGTCGCGTCGCGAAGGGCGGCAGCCGCCGCGCCGCCAAGGCGGCGACGCGCCTGCTTGAGCGCGGCGACTTCGGCGTGATCTGTCCCAGCCTTGCGGTGATACCCCTCGCCAACGACCTTCCCTCCGCAGACGACCACCGCGCCAACCGGCGGATTCGGCCGTGTATGTCCGCAGCCCTTTCGCGCGAGCGCCAGCGCCCGCGCCATGAAGTCACTGTCCCGACTTCGCATACCTGTCGAGGACGCCGTTGACGATCGTGCGCGTCTTCGGGCTCGCGAACCAGTTCGCGAGATCGACGGCCTCGTTGATGACGACGGCCTTCGGCACGTCCGTGTTCTTCATCTCCCAGATACCGAGGCGCAGCACCGCGCGCTCGATCGTGCCGAGGCGGTAGAGATCCCAGCCGACGAGCCGCGAGGAGATGATCTCGTCGATCTCCTTGAGGGAACCGAGGACACCGGCGACACGCTCCTCGGCGAAGGCCTTCAGCTTGCCGCGAGCCGCCTGCGGCCCGCCGTCCTCCTCGTCCAAGTCGAGAATCTGGTTCCAGTAGGAGGCCATGAACGCCTCCACGTCATGCGGCGGGTTCAAGTCCGCCGCCGTCAGCATCTGAATCGCCCATTCGCGGGCCTGTCTGCGTGTCGCTGTCATGTCAAAGAGCCTTGAGAATCTTGCGAATTGGGTGCGTAGTATACCATAATTACGCTTTCTGGGACTTCAGCGACTTCTTGAGAAGCGCCAGGAGCGTCTTGCGCTCCTCCACCGAAAACGCGCCGACCCGCTCTTCCCATTCGCGCTCAAACGCGGTCTTCTCGCCGCCAAGGGCGAGGAAATGCGCCTTCAGCGTCTTTTTCGTCGCGTCGAGATACTGGCGCACTTCGGGGTTGAGCTCGTCCATCACAAGCGCGTTCTCGGCCGCGAGCGCGGGGAAGCGCGGCGAGACGAGGTAGGCCGTGAAGCTGAGGCCCGCGCCTGAACGGACGCCCGTCGGCTGCTCATGGAGCTGAAAGCCATCCGGCCCCGCGAAGACGAGACGGCCCGAGCCGACGAACTTGCGCTTCCACTCGATGACCTCAAGCTTCGCCTCCGCCCCGCTGGGGAGCGCAAGCCGATAGTCGGTCACCTGCCGCTGCACGATGACGGGCGTCACGGGCAGGCCGTTGAAGTAGATCCGCACGCCCGGATAGCTCTTCAGGTAGAGCGCGAACTTCGCCGCGAGGTTCTGCACGGTCTCGCCCGCGTCCAGCAGCGAATCGACCGTCGCGCGCACGTTCGTGACGTAGACCTCGGTGCCCGTCGCGAAACCCGCCGGCGCGTCTTCGAGATCGAAGACGCCGGGACGCTCCGCCGTGCCGACGAGCTTGTAGGACAGGAGCCGGTCGCCCGCGCGCATCGTCGTGCGCCACTCGACGTTCAAGCCGAGCGCGAACGCCTTGAAGCGGCCGCGCCCGTGGCGGCCGTGAAGGCGACGCCCTGTGGTCGCCGTGCCCTTTCCCGCGCGCTTCCAGCTGCCGCCGAGATTGCCGAAGGTCTGGTCGGCGCGGATGACGTCAATGCCCGTCCCGTCGTCCGAAATGCGCACGGCGTCAACGGCGCCGAGCGGATTCGTGATGAGATCGACCTTGACCTCCTTCGCGTCCGCGTCAAGCGCGTTCCAGACGAGTTCCTCGATGGCCGCGAGCGGCGTTCCCTTGAAAAGCGAGGCGATGTGGTCGGCCTGCGCCTGAACGTAGATCTGTTTCATCTGGAAGGTTCGAGCGGCACGGCCGTGCCCGCCTTGGTGACTTTCTCGATGCGCTGGCGGATGGACTCCAGGTCTTTCTGGCACGTCGCCACGAGCGCACGGCCCTCCTCGAACGCCTTGATCATGTCGTCGAGATTGAGCGCGCCGGACTCCATCTGCGCCACGAGGCCTTCGAGCTTCTTGAGGTTGTCTTCAAACTTCATGTGCGTATTATATCAAATCCATCACCCCCGCGCCGCAGGGACGCCTGCACGGACGCGTCGATCCGGTCGGGAATCGTCACGGGCAGGACGTGCTCGTGACCCGGCACCCACGTCACGGCCGCCTGCGGAAAGACGGACTGGAGGAAGTCCGCATTCGCCGGGCGCACGATGCCGTCGCGCTCGGACTGGAAGACCGAAACGGGCATGCGGGACAGCTGCGGCCACTGGGGCGACTGCGGCAGCGCGCGCAGCGGTTCGCGCAGGTCGCTCGTCTGGAGATAGTCGAGGCCACGGTTCAGGTTGGCGTCGGCGTAGAGCGGCGAGGGATTTTCGCCGAAGACGAGCTGCGTGCCGAGCCGCAGCGCGGCGAGCCGACGTTCGCTCAGGCCCTTCCAGCCGACGGCCTTGTCCTCCATCAGGAACGGCGACGTCGAGACGAGGACGAGGCCGCGCACCTTCTCCGGATACTGCAAGAGCAGCCGCAGCGCCGAATTGCCGCCCATCGAGAAGCCGACGAACAGCGCCTCGTCGGCGTCCGCCAGCACGCGCTCCGGCAAGCCGTCGAGCTGTTCGAGGTAGTCGAAGACCCAGTCGTGCGGAAAGGTGCAGAGCGCCCAGGTCTCAGGCCCCGCCGCCCAGCCGTTGAAGACGAGAACGCGCATCGCAAGCCCCTTTCGCGTCCCGGCTCAGGGGTTCGCGAACGTCAGCGCCGCCGTCGCGAGCAGCGCGCCGTCCGCCGGACGCACGATCGCGCAGCGGAGGTTCGCGCCGTCCACGATCTCGGTACGCGCCTCCAGCTCGTCGCCCGCGTGCGCCGCCTGACGGAAGACGATGTCGAGTTCGCGGACGGAACGCGCCCGGAAGGATTCCGGCAGCGCCTCCAGTGCCCATTCGACGTAGTGGACGTTGTTCACGTGGTCGTTGAAGTCATGGTCGGCGCGGCGCACGAGGATGCGCGCCGCCTGGTCGACCTTCGCCAGCGCCGCGAACTTGCCGTGACCGTCCGCCGCCGCGAGCGCGACGCGCGCGACGTCCGGCGGCACGAGCCGCGCGAAGTCCTCGGACGGCCTCACGATCCGCTGCGCCGCGAGATCGACCGTCAGCCACTCGCTCACGCCCTCCAGGATGGGGTCGCCGTCTGCGGCGAACAGCCTGAAGTCGCGCAGGGCGACAAGCCGGCCCTTGAGGCCGCTCGGCCACGTGACGACCTTCACGTCCGCCCCCCACGGGACGTCGCGCGCGAGCTTCAGGTGAAGCCGCGCCAGCATCCACGAGATGCCGCGCGCCTGAAGCTCCAGAATGCCGAAGCCCAGCCTCTCCGCATGCTCGCCCGCCGCCTCCTGCAGGTAGTTGCAGACGGACGGCAGACTGAGACGGTTGCGCACGCCCGTCTCGTAGCTGCGGACGCGATACGTCAGCTCAAATGCGTTTTCCATGCCGCACATTGTACCAAACGGGCGCGCTCGGAATCAAGCGCACGGGCCTTCCCGGCCCGATTCGCCGACGCAGGGCCTGCGGACGCGAACGCGCGCGAGGAAGCGCGCGTGCAGCAGGAGCGGCGGAATCGTCGCGAGGTTGCAGAGGACGTCCGAGACCGGCATCGACAGCCAGATCGCAAGGGGCTTGTCGTCGAGGACGTACGGCAGCAGCCACACGATCGGCAGCAGCACGACGCCCTGCCGCAGGAGCGAGAGGAGGATCGCGACGGCGGGCTTGCCGATGGACTGGAAGTAGGTCGTCGCGAGGACGTTGACCGAGATGCACCAGATCATGCAGTTCGCGAGCGCGAGGTCGTGCGCGGCGAGCGCAATGATCTCCGGGTTTTCGCCCGAGACGAACATCCGCGCAATTCCCGTCGGGAACGGCGGCACGACCTGGATGACCCACGCGAAGACGGTGAGGGCCGTCGTCACGACAAAGCCCACCTTCAGCGCGCCCAGGACGCGCCGGAAGTTCCGTGCGCCCCAGTTGTAGCCGAAGATCGGCTGAAGCCCCTGCTGGCAGCCGAGAATCGGCATGAGGACGAGAATCAGCGCGCCGTTGAAGACGCCGAGCGAGGCGATTTCCGCCGTGCGCGACGCCGCGTCCGGCATCCACTTCGCGAACGAGAACTGGAGCGACGCGATGATGACGGAGCTCATCAGCTGCTGGAGGAACGGCGCGAGGCCGATGGCGAGCGTGCGGCCGAGCAGCGGCGGGTAGATTCCGATGCGGCGGAGGCGCAGGCGGACGACGGACTTGCCGCGCCAGTAGTAGCCGAACGCCCACACGGCCGACGCGAGCATCGCGAGGTTCGTCGCCCACGCCGCGCCCGCGACGCCCATCCGGAAGCCGAAGATGAGGATCGGGTCCAGCACGAGGTTCGCGCCGAAGCCGACGACCATGCACACCATCGAGCGAATCGCCCCGCCCTCCGCGCGCTGGAGGGCCGAGAGCCCGAACGCGAGGTGCGAGAAGACGTGCGAGGCGAGGACAATCTCCAGGTACGTCTTCGCGGCGGCGTAGGCGCCGGGCGTCACCTTGTCCGCCCCGCACCACGCGAGCACCGTGTCGAGCGAGAGGTAGATCGCGGGAACGAGAACGCCGAAGAGGATGAGCTTCAGGGCGATCGTCTCGCCGAGGATCTTCTCGCAGGCGACGCGGTCGTTCGCGCCGAGCTTGATCGAGAGGAGCGCGGCGTGCCCGACGCCGACGAGCGGGCCGAACGCCGTGAGGAACATCATCACGGGCATCGCGAGCTGAAGGCCCGCCATCGCGTCCACGCCGCAGCCCTGGCCAATGAACACGCGGTCGACGACCGCGTAGAGGGCGTTCAGCGTCATCGCGACCAGCGCCGGCCACGAATACTTCAACAGCAGCCGACCCAGGTTGCCCTCGGCCAGTTCGTCAAGGTTCGCCTTCACGCGCCTCAAAACACAATCGCGACCTTCGGCAGGGCCTTGCGAATGCGGGCCATTTCCGCCGCCGAGAGATTGAGTTCGCCGAGCTGCAGCGACTGCAGCGTCGCCCACGCCGACAGGTCATCGGGCAGTTTCGTCAGCCGCGTCGCGTTGAACGAGAGATTCTTGAGGCCCTTCTTCGCCGCGAGCCACGCCGGCACGACCGAAATCGGGTTGCCCGACAGCTCGATGTCCGTCAGCGCCGGCAGGTCCTTCAGCGTCGCCGGGACTTCCGTCAGGCGGTTGTTCTTCAAGTAGATGCGCCGCAGCTGCGTCAGGGCCTGCAAGTCCGGCAACGCCGACAGGCGGTTGTCGTTCAGGCGCAGCCACTTCAGGCCCGCGAGCTTCGCGACAGGATCGACGTTCGTCAGCGCGTTGCGGTCGAGGTTCAGGTAGTCGCCGACCTTCGCGAGGTCGCTCGCCTTCAGGTCTTCCAGCCCCTTGTCCTGAAGGTAAAGACGGCTTTCGTCCGGAACCGACTTGTAGGCCGGTTCCGGCTCGTTGAAGCACCCCGCAACGGCGACGAGCGCCGTTGCGAGCGTGATGGCGCTTGGCTTACGCATGGGCCGCCGCGGCGATGATGCCGGCGAAGTCGGCCGCCTTGAGGGCCGCGCCGCCGATGAGGCCGCCGTCGATGTCCTTCTTCGCGAGGAGCTCCGCCGCGTTGCCCGGCTTCATCGACCCGCCGTACTGGATGCGCACGGTCTCGGCCGTCTCGGCGCCGACGAGCTTCGCGAGCGTCGCGCGGATGAGGGCGTGGACTTCCTGCGCCTGGTCGGGGGTCGCGGTCTTGCCGGTGCCGATCGCCCAGACGGGCTCATAGGCGATGACGAGCTTCGCGCAGTCCGCCGCCGTGACGTCCTTGAGGCCGACGTTCATCTGGCGCTCGATGACCTCGACGAGCTTGCCCGCCTCGCGCTCCTCCAGCGTCTCGCCGACGCAGACGATGGCCGTGAGGCCCGCCGCAATGGCCGCGCGCGTACGGAGGTTCACCGTCTCGTCCGTCTCGCCGAAATACTGGCGGCGCTCGCTGTGGCCGAGGATGACGTACTTCGCGCCCGCGTCGAGGAGCATGCCCGTCGAGATCTCGCCCGTGTAGGCGCCCGACTCCTTCCAGTGGCAGTTCTCGGCGCCGATCTCGACCTGCGTGCCCGCAGCGGCGGCGATGGCGGCCGGGACGTCGATCGCGGGCGTGCAGCACACGATGTCGACCTTTCCGGCGAAATCCTTGGTCGCCTCGGCGACGCCCTTGACGAGGGCGGCGGTCTCCGACGGCTTGACGTTCATCTTCCAGTTTCCAGCGATGATTTTCTTTCTGCTCATTGTTTTTCCTTTTGTTGTGAGGGTTGAGAGTTAAAGCGTTAAGGTTTACGGGGCATACTTTCGGTACTTGACGCCGGCAGCGGTGAACATCTTCTCGACCGTCTCGAGAAAGGCGTAGTCGCCGCCGTAGACGACTTCCGAAATGCCCGCATTGATGATGAGCTTCGCGCAGGTGAGGCACGGCGAGATCGTGACGTAGATCGTCGCGCCCTCAATCGACGGCCCATAGCACGCCGCCTGGCAGATCGCGTTCTGCTCGGCATGGGTGCAGAGGCATTCGTCGAGGTGCGTCCCGCTCTTGGCGTGGCCCGCGCAGCGCGGGCACCCGCCCTCGAAGCAGTTCTTCACGCCCTTGGGCGTGCCGTTGTAGCCGGCGGAGAGGACATGGTGGTTGCGCGCGATGACGGCCCCGACGCTGCGGCGCGAGCAGTTGGAGCGTCGCGCAACCACCTGCGCGATCTCCATGAAGTACTCGTCCCACGTCGGACGCGGATCTCTGACCTTCTTCACCATTGAGGTCGTATTATATCAAAATCAGCGGACGCTGTCTCATGCGGCGCCCGCCAAGGCCATGCGCACGAACAGGCCGCGGAGTACGGCGATTCAACGCCAGCGGTTCTCCAGCACAAAGAGAGCCACGACGGCAAACGCGCGGAGGTTTGAGATTCCGAACCGGCGAAACCGGTCCGGCCGGCTGGAGGCCGTCTCCTCCGACAGGATCCCGGACACCTTTGGGCGCTGTCCCAGACAGGCCATTTCCGATGCGCTGTCGCCAAGTTCAGATGAACAGCGTGTTGGTGCTCCTCTTCGCGAGCTCCGCGAAGGCGGCAACGCCCGCGACCTCATCGACCTCATCGATCAGGTCCTCGCGCGTGAGCCCCATCACCCCCATCGCCATGTCGCAGGCGATGAACTTCACGCCCGCCGCCTTCGCGGACTTGATGAGCGACGGGAGCGTCATGATGTTCTGCTTGCGCATGACGTCCTTCATCATCGCTGTGCCAAGGCCGAGCATGTTCATCTTCGAGAGCGCCAGCTTCTCCGCCCCCCTGGGCAGCAACCAGCCGAACATCCGCGAGACGAAGCTCCGCCGCAGGACCGGTGCGGGATTCTTCCGCAGCACCGAGAGCCCCCAGAACGTGAAGAAGATCCCGACCTTCGCCCCGGACGCCGCGAGCCCGTTCGCGAGGATCATCGCCGCCAGCGCCTTGTCGAGGTCGTTGCTGAAGAGGACGATCGCGGCGGAATGCTCCGCCGGGCGGCTGGAGGTCGAGGTTGCGGTTGAAGGTTGAGGCGCGCCCTTGACCAGAGTCGCCTCCAGCTCGCCGCCGTGCTTCGCGAGTCCGGACGCCGTGCAGCCGTTCGCCGCGCACCAGCGCCGGAGATCGCCCTCGAACGTCGCGTCGGCCAGCACCTTGAACGCCGCGCCGTCCGCCGCCTTGGCAAACGCCGCCTTGAGCTGGACGACCGGCCCCGGACACGGCAGCTGGCGGAGATCGAGGGTCGAAGAAGGTTGATGGAACAGCCGCCAGGTCGCCCAGCCGCCGGAGAGGTTGTACACCCTGAAGCCGTTCTGCTTGAGGATGCGCTCGGCGAGGTAACCGCGCAGCCCCACCGCGCAGCACGTCACGTAGGTCTTCGCCCGGTCGAGTTCGGCAAGGCGCGTCCGCAGGCTCCCGAGCGGGATGTTGATCGCGCCGGGAACCGCCCCCATCTCGTGTTCGGACGGTTCGCGCACGTCGATGACCTGCGCGTCCGCCGGGATCGTGTCCGGCGCGACGACGTCGCTCTTGCCGGTGAGGACGTTCTCCGCGACGAAGCCGAGGAAGTTCACCGGGTCCTTCGCCGAGCTGTACGGCGGCGCGTAGGCGAGCTCGAGTTCGCCGAGCTGCGGGGCCTTGAGCCTCACGCGCATCGCCTCGGCGATCGTGTCGATCCGCTTGTCGACGCCTTTCGCGCCGACGATCTGGGCTCCGTAGATCGTGCCGTCCGCGCCGAAGAGGAGCTTCATGCTGAGCCGCGCCGCGCCGGGATAGTAGCCCGCGCCGGACGACGGATGGATGTAGATCTTCCGGTAGTCGCGATTCTCGGCCTTGAGCCGTGCCTCGGTCCAGCCGACGCCTGCCGCAGTCAGTTCGCCGACCTTGACGACGCTCGTCCCGAAGGTGCCACGGTAGACGCTTGCGCCGCCGGCCATGTTGTCCGCGGCGATGCGGCCCTGCTTGTTGGCCGGTCCCGCCAGCGCGATCGCCGTCTTGCCGCCGAACACGGGATCGCGCACCTCGATCACGTCGCCCGCGGCGAAGATGTCCGGATCGCTCGTGCGGAGTCCTTCGTCGACGACGATGTGTCCGCGCGGACCGATCTCGAGCCCGGCGGACTTGGCGAGCTCGGCGCGCGGACGAACGCCCGTCGAGACCACGGCGAGATCGACGGCGAGGCGTGTGCCATCGTCCAGCACCGCCTCCACGCCATCCGGCTTCTCCACGAAATCGGAGACGACGCGTCCGAACCGGAGATCGATCCCCGCGCCGCGGAGCTCGTCCGCCAGCGGCTCGGCCATTTCGGCGTCCATCGTCGGCAGGACGTGTCCGCCGCGCTGGACGACGGTGACGGCGAGACCGCGATGACGCAGGTTCTCGGCAAGTTCGAGGCCCACGAACCCCGCGCCGACCACGAGGACGCGCCTTGCCGCCCCGAGCTTCGCCATGACGCGGTCCATGTCGGCGAGCGTCCAGAGGTGCGCCACGTGCGGATGCGTCGCGTCCGTGTAGGCGTCGCCGACGGGCGTCGCGCCGGTCGCGATCAGCAGCTTGTCGTAGGCGAGGCGCGAGGTCCCGTCCGCCGTGCGGATCTCGACTTCCTTCTTCGCGCGGTCGATCGCGGTCGCCTCGCAGTTCGTGCGGACGTCGACGTTGAACCAGGAGGCGAACTTGGCGGGCGGCATCACCGAGAGCCGCGCGCGGGCGGAGATGACCCCGCCGACGTGGTACGGGAGCCCGCAGTTGGCATAGGAGATGTCGCTCCCTTTCTCGAGAAGGACGATCTCCGCCTGTTCGTCGAGCCTCCGCAGCCGCGCCGCGGCGCTCGCCCCCGCGGCCACGCCGCCGATGATGACGTATTTCATGTCTCGCCCTCCTGGATTGTTAATCACCTGCCGCAATGTCCACCGCAGCGATTCAGCACGCGCCGGATCTTCTTTTCGCCTCGACGCACCTGAGAAAGCTGCGTACGCAGCTGCATTTCAGCCGGTAGAAGACTTCCTTGCCGCGCTTGTCGGCCTCGACCACACCAGCGACCTTGAGTCCCGAAAGATGCTGGGAGACAGTTGAAAAATCGAGATCGACGCGATCGACGAACTCGTGAACGCACTTCTCACCGTCCATCAGCTGCGCAGCAATCCACATGCGCACCGGATGCCCGAGCGCCTTGAACCTCTTCGCGGGGCTCTCCCACATCTTTCGATCAAACCGATCCACCTGATCATCCTTCCGTTGTTTGGTATAATATCAAAATGTTGTGCTGACTGTCAATGGTCCACAGGGAGGGTGCTTTGCCAGGGTAAAAGCAATTTTAGATTTTGTTTAGTTGGTCAAATGTAGAGGTTGGACAGGAAATTGACGGAGGCAGGGATTCTCCACCTCTCCTGCCCTCCCCGGGGAGGGACTTGCGTTTGCTTTGTCAAAGCGTCTTCGGGCGGGAGTCCGCCTCGTCGAGCGCGTCGACTCCGCGCGTGCGCGCTCTCGCCGCTCGGGATTCGCGACACGGACCGGGACGCGCGCCGGGCAGTGTCGCGAATCCCGAGCGCGAAGAACCCATGAGTTCGCGCGTTCGGCAGGGAGAGCCGCCCGGACGAAGCCGACCACGCCGGATTGCCAAATTCAACGCTGCACCTTCAACCAGCGAACGGCTAAACTTTCGTTTACCCTTTCTAAGTTTCGTTTACTTTGGCAAACGGCCTGGTCCACAGGGAGGTTTCGTTCACCATTTCCTGTCCGCGCGGTTGAGATTCGCCTTGCGGTCAAATTCAAGATTGCGGTCGTTCGGCGTCGGGTTGTAGAACGCCTCGATGATCTCGCCGCGTTCGTTGCGGCGGGTGCGGATGCGAAACGCGAACGAACGGTTGTCGTCTTCGCTGGAACGATAACGAAGATTCTTGTCTTTTTTGCGGCCATCTTTTCGTCGGACTGTACCACTCGTGTGTAGAGTAGAGCGAGACGCCCCCGCAGGGTACGTCCGCCCCCTCATCGAACCGTACGTGCAGTTTTCCCGCATACGGCTCACCGTGTGGAACATTTGACATATCACTTCCGCCTCCATCGAAGCATGTGCAACCCCATCGCCTGTAGTTCTTGGAAGAAGTTCGGTGCGTATTTCAGCACATAGCCCCTTTGGCTCTTCCTGTTGAAGTGAAGGTACAGGCGGTTGCGCACGTACCAGTTCACCTTGTTGAACATCCGAGCCGGATATCCGCATTGGAAGTAGTTGTCCCAGCCGACAAGGATTTTGTTGACCCTCTGCACAATCTCCTCGTTCTTCACGGGCTTCATGATGCTGAGTGTCTGTTCCTTGACCTTCGTGCAAACCTTTTTGACCGATTTCATCGACGGGCCGAAGGTCAGATACCTCCCATCCCCGTAATGGGTTCTCACGTATCGGAACTCGTAGCCGAGGAATCCGAGAGCGGTCTTGTCAGCCTTCATGTCCAAGACTTTCGTCTTGTCCCTGTTCACCACGAGCCCGAACCGGCCTTCAAGTTCGCTTTCAATCTTCCGCACAAACTCCCCCTGCAGTCTCCTCGCAAGAATCACGAAGTCGTCCGCGTAGCGGACAATCGACATGACTTGGTTCGTTCCCTTGGCGACCAACGCGGCACACGTCTCGAACCAATGCAGGTAGATGTTCGACAGAAGAGGCGAGATGACGCCTCCTTGCGGAGTGCCCCTGCCCTTGGGATTCTTCTTCACGCCGTTCGGTTCGACAATCGTGGACTTCAGCCATTGGCGTATGAGCGCCAGAACACTTCCGTCCGTGATCCGCTTGCGCAGGGCGAGGAAGAGCTTGTCGTGCGGTATCGTATCGAAGTAGCTCGACAGGTCGGCATCGTAGACTTCCGTCTTGCCGTCCTTGATTTCCGCCGCGATTCGCTCAACCGCCATCTTCGCGTTCCTGTTCGGCCTGAATCCGTACGAGCAGTCGTGGAAGTCGGCTTCGAATATCGGTTCGACGATCAGTTTCAGCGCGGCCTGCACAACCCTGTCCTTGATGGTCGGGATGCCAAGCGGTCGCAGTTTGCCGTTCGCCTTCTCGATGTAAGTCCGTTTCACGGGACTTGCCCTGTAGGTCTTGTCCTTGAGTTCCCGCAGGATGTTCCCAAGGAAGACCTTCACGCCTTCCGCGTCGTGCTCGATTTGCCAAAACGACACCCCGTCAACGCCAGGCGCACCTTGATTGGCTCGCACGGTCTCGTAGGCGCATTTCAGCACGTCCTCCCTCAGCAGTTGCCCATACAGGCAGTAGAATTTGAACTGTGGCTCCTCCTTTGCCTTCCGTGACAGCTTCTCCCTCAAAAGCGCAATCTTCGGATAGCGCGGCAGCCCGTGCTTGCGCACGATTGCCGCGATTTCCTCGTCCGTATAAGATTTCTCAATCAATCTGGTCTGCACCTTTTCGTTCGAAACATCCCTTTTTCACGCAGAGACCCTTCGCTCCACGGTCATTACCCGCTTCCCCGCTACTATGGCCTCGTCCGACTCCTCGCTTCGCTTTCGCTACCGCGAGGTCTCCCGAGTTCCCTAGCTGAACTTTCCGAACACGCGATCCTCCTATGTCCCGCCGCGTTTCGACTACCCAAGTCGATTCGATAGTCTCCTGTTGGCTTCATGATGTCAGAACACTGGCCACGCGGAACTTTAGTAACGAGACTTTACGAAAGAGATTCACTTGCGTTATCGCTTATCCGTTCGTCCGGCGAGACTCGCGCACATCGGTCGCCCTCTGCACGCCCCGCCTTCCTAACTGTACGTCGACTTCTTTACAGTAATGATTCCTTTCATTCATTTAGTTCAACCGAGTTTTGCTCGGCGTACCTGACCCTCAAAATCCTGCCTTCTCCTCCAGCGTCATCTCCGCCGTCAGGAGCCGCGCGCGTTCCTCGGGCGCCTTCGCGCGGTCCGTCCACGGCGGCGTTGCCGCCGTCCCGGCGAGCAGCGATGACGCCGCGAGCGCGGACAGCGCGGCAAGGGCCCTACTGCGCAAGCGGATAGGCGCGCGTCTCCACCAGGTCGTTCACCTGCCCGTCTGCCGTGATCTCGAACGCGTCATAGAATCCGCGCCCGGGGCGGTCGAAGCGGTGCGACCTGAAGACCAGGCGCGCGGGGCTGACGTCAAGCGTCATCGCCTCGCCCGCGCGGCAGACGACGCTGACGTACGGGAAGCGCTCCGGGATCTGGCCCTTCCGGAAGTACGCCGGCGGATACGCCCCCTTCCCGTCCGCCGGGAAGTCGCCGTAGGCGTTGTTCACGCGCGTCTCCCGCGTGTTCGGATTGACGCGCGCATAGACGTGCTCATGCCCGGAGAGCACCGCGTGAACCTTCCCTTCCGGCGATTCGTCAGCCAGCTCCTCGCCGAAGAACGCGCGCGGGAACGTCGAGTCGGACGGGAAGAGCGGCACGTGGAACATCACGACGCGAAACGTCGCCGTCTTCCAGGCGTCCGTCGCCTTCTGCTCCTTCAGCCAGGCGGCCTGCTCGCGCAGGTACGCCTCCCAGTGCGCCTTCTGCAGCGCGACCTTCGGCGGCCACATCGTGTCCAGCGCCACGAAGAGGCAAGGCCCCTGACGGAAGGCATGGTAGGTCTTTTCCTTCGGATGCGGGAAGAGCTCGCCGTGGCGCACGGCGTCCGGCCCGCTGATGTCGTGGTTGCCGCGCAGGAAGAGCGTGGGCTTCTCGCTCCCCCACAGGCGCGTGACGTCGTCGAGGAAGCCCATCGTCGCGTAGAAGCGGTAGTTGTTGTAGGCGCCGTCGGAGACGTTGTCGCCGAGGAAGAAGTAGAAGTCGGCGTCCTTCGCGCCCGTGCGCGCCACCATCGGCGCGAGCGACAGCCTCGCGCCGCCGTGCAGGTCGGCCGTCAGGAAGACGCGGTACGCGTCGCGCGCCGGATCGACCGTCGTGAAATGCCGCACCTCGCGTCCGCGCCCGACGTAGTACGTCCACGGCGACGTGTACGAATCGAGCGCGGAGAGGAGCCGATAGGCGTAGCGCGTGCCGGGCCGAAGCCCCGTCAGGTGGAAGCAGTGGACGTCCCGGGAGTAGTCAAGCGCCCCGTACCGGACGGGCCAGCGCTCGATGCGGTTCGTCGTGCCCGCCTCCCAGTACTCGATGCCGCCCGCGCACGGAATGCGCGTGATCCACGTCACCGTCATCGTCGTCTCGCCCGGCAGGCGTAGCCACGGCCCGTGCAGGGGCACGGTCATGTCGGCCTCGAAGCGGACGGTCTCCGCCGCGTTCGTGTCGGCGACCTCCACGGGCCGCCACTGCCAGTCCGCGTAGCCGTCGTACTCGGCTGCCGGCGCCGCGCACAGGCCTGTCGCCGTCCGTGCGGCGACGGCCGCGAGAATCAGTCCGCAGATCCATCCCCGTCTCGTCATTTGCGATTCCTCCCTTTCCTGTTCCACCTTGTCGGCCGCCGGCGCCTCACCAGCCGCCGAGATCCTGCAGGCGCACGGCGCCCTCGACGGGCTTGAAGCCCGTGAGGCCATGGCGCGCGCGGTTGACGCCGACCGTCACCGCCCGCACCTTGTAGGGCGGCGCGGGCGCGGACTTGTCGCCGGACATCGTGTACCAGTTCTTTCCGTCGATGCCAAGCGCGACGTACCGCCAGCCGACGAAGTCGACGCAGAGCCTCCCTTCGACGTCCACGCTGTCGTAGGTCGTGTTGCCGTAGTCGAACGTGCGGAAGACGCGGCCCTTGCCGTCCTCGACCTCGAAGCGGACCTGCCCGCCGTTCCCGTCGCCCTTCACCCACAGGCCGACGCCCCGCGCGGCCTCAGGCAGCGCCGCCGGCGTGCGGAAGGTCAGCGTCGTGTACTCCGTCAGGAACGCGCACGGCACGTTCGTCGCGGACGCGTCGAGCCGCACGTCGAGGCAGGCGCCGCGCGCCTTGTCCACGACCTTCTCCACGCGGAAGGCGCCGGGCACCAGCGCCGGCAGGCGATTCCACTTCGGCGACCGGAACGCCTCGGACGGCGAGGCGACGATCGCCCGCGCATCGTCCAGCTTCGCCACGACCGTCGCCGCCCGCGCGAGGGACTCGGTCTCCGGGTCCGCGACGGCGAGGCGCTCGACGCGCGCCGGCCGCCGCGCCGAGACGTGGTACACGGGAATCTCGCCGCCTTCCAGCTCCGCGCCGTCGTCGAGCCGGACGGCGAACCGCCCGCGCCGCGCCCAGAGCGCCGTCACGAACTTCCCGTCGGCGCGCCTGAACGAGACGGCGAACACCGACGGTTCGCCCGTCTCGAGCTCCTGCGGCTCGGTCGCGCCGTCCAGCGCCTTCGTCAGCTGCGCGACGGCGACGTACGAGCGCTTCGGATAGAACGTCGGCGCGCGGCGGCAGAGGCCGCCAGTCCCCCAGTGCGAGTCGTAATAGCCGCTGTGGCAGTCGGCGATGCCGCCGAGCATCGTCAGCCGGTAGCCGTTCACGAGGCCGACAAGCGCGTCGCGCACGTAGTAGGCCGCCTGGCGTTCCTCCGTCAGCGAGCGCGTGCGCCGGCACGTCGCCTCCCAGCAGCCGTCCATCGGCACGTCGAAGCCGAGCATCTTCCGCGCCGTCGCCTTCACGAGCGCCATGCCCTGGATGTTGCCCGTCGTCACGCGCTCGGGGGGCGTGTCGCCGCCGAAGGCCTCGTTGCCGATCGTCACGCCCCGGTAGTCCTCGGGATCCGCGCCGCCGCGCAGGGGGCTGACGACGGCGCCGAGCGAGATGCCCGTGTTGCCGATCTGGATGCGCAGGCCGGGGAAGTGCTTGCGCAGGATGCGCACACACTCGTCGAGATAGCGCGCACGCTTCCGGTTCCAGTCCGTCGCCGCCGGAACCGGCCGCCCGGTCAACTCCTCCGGGATCTCCGAGTAGACTTCAGCCGACTCGTGCCAGACGAGGACGTGGTCGACGAACGTCGAGCCCTCGACCTGGCGCTTCAGGTCCTCGACAACGCGCGTCTCGCCGTCCTTCCCGTCACGCGGCTTGAACTTTCCCGTCTCATAGTCGAAGTGTCCCGGGCCGAGGATCTGCGCGTCGCCGCAGGCCAGCAAACCCCACTTCTCCATGTCCTTCTTCTTGTCGCCCTGCGTGACCGTCACCTTCGGGATCCCCACCTTGCGGCAGAGCGGCGCGCCGACGTCAAAGCGGTTCTGGTAGTCCCAGTTCATCCACCACGTGCCGTAGGGGGACGCCTTCGGCTCGACGAGCCGCCCGCCCGCGGGCACGACGGCCATCCGCGCCGGATGCGTGAAGTAGGCCTTGCCGCCCAGGTCCCGGAAGCGGATGGGCAGCTCGTAGAGGCCCTCGTCCCGGACGGACGAGAGGTCGAGCTCGAACCGCCGCGTCTCGCCGCGCTTCAGCGTGTAGCGGAAGGAGCCGTAGGGACAGCTCACCTCGCCCGCGCAGTCGCGCCACGCCGTCAGCGTGACGGAGGTCCTCTTCTCTGTCTCGTCCGCCGTGAAGACGTTGCCGGGCGAGCCGGGAAGCGGGCGGATGACGGCGTTGAACGGCGCCTTCACGAGCGTGACGCCGCAGATGACGAACGCGCTTGAGCTGTCGTGCGCCGGCTTCATCCGCCGGTCGGGCCCCTCGGGTTCGGTGCGCTTGCGGCCGAGGAACTCGAAGTCGAGGTAGTCCTGCCAGCCGACGAGGTCGGCCAGGGGGCCGAGGGCGAGCTTGACGTCCATTTCGTAAAGCGCCGTCGGACGCCCCTTCCAGTCGACCGTGCCGACCGTCCGCACGTCAGGCGGCAGCCCCTTCGTGAAGTCGAGGTCGACGTCCGAGACCAGGTTGCCGCCCGAGCCGCCTGGCCGGTTGCAGCAAAGGCGCACGGTCAGGACCTTCTCCAGCTTCGGGTCGTCGTCAAGCGCGAAGCGGATGCGCGCGAGATGCCAGTCCGCCGCCGGCAGGCGCCGGTGGATCGCGTTCGGGTAGGCGTCCAGCGGCCGCCGGCTCTGGTACGACTCGACCTCGAAGGCGCTGTTGCCGGCGACGTAGTGGCACTTGGCGACGGCCTCGGGCGCGGGGAAGTCGAGCTTGAGCGTGTCTTTCGACAGGTCGATCGCGCACGGCGTCAGGCGGAAGCGCGCCCCCGGCTGGAACGCGAACGCGAGTCGCCGGAGCGCGGCGGTCTTCACGTGGAAGTTGTCCATGCGCTGGACGTACGAGCCGTCCACCCAGGCGCGCACGTTCCCGGCGTCGGCCGGCGTGAACGCGAGGCGGAAGACATGGCTCGTCGGATGCTCGTAGGAGTCCCACTTCGCCAGCATCTCCTCGCCCTGTGGCAGGATCCGATCGTCCGCCAGCGTGTAGGGCGACAGGGCCGGGCGCACGTAGGCGCGCCCGCCGTCCCACCACGCCCAGAGGTCGACGCAGGCGTTGGAGTGGACGTTCCCGTTGCGCCGCGTCACGTGGCGCACCAGCATCGGCTCCGCCCCCTTCAGGGGCCGTCCGCGCGCGTCCGTTCCCGCCCATTCGCGGATGAGCTCGCTCGGCTTCCCGGATGGCCCGATCGCGAACTCGATGCCCGTCGGCCGGTCGAGGGGGATTTCGACGACCGTGTTCGTCGCGACCGTCGTCCAGCCGGCCGCCGCCAGCAGCAGCGCGGCCGTCATTTCGCCCCCCTCTCCAGCAGCCAGTCGCGGCGCAGGGCGGCGAGGATGAAGCGGATGTCGCGCCACTTCGGCAGCGCCTCCCGCTCGAATCGGAAGACCTCCGCGTCGGACATCCCGAACGAGAGCTCCTTCGCCCGCGCGTCCAGCTCGTCGACGAGCGGCTTCACCTTCGCCGCGTAGAAGGCGGCGTCGCCGAGGTCGGCGTCCTGCCAATGGTCGAGGACGCCCTCGCCCGAGTCCCACGTCACCTTCTCGCGCGCGTACGCCTTCTTCGCCGCGAACAGCTGCCGCCGCACGATCTCCGCGCGCTCCGCCTCGGACAGCGCAAAGCGCAGCCGTCCCCACGTGGAGCGTCCGTGAATCGACTCCGTGCCGTTCCAGCACTCGCCGCCGCGCCGGCTCCAGAAGATGACCTCGAACTCCCACTCCTCGCCGTCGCGCGGGATGAACGCCGCGTAGCTGTCCCACGGGATGAACGCATACGTCGTGACCGTCCCCTCGCCGAAGGCGACTTCCGTCCGGCAGGCCCGCAGGCCCGTCTTCGGCACGGCGCGGAGGCCGAAGGTGTCGTAGGTCGTGTTGAAGAGGTCGAGCCGTCCCGTCCCCTGGTCGGCCACGAACGAGACGTACGGCCTGTTCTCGCCCGGCGCGAGATAGCATTCGTAGGAGCCGCCCGCCTGCACGAGGCTCTCGATCTCCGCCGCGTGCGCGTTCGGGTCGTCGAAGCGGAAGTGGAGGCCGCGCCGGTCGCAGACGACCTGCACGGTCGCGGGCGCGGCGTTCGTGTTCGCGTCCGTGCCGATGCCCGCGCCGCGGTCGCCCGAGGTGATGTCGGTGACGAGGAAGTCCATGTTGCCGCCGAACTTGCGGTCGAGCCGCTGGGCCTCGGTGCGCACCGTCGCGTTCGCCCAGTCGCCCAGCCCCGCGAGCGCGCGGGCGGAGTAGCGCACCGGGTAGGCCTTGCGGGCGCGCGGCTTCACGAGCGCCGCCCGCGCGGCCATCAGCTCGCGAACCTTCGCCTCGTCGTCGAGGAGCAGCATGAACGCGCCGGCGAGGTCGATCTCCTTCATCGCCTGCCCGGGGTCCTTGCTCCACGCCGGCGTCTTGCCCTCCAGGAGGTCGGCGAGGAACTCGCACCGCTTCTCGGCGCGGCAGAGCGCGATCGCGTCGGCGCGGCGCCCGCCCATCACGTAGCCCCGCAGGAACGTCGTGAAGCGCGCGTCGTCCTTCACCGCGAACGGCCGCTCGCGCGCATTCGCGAGCGCCTGGTCGGCAAAGGCGCAGACGTTCGTCCAGAGCCCGAAGCGCGCGGCGCCGGACTTTCCGAAGAGCGTCGGCACCCCGCCGAGCGGATCGGTCGATTCGCCGACGAACGGCCTCACGGCAATCGGGCTTTCCGCGACGTCCGCCGCCGCGCCGAGACGCGCGCGCAGGTCCTCGATGAAGCCGATCATCTCCAGCCGGACCGTGTCGAGCGGGTCGGCCCCCGTGCCGAAGTAGTCGTCCGCCCCGACCGTGATCTCGGCCACGTACCGCAGCGCCTTCTTGCCCGCGCGCTGCGTCGAGCCGTCGGACGCCTTGAGCGCCTTGCGCGCGAGCGCCGACAGGAGCGTCGCGTAGCGGATGTCGTCGATCCCCTCGCGGAAGCCCTCCCACTGCAAGGTGTCGACGACGCCGCCGAAGATGCCGTAGGCGTTGACCATCGGCCTGTAGGTCGTCGAGTCGTCGTTCCACGGGCCGAGGCCGAACGCATAGTTCATGACGGACGAATAGCCGGAAAGCCAGGTCGCAAGCCCGTACTGCCGCCGGTTCTGCGCCGGATTCTCCGGCCCGACGTGCATCTGGCCGTACCAGCCGACGTACGGCTCGCCGCCAAGCTGGTTCCAGAGGCGCGGCGTCGAGTCGTCCGTCGGGGCCTTGGACGTGGACGAGAAGTCCCAGAGGTGCCCGCCCTTGTGGAAGAGCGCGCGATGGCAGGCGATGAAGAACTTGAGCCCGCCCGCGTGGTAGGCGTCGACGAGCGGACGCTCCTTCGCAATCCACGGGCTCGGCGGCTCGTCGCCGTGCATGACGTAGACGTTGTGGTGCCCGAGCGTGCGGTCGTAGTAGTCGGCCTGCCGCTTCGCGTCGGCCACCATGTCGGCGAACGTGAGGTCCTTCTTCGCGCCCTTCCACGTGATCGAGCGCGTCGGATACGCGCCGCCGACCAGGAGATCCGTGCGCATCCCGACCTCCTGCATCGTGCGGATGCAGAAGTCGGTCTCCGAGCAGATCGTCCGGGGAAGCTGGTAGACCTGCACGCCATGCCGCCGCTGGTTTGCGAGAATCGCCTTGAGCTGCCGCTTCGCCAGCTCCAGGTCGCCGCCGTTGAGCTCGCGCACGATGTCGAGGCTGATGTAGTGGAAGCCGCTGACGATCAGGTCCTTTTCGGGATCGAAGCGCGTCTTCGGGCGCGGCAGCGCGAAGTCGAGCACCTTCACCTCGACGGGAACCGCGTAAAGCCGCCGCCCGTCGAGGGCCGAGACGTTCACGGCGCCCCTGTAGACGCCCGCCGCCGTGCCCGCGGGGACGTGGGCGGTCAGGAAGATCTGCTTGCGCACGTCCCGGCCAAGCGTCACGGGCTGGAGCGTCGCCGCGTCCTTGAAGTCCGGCCGCATCGGCTGGAAGACGCTGTTGACCTTCGTCCGCCAGTCCGCGCTGCGCACGTCCATCTGACGCGGCGGGTTGATCCACCGCTCGCCGATCCGCCGCCCGTCCGCGTCGGTGAGCGTCGCGTAGTTCGCCTCCTTCGCCGGATCGACGCGGACGAGGTCCTCGTCGTTCAGCAGCAGCTCGGGGCAGAGCTTGAAGCCCGTGTCGCCGAAATAGCTGAACCAGCCGTTGCGGTTCTGGTACCAGACCTTGACGACCTTGAGGTCGAGGTTCTCCGGCGCGAACGCGACGCCCTGCGCATTCGTGAACGCGCCGAGCGCGAAGCGCACCTTGCCGAGGTCGGCGTCGGCCTTCACGACGAACGAGCCGGGCTCGTACTCGTCCTGCGCGGCGACGATGCGCACGACGCCGCCCCGCGTGCCGTGCTGCGGATCGCGGTCGGGCAGGAACTGCTCTTCGCCCGTCGCCGGGACAAACCAGTGGGTCAAGGCGGAGAGAAGAAGGATTGACGTGTTCATGAAGAGGGATGGGGGATGAGTCGTGAGGGATGAGGAGGGCTTTAGCGAAGCAGCAGCAGGAGGCCGGACGCCCCCGCCTGCACCGCGCCGATGTCGGGCTTGAGCCCCTCGCGGGGGAACTGTCCCAGCGCGTCGGGAATGGCCGTATAGGGCGCGGTCAGCAGCGAGGAGCCCAGCGTGTCGCAGCGGACATAGCCGCTCCCGCCCTGGTAGGCGACCTTGCGCGGCTCGCTGGAGTCGTAGTAGAGCGGGATGCCCTTGTGCCGCGCCGCGCCCGTTCCCGGACGGCGCACGAGCAGGCCCTCGGCGGCCGTCAGACGGCCGCCCAGCAGGGGATCGCCCGCCCGGTTCGCCTCCGAGTCGACGATCCAGTCCGCGTCCGCCGGCAGGTTCTTGACGACGCAGTGGCGGTAGCAGATGCGCCCCGTGCCCAGGCGCGCGACCGGCACGTACGAGCCGGACGGATGCCAGAAGATGCTGTTGAAGACGCGGATGACACCGAGCGTCTGGACGGGATGCCGGTTCAGGACGATCTCGCCTGTCGCGGCGTCGTTGCCGCTGAAGGTGTTGCCGAACAGGCACCCTGCGTCGTTGCCGCCTTCCGAATACAGCGTCGCGCAGACGGGCGTGACGCCCTCCGCGCTCGCCGCGGCCGACACGCGGTTGCCGTCGAACGTGCAGCGGCGGATCGGCGCGACGTAGCAGGAGTAGACGACCGAGCAGGGCATCAGCGTGACGCCGCTCTTCGTCTTCGCCTCAGAGCGGTCAACGACGTTCGAGACGAACGAGCAGGCGTCGACGACATGGTCGTTTCGCCGCGCGTTCAGGATGCACGCCGCGGCGCTCGAGCGGTCCCCGCGGTCGCCGACGACCCGGTTGGCCAGGAACAGGCAGTTGCTCACGACCGATGGATTGTAGTTCGGCAGGATGACGATGGCGCTCGCGTTCGACGAGACGAGGTTCTCGACGAACCGCGTGCCGCGAATCCGCATCTTCGAGGAGTCGTTTCCGTGGACGACGCCCAGGCCGCCGTCGCCGACCGCGCGGACGTTGTAGTTCCGCTCGAAGGCGCAGCCCTCGATGTCCAGCGTGACGTTCGGCGCGTAGACGCCGAGTCCGCGCTGGTTGTTGGCCACCTCGTGCCGCACGGCGACGTTCCGGAGCGTGACGGCGGAGCTCCCATCCGCAAGGTCCGAGCTGACGGCCGGCCCGTTGCACCAGTCGAAGGCGCAGTTCTCGACCGTGAACGACGCGCTCCCCCAGACGACCCCCCAGTCGTGGAAGCACCCGAAGAAGCGGCAATTGCGAACCGTGGCAGGGATCTTGTCGAACTTGAGGCTCGCCGTCGTGAAGACGAAGCCGTCCACGACCACGGACTCGCCCGTCGCCGTCTCGCCCGACGCGTCGAGGGCGTTGACGCCGTAGCTGGGCGTCCAGAACAGCTCCTCGTCCGTCGGATCGGGCGCATTGAACGTTCCGTCGTCGTTCATCACGCGCACCTTCTTCCCGTCCCGCAGGACGTCCGCGCCCGTGCGGTCGCGCCAGTAGGGCGTGCGCGACGACCCGTCAGTCCCGTAGATGACCGTCGCGTTCGCCGCGACGTCGCGTCCGGCGACCGTCTCGTCCGCCGATTCGCCGGCGAACCCGCCGTAGAGGGACGTGCCCGGCGCGACGGCAAGCCTGTTCGCCGCGTAGACGCCCCTGGCGACGTAGATCGCGCACGGGGCGTTCTCCCGGGCCGTCGCGACGGCCGCCGCGAGGTCGGCCGCGTCGTCCCAGCTCGCGCCCGACCCGGTCGCGCCGGGCTTGACGTAAAGGATCGTTTCGGCAAACAGCGGCGCCGCCAGACAGGCGAACGCCACGGCAAGGGTTCTCTGCAGCATCATGTTTTCCTTCTTGGGGTAAATGATGCTGAAAATTATATTTTTTTTTCTACAACTTGGGAAGTACCAAATTCGGTAGTCGCCGCCGCGTTACAGGAGATCAAGCGGCGTCTTGCGACGCGACCCCGGCAAGTCCGCGACAAAGCGCGGCAGGGCGAGGCCGCCGATGCGCGCGGCGCAGTAGGCCTCAATCGCCTTCGCCTGCGCGAGCGGCACGCCGAAGCGTTCGACCAGTCCCTCGACCGGATCGCACTGGAAGACGTAGTAGGGGCGGATGCGCGCGGCCGATAGCGCCCGCAGCAGCGCGAGCATCTTCTGCGGCGTGTCGTTGACGCCGCACAGCAGAACCGTCTGGGACGAGACGGGCACGCCGCGCGTCACGAGCTTCGCCGCCGGCGCCGCCGCCACGCGCGCCTCGTTCGCCGTGTTGATGTGCACGTTCGCCCAGACCTTGCCCGACCGCGCCAGCCGCCGCGCCAGGCGATCCGTGACGCGCGCGGGATTCGAGACGAGCGCGCGCGTGCAAATGCGGATGACCTCGACCTGCGGTAACGCCGCGAAAGCCTCGACGAAGCGCATCACCGCCTCGTCGGACAGCGTCAGCACGTCACCGCCCGACAGCAGCACGTCACGCACCTTCGGATGCCGCGTCACGTAATCGACGCACCGCCGCAGGTCCTCGTCGGACGAGACGACGGGCGCCTTCCCGAGAATGAACTTGCGCGTGCAGTGGGGACAGGCCCCAAAGCAGCGGTCGGTCGTCATGATCAGCACGCGATCCGGGAAGCGCTGCTTCAGGCCGGGCGGCAGCCCCCTCTTCGGGGCGAGCTCTCCAAATGGGTCTTTCATAAAGAAGCGCGGGCTCAGGGAAGCCCGCGCCTGAATGTGCGACGCGCAGACGCGCGTTCGCGCACCCGACTTACTTCTTCGGCGGAACGAGCGCGTCCTTCGCCGCCTTGGCGAGACGGAACTTCGCGACCTTGCACGCGGGTTTCTTCTTCTCCTCGCCCGTCTGCGGATTGCGAACCATGCGCGCACCCTGCTTCTTGATCAGGAGCTTGCCGAGGCCCGGGATGACCCAGCCCTTCTCGTTCTGGCGGGCGCCCTCGTACGCGAGCTCGATGAGCTTCTCGTAAACGGCGACGGCCTGCTTCTTGCTGATTTCGCCGGCGTCGGCGAGCGCCTGCATGATGCCGCTCTTCGTGGTCGGAACGGGTTGTTTCTTAGCCATGTTTTCTTGATCCTTTCTTGAGTCTGTACTGACGCACGCGGGAACCGCTCCCTCGTGCCTGTGCGTAATATATCAATATTTTCGGGGGTGCGCAAGGGGTCACGTGAAAAAAGTCCAATAAAGACGGGCTCATTCGAAGATCGCAAACGCGGGAAGCCCGCGAATCTCGCCGAAGCCCGGCAGCCTCTTCAGCGCCGAAAGGTCCTCGGCCTGCAGCCGGATGACCGTGTAGTTCTCCAGCGCCGCCGCGACCTTCGGATCGCGCAGCGTGCCTCGCTCCATCGCCGCGCAGTTCTTGCACCACGTCGCCCAGCAGTCGACGAGCACCGGCTTGCCCGCCGCGCCGGCGTCCGCCAGCCGTTGCGCGAACGTCTCGGGCGTCGCCTCCAGCCGCGCGTCTTCCGAAGCCGACGCCGCCGGATCGCGCCGCGCCAGGCCCTGCACGGCCAGCCATCCGTACCACAGCGCGAAGCCGAAGACAAGCACGGCGAACACGCGATTGACCCACCGCATCCACGCGCCCGGCTTCGGGAGCACGCGCAGCCCCGCGCCCAGGAACGGCCACGGCAACGCCAGCCCCAGTCCGAGCGTGAACGGCAGGCCCAGCGCCAGCGGATGACCCTGCGCATAAAGGTTCGCCGTCAGCACGAGCACCGAAATCAGGACCGGCGCCACGCACGCGCCCGCGAGCACCGCCGACAGCGCGCCCATGAGGAACGGGAACGCCACCGACGCGCGTGCGCCGGACGAAAGGCCCGCGCGTCCGCGCACACGGGTGAAGTCAATCGGGAAGACGCCGCAGAGCGACAACCCCAGCGCCAGGAAGACGAGGGCGACGAACGCATTGAAGAAGGGATTCGCCTGAATCGTGCCGAACGCCAGCCCGCCGACGGCCGCGCAGACGCCCAGCAGCCCGTAGGCGCACGCGATGCCCAGCCCATAGAGAAGTCCACGCCGCAGCGACGCGCCAATCACCAGCAGATTCACGGGAACCATCGGCAGGACGCAGGGCGTCAGGTTCATGGCCGCGCCCGCCAGCAGAAGCGACAGCACGAGAAGCACGGCGGACGTCGGCAGCGCCGCCGGTTCGTCGCCGCGCAGGAAAGCCAGGAACGCCTCGGCCTCCATGTAGCCCTGCGCAAGACGCGGCGGACGCGGCAGTGGCGCAGCCTCGGCCGATGCGGGCGTTGGCGCGGACGCCGCGTCCGCCGCCGGCTCCGCCGGTTCGTCGAGCCGTCGGCACAGGCCGTCGGCGCATTCGTACCGAACGCCGTTGATGACCTGGATCTCCGCCCGCGCGCCGCATGCACAGGCGAACAGCAGCGCGACGCCGCACAGGCGCGCAATCCGTCGAACCGATCTCATATGCCTCCCTTTCGTCGATGGCGCGCCGCGTAGGACGCGAGGGCCCGGTCGAGCTCCCCTTCCGAGAAGTCCGGCCAGAGCGTGTCCGTGAAATAGTATTCGCTGTACGCCGCCTCCCAGAGGAGGAAGTTCGACGTGCGCAACTCGCCGCTCGTGCGGATGACGAGGTCGGGGTCGGGGACGTCCGGCGCGTAGAGGAAGCTGCGGAACGTCTCTTCCGTCAGCGGCTCCCCCCGCTTCATCGCGGCGTTCGCCGCATCGACGATCTCGGCGCGGCCGCCGTAGGAGATCGCGACGATGAACTGGCGCTCGAACCGCGAGGTCTTCCGCTCCAGCGACTCGATGACGGCGAGGAGCCTGGGCGACAGGTCGCCGCGCCGGCCGACCATGCGGAAGCGCACCTCGTTCCTCATGAAGCTCGCCTCCTTCGCCTTCAGCATCCGCGCGAAGAGGGACATGAGGCCGTCCACCTCCTCCTTCGGACGCTTCCAGTTCTCCGTCGAGAACGCATAGACCGTGAGGTAGCGGATGCCGCGCGCGCCGCACCAGCCGAGGACGTCGCCGAGCGTCTTCGCGCCGGCCTTGTGGCCCTCGCCGCGCCTCTGTCCGCGCCGCGTCGCCCAGCGCCCGTTGCCGTCCATGATGATCGCCACGTGCTGCGGCACGTTCTTCAGGAAGCGCACGGCGTCCGCGAAGAAGCGCTCCGGCGTCGAGGCGCCGCTCGTCACGCCCAGCGTCCGCACGCCAGCGAAGTCCAGCGCGCGCACCTCGTCCATCGAGCCCGCGAAGAACGCGCGCTTGCCTGTCGCCGCCGCGACCTCCGCGAGCCGCGTCGAGTTGGCGGACGTGCGGGAACCGAGCACCAGCACGGCGTCGCCCGCGAACGCGCGCACGGCGTCCTGCCGCTCCTTCGTCGCGCGGCAGACGTCGGCCGTCGTCTCGACGGCGTAGCGCGTGCGCAGTTCCGCCACCTGCCGCGCGACCTCGTCGGCGTTCATCGTCGTCTGGGCGATGATGCCGATGAGCCGTTCCCTCTTCCCTCTTCCCATCGCCTCCTCGAACGTCAGCCAGTTCCCGTCGCCGACCTCGCCGGCGATGCCCTGGAACTCGACGTGTCCGGGGTCGCCGAGAATGACGACGGGTAGCCCCCGACGGGCGAACGCGCGCGCGGCCTTATGGACGTTCGCGACGAAGGGACACGTCGCGTCCACGACGGTGAGGCGGCGCGCGGCGGCGATTTCGCGGACGCGCGGCGAGACGCCGTGCGCCGAGAAGACGACCGTCTCGCCTTCGGGCACGTCCTCAATGCGATCGACGAAGCGAAAGCCGAGCGCCTTCAGGTCGCCGATGACGATCTCGTTGTGAACGAGCTCGTGCAGGCAGTAGACGTTGCGGAGCTTCAGCGCCTTCGCAATCGCGGCGTTGACGCCCGCGCAGAGTCCGTGCGGCTCGATGACTTCGACGTTCACGGGGAGAACACCTGCCTCGGACCCGAGACGAGCCGGTGCAGGTACGCGGTCTTGTCGGCATGGCGTTGCCCGTGCTTGCGCAGGGTCTCGAAGTCGACGATGTTGGCGGCAATCGGTTTCATGACACGCACATTATAGCAAAACGGCCCCCTGTCCGTCTGCGGCTCGGCTCTTCCCTCAGATCTCCCACCCCTTGCGGATGCAGGGCTTGACGAGCGCGTTCGCGGCGGCGTTGTCGAAGCTCTGCGTCGCCGAGTCCCAGGCGAGCCTGGCGTCCAGCGTGTCCCAGAGGCCGAGGTATTCGACCTCGATGCCGAGCCTGTCGAGCCACGCGGCGAAATGGCGCGCGAGAAGCGCGCCGACGTGTGCGCCCGGCCCAGCCTCAAGATGCCGCCTCTGCGCGTCGTCTTCAAGGCACGTCTCGTAGACGAGCGAGACGTTCGTCCGCTTGCCGCGAACGCCTTGCCCAGTCCCCTCTCATGTTCTCCCTTTTGATGCCTCCAGCAGTTCCTTTTCGCAACACAGGGAATGACTCACTCGCGCGAAGCCGCTTTCTTCAACACCGCGTCCCGTTCCTTCTGTATACGTGCGCGCGCCTGTTTCACGTAAAAGCCAAGGCGCGTGATGTCTTCCCTCTTGCGGACGGGACGACCGATCAGCTTCTCGAACTTTGCCCGAATCGTGTCCATTTTCTCGACATCGTTTGGATGGCGCCCCTTGTCGAATTGGTCGATTTCAAGATTCTCGATCACGCTTTCGCGGTATTCGACCAAGCCTATGTAGGCGTCCCACTTGTCGTTTTCTTCGCGCCAAGACCAAGTGCCTTCAGATGCTGGCTTTGCAGGTTTCATTGCGGCTATCTGACAATCTATCCATTCGATGGTGTCAAAATATGCGTCCCACGTTTTTTCATAGGAAGATCCGACATCCCACATCGCACCAATCAAGTCCCAGTTGAGCATATGACAGGCTTCACGAACGGCTGCATATCTGCGAGACGGGCGCAAGCCCTCAACGGGAATTCTTTTCAGCGCATCTCGCCAGTCTGCAAGTAGAGCCTCCCGTTTCTTTCTTTCTTTCACGTCTTTGAGAATTTCCCGCACCGCATCGCTTTCCCTGATTACGCGAACAGACGCATTGGTTGCCAGTGCTGCAATCAGGGCGCGCGCCGTCGCGATGGCGTTTTCCTCTTGTGTTGGCGGACCTTTCTCGCAGCCCAACGCACCACAAAGGACAACAACTGCAAATATGCTTCGTTTCATTGTACCCGCACTCCATTGAGGATGATGCCGCCGCTTATTTCACGGCGGACAGCATTGCCGTGTTTTTGCACTTCGACATTCCCTTGCGCGTCAATTGTCATGACCTGCCGGGAGCCATTCGCAAAAGTGCCAATTGGATCGTCTCCTTTTTGGACGTTGGAATCTGCCCAACCACAAGGGACTTCCCATGTCAGGTTGCCATTCGCCCATCCATTTGTCCCTGTTGTCGAGACAAAACCTGTTGAATCCAATTGTGGCAACGCCCTTTTGAAGCCAGCTTCGTCGTTCAGGAACTTGTTGTTGCCATACACCTCACGCCAGTCGCCAGCCCCTTCGTCTTCTCCATGAAACAATTCGGACATGAAAAACGTGTCGGCGAAATACCCGCTGTGACTTCCCCCCACGTCTGGGATTTCTTCAATCCGAATCCCTGAGAAAGAAACGTCCAGTGGCAACACATACAAGTCTATCGTCAATAGAATTCCCCCCGCCTGTCCTGAACGGATTTTCGGTGCGGTCGTATATCCTGCATCTCGCGCAAGTACGCCTTGCGGCTCTACAACCCTTGTTCGCGGGACATAACTGCAACCTTCACCAGCGATTTCAAAGCCATTCACCTCGGCAGAGAGAGGACATCTGTATTCATAAGAACCATTTGATTCTTTGAGAGTACCCCCGCCGTTTCTTTTCCAGCGAACTGATTCAACCTTTGGCTGATTTTCGCAGTCCACGATTTCGCCAATGCCGAACTTATGTCGGGAAAGACTTTCGTTCTCCGGTGCCAGCACTCTTGGCTTGACAGTCACCTTGACCGCCGTCGCCTTGTCGATGGTCGTCTGCGACCAGTCTGTCTCGTTTTCCGTGAACGTCGCCGTGACGACGATGTCGTCCTCGCCACCGCTCGGACTGACGGCGCGGTAGGTGTTCTTGAACGTGACCTCCTCGCCCGGCTCCAAGTCCTGCTCGAACGGCAGGGGGCGCCCGCCGTATTGCACGAGGCCGTCCGCGCCCTGAATCTCGATGCGGACGTGCCCGCCGCGCGTGCCGCCGTAGGCCCAGCAGTCGAGCTCCGTCTCGGTCGACCGCCACGGGACGGTCTCGCCCGGCGCGTTCTCGTAGTCGTCCTCGAAGAAGACGACACGCTTCGAGAACGTCGCCGACGCGCCCGGCAGGGGTGGGTCCTTGTCGGGGTCTTGGTCGTCGCCGGGGTGGTCGACGCTTCCGCTGCAGCCGCAGAAGCCGCCGTAGGCCGGAAGCCGGTAGCCCTCGTATTCGAGGTAGCCCGTCGCGGAACAGCCGCCGCAGGAGCAGCTGTCGCCGCACGTGATCGAGAACGTGTAGTCGCTCCCCGAAATGCGGCAGCAGACGTTCGTCCACGTGAACGCCCCGCCAAGGCCAGAGGGTATGACTTGCATGGTGAATGTCCGGGGAGGCTGTCCTCTGCGAGAAGGAAGAAGTAAGAGGGAAGAAGGAAGAAGTGCGGATGTGCCCAGTCTCTTGTGCTGGCCGGATATCTCTGTCGCCACGTCAGGACGTTGCCTCTCAGCACGTCTTCCCTCGTCCTTCGCACTTTTTCCTTCGATCCGAACTGGCCAATGGAGCCAAAGCGTCCGCCGATCCTCCTCCCATGAGTCCTCGATGTCGTCGCTCGACTTGGCGGCGACCTCGAACGGCATCGGGCACGTCACGCGGTACGTCTTGCCGATGAGGAGCGTGACGCGGTTCGTCGCGTCCGCCTCGGCGATGAACGAGGGGTCGGCGAGGTTCGACGCGCCGTCGCCCGCGAACGTCACCTGGGCGTTGGCCTGTCGCACGACGAGATCGACCCAGCAGTAGGCGTCCGCGTTCGCGCCCTCCGGCAGCGTCTGGTGCGGGCCGAACTGGGGCGCGTCAGCCGGGGCGAGCGGCGCGTCGTCCGCGTCGTTCGGGATGCCGTCGTCGTCCCAGTCGTCGGGGTTGACGCGGCGGTAGACGCGCTCGACACTGTTCGAGCGGGCGATAAAGTCGCCGTTCGGAAAGAGTTCGAGCTGGGCGGTTATTGGGGGATGAACCACGAGAGGGTTGCTTTCGCTAAACACATGCGCCGCAGAAACGCAAAGCGTTTCGGAGGGAACCTTCGCCGAAGGCGAACCCGAAGGGCGCGCAAGCGGGCGCGAGACGCCGGAGTTTGTGAGGCACGGAGGGTTGGTGGGTGTCGCGGATGCGACAGTTGCCACAGCCCCATCAAGACCGCCTCCGTGCCTCCGTTCCTCAATGCCCTCCGTGTTTAACACCGTAGGCTTTCCATCCCCAATCTGTGCTAATCCGTGTGAATCCGTGGCTACCTCTCTCTCATACGGATTACCCAGGAAGAAGTTCTCCCACGTCAGCAGCACCGAGCCGTTCGCGGTTGCCGCCGTCCAGAGGTAGGATTGGTCGTGCCGCGCGAACATCGGCGCGCCAATGACAAAGATCTCGTTCGAGGCGTTCCGCAGCTGCGGACGCACCTTGCCCCACGTGTGCGCCCAGAGCGACGTCACGACATGGGGGCCCAAAGGAAAAAGGAAGAGGGAAGAGGGAAGAAGTTGACCGTCCGCACTTCTTCCTTTTTCCCTCTTCCCTTTTCCTTCATCCCCCAGCAACACCCATGCTCTTCCCCTGTAGGCGTCAGTGAGGTGCCACGTGCCGACGAGCCGCGCGTTCGTTGGTCGCGTGTAGGAGATTGCCTCGTTCGTCCGCACCATTTCGAGGCGGTAGCCGCGCACCACATCGTTGGACGAGAGGGGTGGGGTGTCTGCGACGCTTAACACGGAGGTGACGGAGTTTGAGAGGCACGGAGAGTTGGCAGGTGTCGTAGACGCGACAGTTGGGTCACCACCCTCAAAACCTTCTCCGTGTCTTCCTCCCTCCGTTTCCTCGCGGGCCCTTGCGGGCAGTTCACTGTGCTCACTGTCGCTTTGCGACCTTCCCTCCGAAACGCCTTGCGTTTCTTCGGCGCATGTGTCAGACGCCGTAGGCATCCCTTCAGCAAGCGTCGCAGACACCCCCTCCTCGGCTCGCGCCGATTCAGGTTGGTTCGTGGACACGTTCGTCGGCTTCTGCGCGAAGACCGTCGCGACAACGACCGCTGCCACAAACACAGCCTTGCCGGACGGCGGCAACCTGATGAACTGTTCAGACAATTCGTGCAGAAAATGCCTTGTCCGCACGGCAACCGCCACGGCGAGGCAACCGCCCGCGAGGGTCACACAAGCCCACACAAATGCCGATTCTTGAAAGATTGGCGCGACCATCACCGAATCTCCACGACGACACCCGGACGCCTGCCCTCGACGAGAACGACCTCGTCGGCCTTGGCGGCTCCCCGCCGCGTGACGCGGACGAGATTCCACGTCGCGTCCATCTTCGAACGCTTCAGGACGAAAGTTCGTTCTGCTTGCCCATCTGTCGGAACGTCCTCTTCCGTCTGGCAGTCTGCCGTCGTCGCGAAGCCGAACCATCTGCCGCAGTCAAAGCCAAAGGACAGGTCGTCTTCGTCAAGTCCGAGAACGCCGTCCCCGTTCGCGTCCGTCCCAATCGCCACCTCGACGCAGTTTGTCGGCGAGGCGTCGAGCGCAAGCGTGAACTCGATGCGGCTCATCGCCCCGAAGTCGACCGCAAACGGAATGTTCGTGGACGCCTCCGAAAGGGCGGCATCGTCAAACGGCAGCGGCTGGACGACCACGCCAAGCGCCGATAGGGGAAAGACGAGAAGTGCCGAAAGAACCTTCATGAGATGAATTATACCAAAGTTCCGAACAAGCCGCCCGGACTGCCATGTCATCAAGTTTGTCATTTCTTCCCCTTCGTCCAGTTGCAGTCGTGGCAGAGCATCTGCCCGTTCTCCAGCGTCGTCTGCCCGCCCCTGCACCAGGGCTTCACGTGGTCGGCGTGCATCTCCTCCAGCGCGAACCTCCTTCCGCAGAGGGGACAGACCCCGCCCTGCCGCTCGTACATCTTGAGCCTCTGCGCGTCGGAGAAGCCGCGCAGGTGAAGGTGCTTCTCCTCGCCCGTCAGCAGGTAGGGGATGATGCCTTTCTTGCTCTCCACCTCGTCGTCCATGAGCAGCTGCCGCGTCCGCTCCTCGATCTTCGCGACGTCCAGCTTCGCCTTGCCGTACTTCGCGTAGAGCGCGCCCCAGTCGAGGCCCTTCAGGATCCTCACGCGGTCGGACGTGTGCCTGAACTTGGCCTCGATCCACGTGACGACGGCGCTGAAGTGGCTCCACAGCTCGCTCGCGTCCGGGTCGTTCTGGTGGATGGCCATGAACTCGCGCACGGCCTCGTCCGTCCGTTGCCCGACGAACCACTGGATGGCAGTCTCCAGGCAGCCCTGCCGGTCGAACTCAGCGGCGACGTAGTTCTTCGCGACCTTCCGCGCCGGTGCGTTCCTCTTCGAGAACCACCGCTTGGCGTCCATCACCCACGGGCCGTGGTAGACGGCGTTGCGGATCTCCTGCCGCGACAGGTCCTTGCCCGCGATGTTGATGCGCTCGAACCAGCGGATCTTCTCCTCGTTCGTCCCGCTGCAGAAGTAGACCTTGAGCCGGTAGCCGAGGAACCGCTCGCGCTCCTCCGGCCCGAAATTGTGAAAGTAGCGCATGTCGTAGGAGAAGTCGCCGCAGAAGAACTGCCCGATGGAGACCGTGCGCTGCTGCCCGTCCATCACCTCGTAGCCGCCGTCCGCGCGCTCGACCCAGTACATCACGTTGAGCGGAAATCCGTTCATGATTGAGTCGACGACGGCCACGCGGTCCCTCTCGTCGTAGACGAACTCGCGCTGGTAGGGCGGACGGATGTCGAGGCGTCCGCCGTAGCCGAACACGCCGTCGTCCCCCTCGTCGCGGTAGCCGTCGACCAGCTCGCATATCGTCACGTCATGCATCTCGATCTTCATTTCTTCCTCCTAACAAGAACGCGCGTGAACGGCACAACAACTTCGCCATTGACCATCATGTACAGGTCTCCATCAACAGCGCCGCGCCCCTGCACTTTTTTGCGATAGTTCTTGTGTTCGGGACTGTATGGGCGGACACCACAGGCCAACCCAAGATTTGCAATTCCTACGCCAATGATTTCAAATTGGTCTGGGTTGTATTTGTCCATGAACGTGATTGGTACACCCATCACACCATCGTAATCACAAGGGATCTCGGAGGTTTTGTCAACGTTGATGGCATCGTAGTTTTCAAATTTCGGATACTCTTCCGGCGTGTAGTGCCGATAGAGCGGAATGTCCTCGTGACGTTTGTCATGTTCAAGGTTCGTGAACCAGTGGACGCCCGAAACGCGGATCATCCCGTCGCGGTGCTCGCCCGCTTTCGCGTAGTCCGTGTAATGCTTGTTGATGAAATAGCCCGCGCCGCCCTTGAACCCACTGGATTATCCCCGGTTTTGGAAATGGCTACCGAACCCTCGCGAGGCCTCGCGCGGTTTTCATCGATTTTGCCGT
>CAKTZA010000029.1 GCA_934635045.1 uncultured Kiritimatiellota bacterium | reverse complement strand
GGATGGTAAAAGGCTTCAAGGGCGGCGCAAAGGGCTCCGTCGGTACTCGGAAAGCCGGGAGGCAGACGGCAAAAGCCCATCGGAACCAGCCCCCATGAGCCGATTTTTCGATGGGGTCTGTCCCCAGGGGTGTGCGGTTGCACGATTTTGATGTTTTTTTAGAGCGATTATGGCTTTCGCGGACGGCGGGCTTTTGGTACAATACGCGCATGATTTCGCTCAGCGTATGATTTCATTCCGCTTCCGCACATGATTTCGCTCTACATATCCCTGGCGCTGAAGTTCTTCTTCCTCTTCACGCCGTTCTTCGCGCTGTCGATGTTCCTCGCGATGACGGCGGAGAAGGGGCTGCGCGAGCGTCGCGCGCTGGCGCATCGGGTCGCGTTCGCGACGGTCGTGATCGCGGGTGCGCTCCTCTACTTCGGGCCGCTCATCTTCCGCGTCTTCGGCATCACGGTCGACGCCTTCCGCATCGGCGCGGGCATCCTCCTCCTCCTGACGGCGATTTCGCTCATGAATCCGAAGGAGATCGCCGGCTCGGCGGAGGAGGACATCTCGGTCGTGCCGCTCGCGATGCCGGTCGTTGTCGGCCCGGCGTCCTGCGGCGCAATCATGGTGTCCGCGACGGAACTCGCCGGATTCGTCCAGAAGGCCGTCGGCTTTGCCGCGCTCGCGTCCGCACTGGGCGCGATCTGGGGCATCCTGCTCCTGGGCACGTGGTTCGAGCGGCGGCTCGGCAGGCGCGGCATCTCGATCTTGATGCGGCTCACGGCGCTGATCCTCGCGGTGCTCTCGGCCCAGATGGTCATGTATGCGGAGGTCGGGCCGGGCGACGAGGTGATCGTCCCGACGAACACCTTCATCGCGACCGTGGCCTATCCGCTCTCCGTCGGCGCGAAGCTCGTCTTCGCCGACATCGACCCGAAGACGGTCAACATGGATCCGAAGGACGTCGCGCGCAAGATCACGAAGTGGACGAAGATCATCGTGCCCGTGCACATCGGCGGCTATCCGTGCGACATGGACGCGATCATGAAGCTCGCGAAGCGGCATGACCTCGTCGTCATGGAGGATGCGGCGCACGGCTTCGGCGGCGAATACAAAGGCCGCAAGCTCGGCACGATCGGCCACTTCGGCTGCTTCTCGATGCATGAGGTGAAGAACTGCACGTCGCTCGGCGAGGGCGGCGTGTTCGTCTCGAACGTGAAGGCCTATCGCGCCGAGGCGCGGCGGGCGCGCTTCCTCGGCGTCGACTTCTCGCACCGGATCGAGAACTGGCTCTATGATGTCTCGCCGATCCGCGCGAAGAAGGGGACGTACCAGGCCTCGAACAACGCCTCCGTGACGGAGATCCAGGCGCTCGCCCTGCTGCAGCAGCTGAAGCGCTATCCGAAGATCCGTGCGGAGCGCCGTCGCGAGGCGACGTACATGACGAAACGTCTTTCGGGCGTGCCCGGCATCGTCCCGCAGGCGCTCGGCGGCGCGGATATCAAGCCGACGTTCCACCTCTACCAGCTGCAGATCGACCCAAAGGTCGTCGGCGGCGACGTGCAGGCGCTCAAGCGCAAGCTGGAGGAGAAGGGCGTGACGAACATTCCGCACTTCGGGCCGATCTACCGTTTCGCGACGTCGATCGCGAAGGGGAACGACGTGAAGCGGATCGCGGCGACGTGTCCCGTGACGGAGTACGTCTTCGACCGGTGCTACACGCACCTGCCGATCTACGGCCTCACGAAGGACCAGCTCTCGTACATGGCCGACGCGATTCTCGAATCCGTTGCCGAGATGAAGGCGGGGCGTTAAGGCGGGGACAGACCCCGCCTTGTCGAGGTGAACGCAAAGGCAGGGACAGGCCCCGGTAAGGCGGGGACAGGCCCCCGCCTTTTGCGGTGCGGGGCGGTTTTTGCTATAATACGCGCAATATGAACCTATTGAAGCTTTTATTTGGAACGAAGAACGAGCGGGAGCTGAAGAAACTGTGGCCGATCGTCCGCGAGATCAACCGCATTGAGGAAGAGTACCAGGCGAAGAACTTCACCGACGAGGACTTTCCGAAGAAGACGCAGGAGTTCCGCGACCGCCTCGCGAAGGGCGAGACGCTCGACCAGATCCTGCCCGAGGCGTACGCGCTCGTGAAGAACGCCTGCCGCCACCTCGTCGGGACGACCGAGGAGGTCTGCGGCCACACGCTGACGTGGAACATGGTGCCGTTCGACGTGCAGCTCATCGGCGGCATCGTCCTGCACCAGGGCAAGATCTCCGAGATGCAGACGGGCGAGGGCAAGACGCTCGTCGCGACGCTGCCGCTCTACCTGAACGCGCTCGCCGGGAAGAACGTGCAGCTCGTGACGGTGAACGACTACCTCGCCCTGCGCGACGCGACGTGGATGGGCCACCTCTATCGGTACCTCGGCCTCACGGTCGGCTGCATCCAGAACTCGATGGACCCGGAGGAGCGCCGCGCCCAGTACGCCTGCGACATCACCTACGGCACGAACTCCGAGTTCGGCTTCGACTACCTGCGCGACAACGGCATGGCGCAGCAGCCCTCGCAGGTCGTGCAGAGCGGCCACAACTTCGCGATCGTCGACGAGGTCGACTCGATCCTCATCGACGAGGCGCGCACGCCGCTCATCATCTCCGGCCCGGCGACGATCTCGACGGCGCACGTCTACGTCGAGCTCAACCCGCTCGTCTCGTCGATCGTCCGCGTGCAGACGGCGATGTGCAACGACCTCATGCAGGCGGCGAAGAAGGCGATCGACGCGGGCGACGTCAACACCTTCAAGGAGAAGATCTACCAGGTCTACCACTCGATGCCGCGCCACAAGCAGTTCCGCCACATGCTGGAGAACGCGGAGCTGCGCAAGCACCACGAGGACGTCGAGATGCAGATGCTCTCCGAGATGCGCCGCGACCGCGCGCGCGAGCTGAAGGACGAGCTCTACTTCACGATCGACGAGCGGACGCGCGAGGTGTCGCTCACGGACAAGGGCTGCGAGAAGATCTGCCCGCAGGATCCGCAGATGTTCGTGCTGCCTGACCTCGCCGCGCAGATGTCGGCGATCGACGGCGACAGGTCGCTCACCGACGCGGAGCGCATCGAGAAGCGGCGCGACGCGCAGGCGGCGTTCGCCGAGAAGTCCGACCGCGTGCACGTCGTCGACCAGCTCCTGAGGGCCTACTGCCTCTACGAGAAGGACGTCGAGTACGTCGTGCAGGACAACCACGTCTACATCGTCGACGAGTTCACGGGCCGCGTGCTGCCGGGCCGCCGGTGGTCGGACGGCCTGCACCAGGCCGTCGAGGCGAAGGAGGGCGTCGAGATCGAGAAGGAGTCGCAGACGCTCGCGACGATCACGATCCAGAACTACTTCCGCCTCTACAAGAAGCTCTCCGGCATGACCGGCACGGCCGAGACGGAGGCGCGCGAGTTCAAGGACATCTACAAGCTCGACGTCGTCTCGATCCCGACGAACCGCCCGGTGAACCGCATTGACGGCAACGACCAGATCTACCGCACGGAGCGCGAGAAGTTCAAGGCGATCATCGCGGACGTCGAGCGGCGCCATGCGCTGGGCCAGCCGGTCCTCCTCGGCACGGTCGAGGTCGCGACGTCGGAGGTGCTTTCGCGCATGCTCAAGATCGCGCGCATCCCGCACGAGGTGCTGAACGCGAAGAACCACGCGCGCGAAGCCGAGATCGTCGCGCTCGCGGGCCAGAAGGGCGCGGTCACGATCGCGACGAACATGGCGGGCCGCGGCACCGACATCAAGCTGGGCGAAGGCGTCGCGGAGGTCGGCGGCCTGCACGTGATCGGGTCCGAGCGGCACGAGTCGCGGCGCATCGACCGCCAGCTGCGCGGCCGCTGCTCGCGCCAGGGCGACCCCGGCAGCTCGCAGTTCTTCATCTCGCTCGAGGACAAGCTCATGCGCCTGTTCGGGTCGCAGCGGCTTTCGGGCATCATGCAGCGCCTCGGCCTCAAGGAGGGCGAGGTGATGGAGCACAAGTGGCTCAACCGCTCCGTCGAGACGGCGCAGCGGCGCGTCGAGCAGCAGCACTTCGCCGTCCGCAAGCGCACGCTCGAATACGACGACGTGATGAACAAGCAGCGCTCGGTCGTCTACGAGCTGCGCGGGCGCGTGCTGAACGGCGACCCGAAGGCGGTGCACGACCTGATCCTCGACGTCATGAACGACCTCGTGCTGACGCAGGCCGAGCGCTACCTCTCCGACCCGAAGGACGGCTCGCTCGTCGACTTCATGAACTGGCTCGGCGTGACGTTCCCGATCACGGTGACGGAGGAGGAGCTTCAGCCGCTCATGGGTCAGCCGGCCGCGGCCGGCGCGCTTGTGATGAAGCGCGTCGAGGCGGCGTACGAGTCGAAGTGCGCGGGCGAGGACCCGGAGGTCCTGCCGCACATGGAGCGCGGCGTCTTCCTGCAGGTCATCGACCGCGAGTGGCAGGAGTACCTGCGCGCGATGGACGACCTCCGCACGGGCGTGAACCTGCGCGCCTACGGCCAGCGCGACCCGCTCATCGAGTACAAGAAGGAGGCGTTCGAGATGTTCGAGACGCTGATGACCACGATCAAGTCGAAGGTCGTCAGCTCCGAGTTCCGCAGCGCGACGGCGGCGCGCCTCCAGGCCGCGTTCAACCTGATGGCCCGCGCGCGCACGAACCAGGAGGCGTTCGACGGCGGCGAGGGGGAAGAAGGAAGAGGGAAAAAGGAAGAAGGAAGAAGTTTGGAGGGTTCGTCCTCTTCTGCGAAGACGATCGGCGACGTGTTCGCGTCGATGATGAACCAGAACCGCGCGGCGGCGGGCGTTCGGCCCATCTCCAGCCGCGCGCTCGCACCTGCGATTTCACCGCAGCCGCACACGGCGGCTGTCGGGCGGAACGACCCGTGCCCCTGCGGCTCGGGCAAGAAATACAAGAAATGCTGTGGAAAGGGACTCGTATGATGACGACGGCAATCATTGTTGCGGCCGGCAAGTCGGAGCGCATGGGCGCAAGCGTTGACAAGGCGTTCTTGTCGCTGGTGGACAAGCCGGTGGTGGCGTGGGCGCTCCTGGCGTTCGAGCGCTGCCCCGACATCGACCGCATCGTCCTCGTCGTCCGCAAGGAGCAGCAGCTCGCGGCGAAGGCGGTCGCGCGGATGTTCGGCATCTCCAAGCTCGACAAGATCGTGCCGGGCGGGAAGACGCGGGCCGAGTCGGTCGCGGCGGGCTTCGCCGCCTGCGACGTCGACACGCGGATCGTCGTCGTCCACGACGGGGCGCGTCCGCTCGTGAAGAGCGACCTCGTCTCCGAGGTGGTCAAGGCCGCGAAGCGGTCGCCGGCGGTCGCCGTCGGGCGTCCGATGACGGATTCGGTCAAGCGCTGCGAGAAGGGCGTGACCGTCAGCGAGACCGTGCCGCGCGAACGGCTCTGGACGGTTCAGACGCCGCAGGCCTTCCAGGTGAAGGAGTTCCGCGCGGCCTACAAGGCGCTCGGCAAGAAGGACGTGACGGACGACTGCCAGGCGCTGGAGCTGAACGGCGTCGCGCCGAAGATCCTCACCTCGCTCGCGCCCAACGTCAAGATCACGACGCCGGAGGACCTGCAGCTCGCCGCCGCGCTGCTGAAGTGAGATGGACAAGCTCTTCGCCATCCTGGGGGACATCCACGCGAACCTCGACGCGCTTGAGGTCGTGCTGGACGACTGCCGCCGACAGGGCGTGACGGACTACCTCTGCACGGGCGACGTCGTCGGCTACAACGCGCGTCCGCACGAGTGCCTCCAGATCATGCGCGAGCTCGGCTGCCCGATCGTGATGGGCAACCACGACTGCTACGTCTCGACGGACCATCTCGACCTCGATGACTTCAACCCGCACGCCGCCGCCGTCATCGACTGGACGAAGCGCCAGCTGTCGGCGGAGGAGCTCGCGTTCCTCCGCAACCTGCCGTTCGTGACGACGAAGATGGGCATCACGCTCGTCCACGCGACGATGGATCACCCGGAGGGCTTCGGCTACGTCTTCGACCACCTGCAGGCCGAGTCGAACTTCTTCCACCAGGTCACGCCGCTCTGCTTCCACGGGCACACGCACTGCCCGATGATCTACGAGAAGCAGATCGGCGGGGTCTACCGCATCGACGCGCAGGACTTCAAGCTGCCGATCGGGCGCAAGTACTTCATCAACGTCGGCTCGGTGGGGCAGCCCCGCGACGGGGATCCGCGCGCGGCGTATGTGCTCTATTCGCCGAAGGACCGCACGGTGCGGTTCCGCCGGCTCGACTACGACATCGCCGCCGCGCAGGCGAAGATCCGGGAGGCGGGCCTCCCCGAACGCCTCGCCCAGCGGCTCGCGCTCGGCCAGTAGCGGAACCTGTCAGAAAATGAAGATCGGTTGCCATTTGAGCTCGTCCGGCGGCTATCTCGCGATGGCCCAGACCGCCGTCTCAATCGGCGCGAACGTCTTTCAGTTCTTCACGCGGAATCCGCGCGGCGGCGCGGCGAAGCCCGTCGACCGGAATGACGTCGCCGCGTTCCGTGACTACGCGGCGGCGCACGGAATCGGGCCGATTCTCGCCCATGCGCCCTATACGCTGAACGCGGCAGGGGCCGAGGCGCGCGTGCGCGACTTCGCCGAGCAGGTGATGGCGGACGACCTTCGCCGACTTGAATTGACGCCGGGCGCGCTCTACAACTTCCATCCCGGCAGCCATGTCGGGCAGGGCGTCGAAAGGGGTGTCGAGCTCATCTCCTCGATGCTCGTGCGCGTCTTCGCGGACGCGACGCGCGAAGCCCCGCTTCAGACGACCGTCCTGCTGGAGACGATGGCGGGCAAGGGCAGCGAGATCGGGCGGACGTTCGAGGAAATCCGGGCGATCATCGACGCGACGGAGGCGCGGCTTTCGTCGTCGGGCGTACGGCTGGGCGCCTGCCTTGACACCTGCCATGTCTGGGACGGCGGCTACGACGTCGTCAGCGACCTGGACGGCGTTGTGGACGCTTTCGGCCGCGTCATCGGGCTGGAACGCCTCAAGGCCATCCACATCAACGATTCGATGAACGCGCTTGCTTCCCACAAGGATCGACACGAGAAGATCGGCAAGGGCAAGATCGGCCTGGAGGCGTTTCGTCGCCTCGTGAACCACCCGAAGCTGCGCGATCTCCCGTTCTACCTTGAGACGCCGTGTGACTTGCAGGGCTATCGCGACGAGATCGCGCTCCTGAAGTCGTTGCGCACCTAATTGGCGCCGAGCTTGACCGAGGAATTGGCGCCGCTGGCGTCGCGCGGCTTGAACGCCGTGCCGGCCTCGATGTCGCGGCACATCTGGAAGACGCTCTTCCAGGAGTCGATGCGGTAGTCGCGGTTCTTGACGAGCATGAACTCCAGCATCTGGCAGAAGCCCTCCGAGAGTTCGGGACGGTAGAAGCGCGGGTCACGCGCCTGCGTGCCCTCGTCGCAGTGCGCGCGCATCATGTTGTCCGTGTCGAGCCCCGGAAAGAGGACGCGCCCCGTTGTGAGGTGGAAGAGCGTTGCGCCGAGCGCGTAGATGTCGGCGCGGCAGTCGAGCTCGACGTCGCCGTAGACCTGTTCGGGCGAGATGTAGGCGGGCGTGCCGAGCACCTGGTCGGGGGCCTTCTGCGGGCCTTCCCTGAACTCGAAGCGGTGCGAGATGCCGAGGTCGGTGAGCTTGATGACGCCGTCCGTGTTGACCATGATGTTCTCCGGCTTCACGTCGCAGTGCACGACCCCGTGGTCGTTCCAGGCGTAGTCGAGCGCGGCGGCGATGGACTCGCAGATGAGCAGGCAGTCCGGCTCGCGCACGTGCTGCTTGCGCTTGAGCAGGTCGGCGAACGTGTAGCCGTCCACGTACTCCATGATGTAGTACCAGTTGCCGTTGCCGTTGTCGAAGTCGTAGGCCTGGACGATGCCGGGGTGCTTGATCTCCTCCATGATGCGCTCCTCGGCGCGGAACTGGCGCACCTCGGCGCCGTCGGAGGCGAACTCCTTGTTCAGGATCTTGACCGCGACGACGCGCTGGTTCGGAATGTCCCAGGCCTTCCAGACGGTCGCCATGCCGCCGTCTCCGATCTTCTCGATGAGCTTCAGGTTCGGAATCTTCAGGATGCGGCTGCGGATCGTGAGCTGCTGCGTGGGAAGGTTGTCGTAGTAGGCGTTGCTCATGCGTTCCATTCCTTGAGCTTGCGGTGGAGCGTGCGGCGCGAGATGCCGAGGCGTTCGGCGGCCTTCGACTTGTTGTTGCGGCATTCGTCGAGCACCGCGAGAATCTGGGCCTTTTCCGTCTCGGCGAGCGTCGGCGCGGAAGGAAAGGAAGAAGGAAGAGGTAAGAAGGAAGACGTGCGGACGCTTCCCTCATGGTCGTTCTGCGCGCCGCTCGTCTCTCGCGTCCGCTCGTCCCTTGCGTCATCCGCGCCTTTCGCACCCGTCGCTCGCGCTTCCGTGATTTCGATGGGCAGGTCGTCGACCGTCAGTTTCGGGCCGGACGCGAGGACGACCATCTTCTCGACGGCGTTGCGGAGCTGGCGGACGTTGCCGGGCCAGGGGTAGGTTTCGAGCTTCTTCAGGGCCGCCGGCTCGATGCCGGTGACCGTGCCGCCGTTCGCGGCGGAGAACTCCTTCAGGAATCGCGCGACCAGAAGGGCGATGTCCTCCGGGTGGTCTTTCAGGGCCGGCATGCGCACGTCGATGACGTTCAGCCGGTAGTAGAGGTCTTCGCGGAACGCGCCGTCCGCCACCATCTTCGCGAGGTTGCGGTTCGTCGCGGCGACGAGCCGGAAGTCGACGGGCTTCTCCGTCGCGCCGCCGAGACGGCGGACGGACTTCGTCTCGATCGTGCGGAGAAGGGCGATCTGCGTCGGCATGTCGATCTCGCCGATCTCGTCGAGGAAGAGCGTCCCGCCGTCCGCCTCCTCGATGCATCCTTTCTTGCCGTCCTTGAGGCCGCCCGTGAACGTGCCGGGCTCGTAGCCGAAGAGTTCCGACTTCAGGAGGTCGCCCGAAAACGCCGAACATTCGACGGCGACGAACGGGCCCTTCGCGCGCTTCGAGAGGCGGTGGATCGCCTGCGCGGCGAGTTCCTTGCCCGAACCGCTCGGCCCCTCGACGAGAATCGTCGCGTCCGACGGCGCGACCTTGCGGATGAGCGTGTAGACGCGCTGCATCGCCGGCGACTGGCCCGTGAAGCTGTCGAGTTCCGCGCCGAGCTGGCCCTTGAGCTGGGCGACCTCCTTTTCGAGGTTCGACGTGCGGATCGCCTTCGCGACGCGCAGCTCGAAGGCCTTCAGGTCGGTCACCGGCTTCTGGAAAAAGTCATCCGCCCCGTCCTTCATCGCTTCGACGGCGAGGTCAACCGTGCCGTAGGCCGTGAGGAGGATCGCCGCCATCGCGGGGTTCTCGGCCTTCGCCTTCTTGAGAAGCTCGACGCCGCTTTCGCCCGGCATCTTCACGTCGGAGATCATCAGCGCGAGGTCGGGGTTTTCGCGGACGAGCCGCAGAGCCTCGGTCGCGTCCGGCGCCGTCAGGCAGTCATACGACGGCGCAAACCACTTCGCGAGCATGTCGCGCAGGGGCTTCTCGTCGTCGACGATGAGTATTTTCGGCTTGGCCATGAGAAAACGGTTGTACTGCGTAAAAGCAGGGACAGTATATCATTTTGGCGACGGACGCGCAACGAGGCGCCTTTGCGTCGGCTCCGTGAAAATATGGTATAATTCCAAATTCTATGCAGCCGACGAAGAAGGATGACCTGATGGCGAACGCGAAGAGGTTCGCCGCGAACGTAGGAGCCGCGATCCTCGAGACCGTGCGGGACGCCCTTGCGCTGTGGGGGCGGTTCGCCTGCCTCGGCCTGCTGGCCCTTGTGGGCTGCCAAAGCTACAAGATCGTCCAGAAGAACGTCTTCTCGGACGAGGACGGGGCGCTCGTGACGGTCGAGTACGGCGTCGCCGAGCGTGACCATGTCAACACCTTCGTCTCGCCGATGACGGGTCAGGAGATGCCGTTCAAGTCCAAGCTCGTGGTCGAAGTTGCGCTGCCGGACGGCGATTCCTTCAAGGCCTGGCAGTGCATGAACTTCCAGTCGCGCGGGACGATGTACAAGACGGACAGCGGCCGGTGGCAGATCCTCGTCAACGGCTTCACGTGCATCGTCTATCGGCAGACGGAAGATGGCGCGGCCGCCTACCGGCCTGTCTACCGGGGCGTCCTCTGCGACACGCCGGCGATGGACGTCAAGAGGGACGACCGCTGGAAAGCCGTCCCGTACCAGCCGAAGCGTCAGGGGGGAGCCTATTGATGAATCCGCTTGAGAACATTCGCGTCGTCCTTGTCGGGACGCTGTACACGGGCAACGTCGGCTCCAGCTGCCGCGCGATGGCGAACATGGGCATCCGCCACCTGCGCCTCGCGGCCCCGAACCTGCAGAACGACTGGGAGGAGGGGCGGCGCCTCGCCGTGCACGCGACGGACATCCTCGACGCGCGCGAGGAGTTCGCGACGTTCGAGGCGGCCGTGGCCGACTGCGTGGCGGTCGTCGGCACGACGGCGCGCGAAGGGCTCTACCGCCAGCACGTGAAGGCGCCGCGCGACTGCGCCGCCGACATCCTCTCGCTCGCTGCGACGGGCCCCGTCGCGCTCGTCTTCGGGCGCGAGGACAAGGGGCTCCTCAACGAGGAGGTCGCCCAGTGCACGCACCTCATCCGCATCCCCGTCGATGCGGGCTACACCTCGATCAACCTCTCGCAGGCCGTCCTCATCACCTGCTACGAGTTCTTCACGGCGTCGGGACGCTACCAGCCGCCGCACGAGAAGGCCCCGCCCGCGCCGCAGGCCCAGAAGATGCAGCTCATGAAGAACTGGGCGGCGATGCTGGAGGAGATCGGCTTCATGAAGCCGGAGCAGTCCGACCACTTCATGCAGGGCTTTCACCGCGTCTTCTCGCGCGGCGTCTTCACGAAGGACGACGCGGCCCTGCTGCTCGGCGTCGCCCGCCAGGCGATCTGGGCGAAGAAAAACGCAGCCTGCACAGGCCTATGACCCAGACACCGGCACCCGAATCCTTCCTGCTCAAGTGGCGCGGCGACACGCTCGCCGTCACGCTCGCCGTCGATCCGCCGCGCAAGGGGCGCGCCGCGTTCCGCACGAACCTCGGCCACGGCGACGTGCGCCGCCGCGAGATCGTCGACGAGACGGAGAAGGGCCTCACCCCGCTCGCGAAGGCGTGGACGGACATCCCGCTCGCCGAGACCGCGCCCGGCGTGTTCGCGGGCGAGATCCCGCTCGACGAGGTCGGCGTCTTCTCCGGCAAGGCCTGCTTCTTCCCCGAGGGCTCGCACGTGCCGGAGTGGCCGGAGGGCCGCAACCTGCACGTCAAGGTCGAGAGCGCCGAGACGCGCGCGTGCAACTCGATCTACTGCGTCTTCCCGCGGCAGTTCGGCAGCTTCCGCGAGGTCGTGCGCCGCCTGCCGCTCATCATGGACACGATGGGCTTCCGCATCGTCCAGACCCTGCCGCCGTTCCCCGTGCCGACGACCTACGCCGTCATGGGCGAGTACGGCTGCCCGTTCGCCGCGACGGACTTCCTCTCGGTCGATCCGGCGATGGCCGAGTTCGACGAGTCCGTCACGCCGCTGGGGCAGTTCGAGGAGCTGATCGGCGCCGTCCACGCGAAGGGCGGGCTCTTCTTCGTCGACCTGCCCGCGAACCACACGGGCTGGGCGTCGACCCTGCAGACGCACCATCCGGACTGGTTCCGCCACGAGCCGGACGGCCGCTTCCACTCGCCGGGCGCGTGGGGCGTGAAGTGGGCCGACCTCGTCGAGCTCGACTACGCGAACGCGGAGCTGCGCGCGTACATGGCGGACGTCTTCCTCTTCTGGTGCCGCGAGGGCGTGGACGGCTTCCGCTGCGACGCGGGGTACATGATTCCCGCCGAGACGTGGGAGTACATCGTCGCGAAGGTGCGCGAGGAGTATCCCGACACGGTCTTCCTGCTGGAGGGGCTCGGCGGCGCGATCGCGGTCACGAACCGGCTGCTGGCCGAGTCGAACCTCGACTGGGCGTATTCGGAGATCTTCCAGACCTACGACCGTAGCCAGTTCGAGGGCTACCTGCCGGCGGCGATCGAGCGCGCCGAGCGGTACGGGACGCTCGTCCACTTCGCCGAGACGCACGACAACGACCGGCTCGCGAAGCGCGGCGCGACCTACGCGCGGCTGCGGGTGCAGCTTGCGGCGCTCCTGTCGTGGCAGGGCGCGTGGGGCATCGCCAACGGCGTCGAGTGGTATGCGACCGAGAAGATCGACGTGCACGGCAAGAACGACCTCAACTGGGGCGCGACGGCGAACATGGTCGCGCTCATCGCGCGGCTGAACGGGATCCTGCGGTCGCATCCGGGCTTCGCGGGCGCGAGCCACCTGAAGGTCGTCACGCGCGGCGGCGGCAACACGCTCGCCGTCGTGCGCACGCGGCCGGGGTGCGCGCCGGTCCTGGTGCTGGCGAACCTCGACTGCGAGGCGCCGGCCGAGATCGCGTGGGATTGGGCGGCGTTCCCGGCGGGTGAGGTCGACGACCTCCTGAACGGCGGGCGGCGGACGCTCGGCGCGACCCTTCGCCTCGCGCCCGGCGAGGTGCTTTGCTTGGCGGCCGGCCTTTCGGCGGCCGGTCAGGACGGCAAGGGGGCGGCGGTTGAACGGGGCGTATCTCGGCAGCTGGCGACTTCAGCCGCCGCGAACGAATCGAACGCCGCCGCGCGCGAATCGAACGCCGCCGCGAACGACTCGAACGCCGCCGCGAACGACTCGAACGCCGCCGCGAACGAACGGGGCGAGTCGGCGCGCGACGCGCTCTTTCACATCGTCATACCGCGTGACGTGCGGCGCGAGGTCGTCGTGCCGGAGGGGCAGAAGGTCGAGATCACGGCCGATGCGCCGTTCCGGGCGCGGCTCGTCGACCCGGCGAGCGGCAAGACGCTGCGCGTCGCGCGCGCGGTCGCCGGCCGTGTCGTCTTCGACGCGCCCGCCTACGAGGGGGACGGCACACGCTGCCGTCGGCTGCGGCTGGACGTGGCGCGCTACGTCGACGGGCGCGCCGTGCGGACGCGGTCCGCGTTCCTCGTGCCGCCGCCGGCGGACGCGGCGCGGGTCCGGCTCGCGCTGCCGGGCGAAGAGGTGCGGCGGCATCCCGAATTCCGCACGGTGCTCTCGAACGGCGCGGGCGCGGCGGCGCAGGTGCGGCTGGGCTGGGGCGAGATCCGCTCGCAGTACGACGCGCTCCTCGCGGCGAACCCGAACCCGGACGTGCCGTCCGACCGGCTCAGCCTCTGGACGCGCACGCGGTGCTGGCTGCAGCGCGAGGGGTACGCGCGCGAGTTCGACCGCAAGTGCGTGACGCGCGTGACGGTCGATCCGGCGGGGCGCTTCGCGCGCTGGGACTTCACCGCGCCCTGCGGCATGGGCAAGGAGGCCGCGTTCGTCTTCACGCTCGCGCTCGCGCCCGGCGTGAACGCGGCGACGCTCGCCGTGACGCGCGTCACGGCCGGCGGCGACGACGTGGGCGACCAGGTGCGGCTCGTCTTCCGTCCCGACGTCGAATGGCGCAGCTTCCACGCGACGACCAAGGCCTTCACGGGGCCGGAGCAGCTGTTCCCGGCGTCGGCGCGCGCGGCGGCGGACGGCGAGGAGGGCTTTGACTTCAGCCCCTACGGGCAGACCTTCGCGCTGCGCGTGACGGGCGGCGCCTACCACCACGAGCCGCAGTGGACCTACTGCGTCGGGCACCCCGAAGAGGCCGCGCGCGGACAGGACGGCTGCGGCGACCTCTTCTCGCCCGGCTGGATCTCGGCCGACCTCAAGGTCGGCGAGACGGTCACGATCAAAGGTGAATTGAGGCGAAAGGGGGGGGCGCGGCAAGAGCGACCTGAGGGGCCTGAGGCCTCAAGCCTCTCGTGTCTCCCAGATCCCTCGAGCCAGTCCGCTCGAACGCTCGCGCCGCTCGCCGAAGCCCTTCGCGCCGCCCTTGACCTCTACATCGTCAAGCGCGACGACCTGAAGACCGTCATCGCGGGCTATCCGTGGTTCCTCGACTGGGGACGCGACACCTTCATCTTCCTGCGCGGCCTGATCGCCGCCGGCGAGACGGACATCGCCCTCAAGATTCTCGCGGCGTTCGCGGCCTTCGAGGAGAACGGGACTCTGCCGAACATCATCTACGGAAAGACGGCCGGCAACCGCGACACGACGGACGCGCAGCTTTGGTTCATCCGCTGTGTGCAGGAGGTTCAGGCGAAAGTTGCGGCAGCGCCGGGCATGGGCGAGGGGCTCACACGGAGGCACGAAGGCACAGAGGAGAAGACCGACGAAACGCTGGCGGCACTGAAGAAGACGTGCGCTTCGATTGTCGACAACTACCTGAAGGGGACGCCGAACGGGATTCGCGTCGATCCCGGTTCGGGGCTCGTCTGGTCGCCGTCGCACTTCACGTGGATGGACACGAACTATCCGGCCTGCACACCGCGCGTCGGCTATCCGGTGGAGATTCAGGCACTCTGGATTTCGGCCCTGCGGTATCTGGACCGAGATGAACTCGCCGAGCGGGCCCTCGCGTCCGTGAAGGCGCTCTTCCGCTGGGAACACGGCTACCGCGACTGCCTCGCGGCGCCGCACGGCGAGCCGGCGTGTGCGGCGGTGCCGGAGGACACGGTTCGCCCGAACCAGCTGTTCCTGATCACGCTGGGCGTCCTGGACGACAAGTCGATTCTCGCGGCGACGGAGGAACTGCTCGTGCCGGGCGGCATCCGCTCGCTCAATGCGGAGAACCCCCTCTATCGCGGCGTCTACGCGGGCGACGAGGACACGGCGCGCAAGCCCGCCTACCACAACGGCACGGTCTGGGCGTGGCCGTTCCCGCTTTACGCCGAGGCGCTCGTCGCGACGGGCGCCTGCTCGCGCGACGTCGCGCGGTCGCTGCTGGCGGGCGCGGTCGAGAACCTCAACGCGGGCTGCCTCGGCCACCTGAGCGAGAATGCGGACGGCGACGCGCCGCACGCGCAGAAGGGCTGCACGGCGCAGGCCTGGAGCGATTCGGAACTTCTGCGCGTCTGGCTGAAGCTGTCGCGGGGCGGTTGATGTGACCGTTCGGCGACGCCGAAGAGGTTTCGTTTCGGGTTCGCCCTTGCCAAGCGCGACCTGAAAATGGTAAAATACGCACATTTCGCTCTTTAACCGATAAAATCATCGTCAAAGGAAAGGCAAAGACATGTTGGACTGGACCGTGCTGGGGGCATTCGCCGGCTATCTCGCGCTGATGCTGTGGATCGGCTTCTTCTTCTCGAAGCGGCAGGAGTCGCTCGGCGACTACTACCTCGGCGGGCGCAAGATGAACAAGTGGGTCGTCGCGCTCTCCGCCCAGGCGTCCGACATGTCCGGCTGGCTGCTGATGGGCCTGCCCGGCGCGATCTACCTCGGCGGCTTCTCCGAGGCGTGGATCGGCATCGGCCTTTTGATCGGCACCTACCTCAACTGGAAGATCGTCGCGCACCGCCTGCGTCGCTATTCGCAGGTCTGCGGCGACTCGATCACGATTCCCGACTTCATCAGCAACCGATTCCGGGACAGGACGGGCGTCTCGCGCATCCTCGCGGCGGTCATCATCCTCGTCTTCTTCACGTTCTACACGGCGTCCGGGTTCGTGAGCTGCGCGAAGCTCTTCACCTCGACGTTCGGCATCCCGGAGACGGTCTCGCTCGGCGGCTTCACGATGACGGGGTACACGCTCTGCCTCTGGATCGGCGCGCTCGTCGTCGTCTCGTACACGCTCATGGGCGGGTACATGGCGGTGTGCTGGACGGACTTCGTGCAGGGCTCGCTCATGTTCGTCGCGATCGTCCTCGTGCCGGCGATCGTCGTCTGCCAGGCGGGCGGGTTCGCCGCGACGGTGGACGGGCTGAACGCGATCAACCCCTACCTCCAGTCGCTCTTCACGACGGCGTCGTCCGGCAAGGCGTACGGCCTCGTCGGCCTCGTCAGCTGCCTCGCGTGGGGCCTTGGCTACTTCGGCATGCCGCACATCCTCGTCCGGTTCATGTCCATCGACAACCCGGCGGAGGTGAAGGGGTCTCGGCGCATCGCGATGACGTGGGTCACGATCTCGCTCGCGGCGGCGACGGTGATCGGCCTCGTCTTCCACCTCTACCTGAAGCAGCGCGGGCTGACGCTCGCCGACGTCGGCGGCGACCCGGAGCGGTGCTTCATGGTCATGATCAACGGCCTCTTCGCGAACGGCTTCCTCGTGCGCGTCTTCGCGGGCATCCTCCTCTCGGCGATCATGGCGGCGATCATGTCCACGGCCGACAGCCAGCTGCTCGTCTCGGCGTCGAGCTTCTCGAACGACTTCTACAAGGTCGTCCTGCGCAAGAAGGCGTCGAACCGCGAGCTGATCCTCGTCTCGCGCCTCGCCGTCGGCGCCGTCTCGCTCGTCGCGATCGGCCTGGCGATGAACACGCAGTCGGAGTTCTTCAAGGTCGTCATGAAGATGGTGTCGTTCGCGTGGGCGGGCTTCGGCGCGGCGTTCGGGCCGCTCATCCTCCTCGCGCTCTTCTGGAAGCGCACGAACCTCGCCGGCGCGATCGCGGGCATGGCCGTCGGCTCCGTCACGTGCTTCGTCTGGAAGTTCGTCCTGGCGGACTACGCGGCGACGTATCCGGTCTTCGGGCTCTACGAGCTCGCGCCGGGCTTCCTGCTCGCGTTCGTCGCGACGGTCGTCGTCTCGCTCGTCACGAAGAAGCCGTCGCAGGAGATGCTCGACGAGTTCGCGGCGGTTGCGGACGAGGCGGCCTGACGAAAAAGGGCGCGGCAGCCCCTTGCCGCCCCAAGGGAAATCGGCGGTGTCTGGGCCCCCTTGACATACCTACCTGAAAGTATGTATAATACGCGCCCGTTATGCCGAGAAGGACGAAAGAGGACGCACAGCGGACGCGCGAGAGGATTCTCTCGAGCGCCCTTGCGCTCTTTTCCAAGAAGGGCTACGAACACACGACGTTCACCGACATCGCCGCGCGGCTGAAGCTCACGAAGGGCGCGGTCTACTGGCACTTCGACTCGAAGGAGAAGTTGCTGGAGGAGCTTGTGCGCCTCGCGCTCGCGAAGTTCCGCCGCCAGATCGAGGCGCTGATGCCGGACGGCGCGCTGACGTATCCCGCCGTTGCGGAGATGATGGTGCGCAACGCCGAGCAGGTCGTCGCCGACCCGAAGGGCGCGGCGTTCTTCCGCCTGATGAAGTGCCAGATCCGCTGGGGCGACGACTCGATGGCGGCGGTGCGCCAGAACCTGCTGACGAACGCCCAGTTCGGCCCGAAGGAGGCGTTCATGCGGGCGATCGCGAACGACGTCGCCGCCGGGCGCATCCGTCCGACGGCCAACGCCGAGGAGATCGCCACCGTCTCGCTCGCGATCTGGGACGGGCTTGTGCAGGCGCACCTTGACCGCTTTCTCGCCTGTGACATGGCGACGACGCTGCGCCACGCCTACGGCGCGATCTGGGACGGGGTGAAATCTGAAATTTGAAATCTGAAATCTTCAAGCGAAACAAGAAGGAAAACAAAAAAATGAGCGAAAAGAACTCGAAAATCGGCAGCGCGATTGGTGCGCTTGTGTTGGCGGCGGTCTGCGTGGCCGGCGGCTGGATCGGCAGCGGCATCTATTCGGCTGCGGCGGCGAAGAAGGCGGCGGCGCAGGGCGCCGCGCAGATGGCGGCGATGCGCGGACAGGCGCAGACGGTCGCCGTCGCGGAGGTGAAGGAGATGCCCTACAACCTGCCCGAGCAGTACATCGCGCACGCCGAGGCGGTGGCCGAGGTCGACCTTCTGCCGCAGGTCGACGGCTACATCAAGGAAATCAAGTTCAAGGAGGGCGACGTTGTGCGCGAGGGCCAGCTCCTCTACGTGATGGACGACGAGAAGTACGAGGCCGTCGTCGGGCAGGCGAAGGCCGACCTCAATGCGGCGGAGGCCGAGGCCCGCCGGGCGCGCCGCTACTACGAGCGCATGGAGAAGGCGGACGAGCGCGGCATCACCCAGCTGGAGCGCGACAACGCCGAGGCGGCGGCGGAGAAGGCCGACGCGGCGGTGCTTCAGGCGAAGGCGAACCTCGTCGTCGCCGAGTACAACTGCAAGAAGGCGAAGATCTACGCCCCGGTCGCCGGCCAGATTGGCAAGACGTCCGCCCACGTCGGCGACTACGTGGCGCCGTCGAAGGGCGCGCTCGCCCACATCGTGCAGACCGACCCGATCCGCGTGAGCTTCCCGATGACCGACCGCGCGTTCCTCGCGTGGCGCAAGGCGGTGAAGGACGGCAAGCAGGACGAGAACCGCCTGCGCCTCATGCTGCCGGACGGCACCGAATACGACCAGGAGGGCGCGTGGGACTTCGACGACAACGAGATGTCGAAGACGACGGCCTCGATCATCCTGCGCCTCCGCTTCGCGAACCCCGACCGCCTGCTCGTGCCGGGCACGTACCTGACGGTGCTCGCCGACCTCAAGAACCCGCCGGCGTATCCGTCCGTGCCGCAGACGGCGATCATCGACCTGCCGGGCGGCAACCTCGGCGTCTATGTCCTCAAGGAGGGCGACGTCGTGGAGGCCGTGCCGGTCGAGACGCGTCCGATGCACGACGGCTTCGTGCCGGTCGTCAAGGGCCTCAAGGTCGGCGAGAAGGTCGTCTCGTCGGGGACGCGCAAGCTCAAGAACGGCACGAAGGTCACGTTCGTCGAGGCGACGCCGAACGAGGAGAACACCCCCGGCTGGAAGGGCGTGCAGCTGTAAGGGAAAGGAAAAGGGAAAAAGGAAGAAGGAAAAATGAAACTTGGAATTCGCGCGAGCATTGACAAGATCAAGACCTTCTCGCGGGTCTTCGTCGAGCGGCCGCGCTTCGCGATGGTCATCTCCCTCGTCCTCACGATGGCGGGCGTCATGGCGATCACGAAGCTGCCGGTCGCGCAGTATCCGCAGCTCACCCCGCCGGAGATCACCGTCACCTACAACTACCCCGGCGCGAACGCCCGCGAGGTGCTGAACACGATCGCGACGCCGCTGGAGGACGAGATCAACGGCGTGGACGACATGATCTACATGTCGGCGGACTGCACGGACGACGGCCAGTATCAGCTGAACGTGTCCTTCGAGGTCGAGTCCGACCGCGACATGGACCTCGTGAAGGTGCAGAACCGCATCGCGCAGGCCGAGGCGAAGCTCCCGGCGGAGGCCAAGGAGCTCGGCGGGACGGTCCGCGCGCGCTCGACGGACTTCCTCGGCTTCTTCACGCTGCGCTCGCCGAAGGGCACGATGTCGCGCCTGGAGATCTCCGACTACGCCTACGCGAACATCAAGCCGGTGCTGCTGCGCGTCGCGGGCGTGGGCGAGGCGACGATCTACGGGCCGAAGCTCGCGATGCGCGTCTGGCTCGACCCGCAGCGCCTCGCGGCGCAGGGGATGAACTCCGAGGAGGTCATCGCCGCGGTCACGAAGCAGAACGTCCAGGCGTCGCTCGGCAACATCGGCGCGTCGCCGACCGGCCCGCACGGCGCCTACACGTACACGCTCCTCGCCAAGGGCCGCCTCATGACGGCGGCGGAGTTCGACGAGATCGTCGTCCGTCGCGACGAGAACGGCGGCGTCGTCAAGCTCAAGGACGTCGCCCGCACCGAGATCGGCGAGGAGAACTACATGTTCGCCGGCCTCTTCAATGGCGAGAACTCGATCTCCATTGGCCTCAACCAGAAGCCGGGCGCGAACGCGATCGAGGCGATGAACGAGGTCATGGCGGCGTTCGAGCGCCTGTCGAAGGACTTCCCGGACGACCTCGAATGGCTCGTGCCGTATGACGCGACGGACTACGTGCGCCGCACGATCAAGGAGATCGTCGAGACGCTCGTCATCACGTTTCTGCTCGTCGTCTTCGTCTGCTACCTCTTCCTCCAGGACTGGCGCGCGACGCTGATCCCGTGCCTGACGATCCCGGTCTCGCTCTGCTCGACGTTCATCTTCATGGCGGTGATGGGCTACTCGATCAACACGCTGACGCTCTTCGGCCTCGTGCTCGCGATCGGCGTCGTCGTCGACGACTGCATCGTCGTCGTCGAGCGCGTGCAGTTCCTCATCGAGACGCGCGGCCTCAACTGCAAGGAGGCGACGATCCAGGCGATGAAGGACGTGACGTCGGCCGTCATCGCGACGACGCTCGTCCTCCTCGGCATCTTCGTGCCGATCGGCTTCATGAGCGGCATCACGGGCCGCATCTACCAGCAGTTCTCGGTCACGCTCTCGGCGGCGGTCTGCTTCTCGACGGTGTGCGCGCTGACGCTCGCACCGGCGCTGACCTCCCTCCTCCTGCGCGAGGCGCGCCCGTTCAGGCACGGGCCGCTGGCGTGGTTCAACTGGGCGCTCAACCGCTTCAAGGGCTTCTTCGTCCGCTGCGCGAAGTGGCTCGCGAGCCGCATCTTCCTCGCGCTCCTGCTGCTCGTGCTGACGATCCTCCTCACGGTGAACGCCTTCATGACGACGCAGACGTCGTTCATCCCGGACGAGGACCAGCGCGTCATCTTCGCGTCGCTGGAGCTGCCGGAGGGCTCGACGCGCCAGCGCGCGACGGACGTCGCCGACCGCGCGACGAAGCTCCTGCGCGAGCAGGTGCCGGAGGTGACGAGCGTCCTCTCGATCACGGGCATCTCGATGATCGGCGGACGCGGCGAGAACATGATCATGATGATCATCGACCTCAAGTCGTGGGAGGAGCGCACGCGCCCCGACCAGCAGGTCTCGGCGCTGCTCGGCAAGGTGCAGGCCGTCCTCTCGCAGATCCCGGAGCCGGCCGTCAAGTGCTTCGTGCCGCCGGCGATCCCGGGCCTCGGCTCGAACTCGGGCATCGACCTGCGCCTCCAGTCGAAGGGCGACACCGACCCGATGCGCCTCGACGCGGTGACGAAGGACGTCCTCGGCCGCCTCAACCGCCTGCCGGGCGTGATGGTCGCGTTCACGGGATTCACGGCCGACACGCCGCACCTGCGCTTCAACCTCGACCGCGACAAGGCCGAGATGTTCCAGGTGCCGGTCGCGACGGTCTACGCGACGCTCCAGAACTACCTCGGCTCGCGCTACGTGAACGACGTGAACCTCGGCACGCAGGTGAACCGCGTGACCGTCAAGTCCGACTGGTCGGGACGCGCCACGCCGGAGGCGGTCGCGCGGCTCTTCGTCCGCTCGGACGCGGGGGCGATGGTGCCCGTCGGCTCGCTCGGCACGATCACGCGCGAGCTCGGCCCGCGCACGGTCTCGCGCTACAACATGTTCCTCTCGTCCGCGATCACGGTGATGCCGAAGCCGGGTGTCGCGTCCGGCGAGGTCATGGCGCAGATCAAGGACCTGCTGAAGGACGCGCTGCCGGACGACTACGGCTACGAGTGGTCGGGCATCACGTTCCAGGAGGAGCGCAACGCCGGCTCGGCCGCGCCGCTTCTCGCGCTCGCGATTCTCTTCGGCTACCTGTTCCTCGTCGCGCAGTATGAGTCGTGGACGATTCCGCTGCCGGTGATGCTCTCGATCTTCGTCGCGGTCTTCGGCGCGCTCATGGGCCTCAAGTGGTGGGGCATCTGGGCGACGGGCCAGCCCTACGCGCTGTCCATCTACGCGCAGCTCGGCCTCGTCCTGCTGATTGGCCTCGCCTCGAAGAACGCGATCCTGATCGTCGAGTTCGCGAAGGACAAGCGCGAGCTGGAGGGCGCGTCGATCGTGGACGCGGCCGGCATGGCGGCGGGCGAGCGTCTGCGCGCGCTCCTGATGACGGCGCTGACGACGCTCCTCGGCACGCTGCCGATGATGGTCGCGACGGGCGCGGGCGCGGCGAGCCGCAACCACCTCGGCACGACGGAGTTCTGGGGCATGCTCTTCTCGGTCGTCTTCGGCATCCTGCTCGTGCCGGGTCTCTACGCGCTCTTCCAGACGTGGCGCGAGAACGCGAAGCGCTTCTTCGCCTACGTCGGCGCTAAGGCCGCGCGCAAGCGCGAGCTGAAGGAGATGAAGGGCTAAACTTGTTCCCCTGCTTGTTCCCTCGAAAAGGGAACAAGCAGGGGAACAAGTAAAGTCGGGGGGAAAGCGGATGGCTCAACGGGAAAAAAGATGAAGAAAGTAGAGGCAGGGGATCGCGTGTGCGTCTTAGTCGGGACGTATCGGCTGGAGAACGCCGATTGGATCAAGCGAAAGAAACTGTATAACCTGCCGATCGCCGAGGCGGGCGACGCGGCGGCGTTCGGGAAGTTCACATCTGTCGTGCTTTATGCGGCAGACGCTGCACCGTTGGCCTATGCGGCGAAGTTTTCGGAAGTCGTGGACAGGGATTGGCTCAAGGCGAACGGCTATTCGGTCGCGAAAGCCCCGCATGGCAACCGCTACGCGCTCTTTGCGCTGGGCGAGAAGACGAGCGCGGCGAAACTGCTGTCCGACCCGGAGACGGAGGCCTTCGTCTGCTCGACGCGCTGGACGGGCAAGATCGACGCGGACTTCTATTCGCGGCCGCTTCCGTCCTGTGGCGGCAAGTCCATCCCGAACATCTTCGAGAAGCTGAGGCCGTATTTCAAGAAGTGGAAGTCGGCGTGTGCGTTTAACCCTGTGCAGATGGAGTTTTTCGAGAGTCTTGGGGAAAAGTCGGCCAGTGGGGACAAGGGTTCGGATCGCCCTATTGCGATTGATTTGTTTGCCGGTTGTGGTGGGCTGTCTCTCGGTTTTGAGCAAGCTGGTTTTGATATTGTGGCAGCGGTCGAAATCGACCCCATTCACGCGGCAGTTCATGAATACAATTTCCCTTATACCAAGACCATTTGCGCGGACATCAAGAATGTGACGGGTGCGGACGTTCGCAAATTGGCCAACTTGGGTGCCCGTGATGTCGATGTCGTTTTCGGCGGTGCGCCCTGTCAAGGATTCTCGATGATTGGCAAACGTGCTCTTGATGATCCACGGAATCAACTCATCGGACATTATCTGCGCATAGTAAGCGACATTCGTCCCAAATACTGTGTTCTGGAGAACGTTAAGGGGCTAACGGTAGGAAACCATGTCAAATTCTTAAGCGAGTTGATTGATGCGCTAAAAGAGATTCGCTACAACGTTCTTCTTCCTTATCGTGTTCTGAATGCGGCAGACTATGGTGTGCCACAGAATCGTCAGCGGTTATTTCTCATTGCGGCACGCGAAGGACAAGAACTTCCATCCTACCCTGAGGTTGTCGAGGAGAAGTCAACAATTCGGGATGCAATTGAAGATCTACCGAATGCAGATGAATATAAGAGCTTGCTTGATGATGATTCTGTTGCGGCATCTTGGCAGACGGTGCATTCTTATGCGAAGAAACTGCGTGGGCTGATTGACGATGAGGGAGATTTTGGCTATCGTCGCGCGTTCGACCGCAATCGGCTTACGGCAAGCATGAGAACGATTCATACCGAATTGAGCCAACAGCGGTTTCTTGAAGCCCCACAGGGAGAAACGGAGCCGCACAGTCGATTTTTCAAGTTGGCGTGGATAGGTCAGTCCAATACATTGAGGGCAGGGACGGATAGTGCGCGCGGGGGCTTTACCTCGCCGAGGCCGATTCATCCCGTATTGCCGCGCGTGATAACCGTTCGTGAGGGCGCAAGAATACATTCGTATCCTGATTGGTTTCGGTTTCACAAGACGAAATGGCATGGGTTTCGGGAGATCGGCAACAGTGTGCCGCCCCTTCTTGCTCGTGCCGTCGGCGGTTCTGTAATGAAAGCGCTGGGAATGAAGCCGAAGAAGCCGAGTGTTGTCTTGCAGCCTGGCGACGAGTCGTTGCTTGGCTTTGACATGAGCGAGGCGGCAAATCACTTTGGCGTCTCAAGGAACGTAATAGCCCAAAGAAAGAGGAAGCGCGATGGCAAGTAAGAAAGAGAACAGGTATGCATCTCTGGTCGGATACATCTTTGAGCATGGATTCAAGAAGGGAGAGACCGAATTCGCGTTTACGCGCGAGCAGTTCGTTGCGGCGGCGACGAAATTGCGGATAGCCTTGCCGAAGAACATTGGGGATGTCCTTTATTCGTTTCGCTATCGTTGTCCGTTGCCGGAATGTGTGCTCAAGACACAGCCAGAGGGGCATGAGTGGGTTATACTGGGCGCGGGGAAAGCCGTCTATCGGTTCAAGCTCGTCAAGAAAAGCCGCATTCTTCCTTCTCCGAACTTAATGTCGATCAAAATTCCAGACGCAACGCCGGAAATCATCTCCGCGTATGCGCTTGGTGATGAACAGGCCTTGCTGGCAAAAGTTCGTTATAATCGGCTGATTGACCTTTTCTTGGGCGCGACAGCTTATTCGCTGCAAAATCACTTGCGGACGACGGTGAAGGGGGTAGGACAGATCGAGATCGATGAGGTCTACGTAGCCGTTGACAAGCATGGTCGTCAATTTATTGTTCCTGTACAAGCCAAGGGAGGCAAAGATCAGCATGGTATTGTGCAGACGGCCCAAGATATCGCCTGGTGTCAAAACAATCTGCCTGAATTGATTTGTCGTCCGATTTCAGTCCAGTTTGTCACGACGACAAAGATTGCCATGTTTGCGCTTGCGATGTGCGATGGCGAAATTAAGGTTGCGGAAGAGCGCCACTATGAACTTGTTCCGTCAACGGCAGTTACAAGTGATGACCTGAAAAACTACTCGGCGGCAGCGATGCCGGACAGTCGAGGCATTCTGTGAAAGCCGTGCCATGAATCAGGTTTTTGTCGTGACGATTAGCGAATTGTTCCCTCAGCATGGGAACGAAGTTTCCCTTCGTTGCTTTTCGTCTCATGAAAAGGCTGCACACTGGATTGAGGGTCGAATCGACGAGAAGGTTCGGGCTTGGGGCTTGAATCGCTCGACAGCGGTTGATGGCTGGTGCGTGACGATTGCCGCCGATCATGCGATACAGTATGACACGCATGAGTTGCGCGTGGAATGAGAGGTTGTGTCGTGGGTACAAAGACACAGTTGGTCAAGTTCTTTCTGTCGCTCGTGCTGGCTACGGTTCTTCCCTCCGTCGTCCGCGCGGAAAAGGCCAACGTCTTTTTCATCCACGGCGCGAACGTAAGTTTGGAGGAAGAGCAGGCGTGGGCGGCGGCGATGTTCAAGCGGCTCTGGCAGGCGGGTGCGCAGATGAACTTCTTGCCGGTCAGCTGGGAGAGCGACATCGGGCCGTCATGGAACTATCACGCCAATGTCTCGAACGCCTTTGAGACGGCGCGGCGTCTTGCCGTCGGCATCAATGCCGAGCCGGGGCGAAACGTCATCATCGCGCACTCGCTCGGCACGATGGTCGCCGCTGCCGCGATTCAGGATTACGGCGCGCGCGTGGACAAGCTCATCATGCTCAACTCCGCGATTCCGTCCGAGGCGTTCGATCCGGATCTTTTCAAGCCCGACCCGCAAAACCATCTTGTTCACGATGACTGGATGGACTACACGAACGTCTGCTGGACGGCACTTTGGCACGAACGGTTCCCTGCGAACGACGCTCGACACCGCCTGACGTGGCGCGGACGCTTCTCTGCTGTTGTGCCCATCGCCGTCAATTTCTATTCGTCTGGCGACGAGGTTTTGGAACTGTACATGAAGAAGCACAATCCCTCTTTTTACAATGGCGTCGGCCCGTCTGGCAACTGGGGCGACCGCTATTCGTGGCACAAGCAGGAAATCTGGAAGGGACGCTATTCGACGCTTGGCTTCATGGGCACGACGGACTGGTCGGGTTGGGGATTCAAGAAGAACGCGCTTGGCTTCAAGGTCTGGTCGGCGGACGAGTCCAATGCCGTTGCCGATCTGTCAGTGTTCGCCACGAACACCGTCTTTAGCCCCTGCCCCGAATCGATTCTGAGTCCCAACGCCTCGCGCCTCGAAACGGACTTCCATTTGGCGCAGGGCATACCGGCACTCTCGCCGCCGACGGGTGCTACCGATTTGAACGATTTCGGCGTGATATCATTTGACATGAACGCGGCCCCATTCAAGCCGACGAACTGGCCACGGTCTGCGGCTCGACCCGAAAGCGACGATTTGGGCGACAACTGGCTTCACTCGGACATCAAGGACGTTGCCTATTTCTATGCCCACAAGGTCTTTGAGAAAATCGTGGAAGTCGGAGGTTTGCGATGAAATACGCATTCGTTTGTCTGCTCGGATTGGCGTTCCCTGTGTTCGGGCCTGTTTTCGCGGACTACAATCCCTATTACAACAATGCGTTGGCCGACGTGAGGTTGCGTCTTGTGGATGACAAAGGGACGCCCGTGAGAGGCGCGACCGTCACGGCCGCATTTTACATCAGCGACACGCGAACGACTGGGCTGACAAAAGAAACAGGTGCCGATGGGATTGTTGAAGCGAAATATCCGTGCAACGGCGAATTCAAGGTCTGGGCAAGGAAAGACGGCTACTATGACACGGTTCTGAAGACGACGGCGTTCATCACGCTCACCGAACAGGAGGCGACAAGGACGCAGAGGTGGTCGAACGGAACTGTTGATATTCAGGTTGTTCTCAAGAAGAAGCGTAAACCCGTGAAAACGATACATCATGACGTGAACTTTGCGCCGATTCCCGCGACAAACGAGGTGGTGTGCCTGGATCTTGAGACGTTCAAATGGTGTCCGCCGTACGGAAACGGAAAGCATCGGGACTTGCATCTGCTTTACGAATCATGGCAGAACCCCACAAACTGGCTTTCCTACTATCGGAAACTGACAATCACCACGCCCAACTGCGTAGACGGCTTCACTGTCGGAAAGGCGGACTCGTTTAGCCGTTTCGGCTATGCGTACAGGGCCGACACGAACGCGACCTATCGTCCGTTGTTCGTGATGGAACTTGACCGACGGAGCGGGCACATCACGAAGAACGTGAAGCCCAAGGACGACGAATACCTGATCTATCGCGTCCGAACGCAGACGAATGAGTTGGGGCGTGTCACGGCGGCCAACTATGGGCGCATAGGGGAAAAGCCCAGCCACATGTTTGGGCTGCGGATGCGTTCCTGGTTTAACCCAACCCCCAATGACACGAACTTGGAGGACGCGCGGCCGTGATGACTAACCTTCACCGCATTGACTTCGGTCGGGGAGTTTTGCTAAAATCCAACCTCAATTTTCAATAATCAGTTCTATTAAACAGATTTCCAAGCGATTTCAAGATTTCACGAAACAACAAAACAGAAAGGAAAGTTCAACATGCGCAACTGTAATCCCAATATTCGGCCCGTTGGGCCTTCGACGGCTCGACCCGTCGCCCATTCGACGATTCGCCCATTCGCCCATTCGAAGATTCGATCATTCGATTATTCGATTATTCTCTCCCTCCCGCTCGCCCTCTCGCTCGCGGGGTGTTCGCATCTCCCCTCGGTCGGGCCGGACTACGCAGAGCCGTCGTTTGAGGTGCCCGCCTACCTGCTGCCCGACGCCGGCCAACCGTCGACGAACCTGACGGCGACGAGCGAGTACGCGGCGGCGGACGCGAAGGACGACGTGCGCGAGATCGTCTCGAAGGACACGCTCGCCCAGTGGTGGAAGCGTTTCAACGACCCCGTGCTCGAGTCGCTCGTCGAAGGCGGCGTCTCGAACAACGTCGGCTTCCTGATGGCGCAGAAACGCCTGGAGGCGGCGAACTGGCAGCTGCTCGGCTCCTACGCGGCGTTCCTGCCGAAGTTCACCGGCGTCGGCGCGTGGACGCGTTCCTGGTACAATCCGCACACGCGCTCGAACGCGAACGGGAAGAACGGCTACCACTATAACGTCGGCAACCTCGCGCTCGACGGCCAGTGGGAGATCGACATCTTCGGCGGCAGCCGCCGCGCGACGGAAGCCGCGCTCGCGCAGGCCGAGGCGGCGGGCTGGACGGTCGCGGACGCCTGGGTCTCCCTGACGACGCAGATCGGCACGCAGTACGTGAACCTCCGCACGACCCAGGAGCGCATCGAGGTCGCGCGCACGAACCTCGTCCTGCAGTCCGAGACCTACGAGATCCTGAAGTCGCGCCTCGACTCCGGCATCGGCGACGAGCTCGCCGTCAACCAGTGCGCCTACGTCGTCGAGCAGACGCGCGCGCGCCTGCCGCAGCTGCTCGCGGAGGAGGAGCGGCTCAAGAACGCGCTCGCGATCCTCGCGGGCGAGATGCCGGGCGCGCTGGGCGACGTCCTGAAGCCGCTCGACGCGCGCCGCGACTGGCTGCTCCAGCCGCAGAAGGTGGCGGAGCTGAAGTTGGACATGATGCGCGGGCGCCCCGACGTCAAGGCGGCGGAGCGCGGCCTCGCGGCGGCGACGGCGGCGATCGGCGTCGCGAAGGCGCAGTGGTTCCCGCGCCTCTACGTGAACGGCGCAGTCGGGCTGGAGGCGAAGAACAGCCTCAACCTCTTCAGCCGCGAGTCGTTCTTCGCGACGCTCGGGCCGTCGGTGAGCTGGCCGATCTTCCAGGGCGGCGCGATCTACGCGAACGTGAAGGCGACGGAGGCGAAGATGCACGAGGCGGCGCTCGCCTACGAGCAGGCGCTGCAGAACGCCTACGGGCAGGTGCGCGACGCCTACGCGGCCTACACGCAGGAGTACCGCCGCAACCAGTCGCTGAAGGGCGCGGTCAAGGCGGCGACGGACGCCGTGACGATCTCGCAGGACCTCTACCAGAACGGCCTGAAGGACTTCAACAACGTCCTCGACGCGCAGCGTTCGCGCCTCCAGCTGGAGGAGGAGTTCGTGCTCTCGCGCGGCCAGATCACGCTCGACCTCATCTCGCTCTACAAGGCCCTCGGCGGCGGCCTCGTCGCGACCGACCTCGAAGACCTCCGCTGATTCGGCCCGGAACTGGCGGCCGCGTGCCGCCGGGCCATTTGACAGAGGCGCGTGAGATATGGTAATCTTTCGCCCTGTCTGACGAATGAGTCTGGAGAAAAAGGAGGTTCCATGAAGGTTTCTGTCTGCGGTTGGAGCTATCGCATGAGCGCGGCGCACGTCGCCGAGGAGATGCGGAAGATCGGCGTGAAGTACGTCGATCTCGCCGCGTGTCCGTTTGTCGACCCGAAGGCCGTCCTGCCGAACACAGGCGGCGAGACGGAGCTCGTCTCGGGCACGGGCGGCATCGACCCGATCGCGAAGGAGCGCGCCGACATCGAGAACCTGCTCGCGTCCGGCGAGTGGAAGGTCTCCTCGACGCTCTTCAACTCGCGCTACGACGACTACACGACGCTGGAGTCGATCCGCGCGACGGGCGGGCTCGTGCCCGACGAGCACTGGGAGGAGAACCGGAAGATCGTCGCGGACGCGATCCGGCTGACGGCGGAGTGGAAGTGCCCCTACATCCTCCTGCACGCGGGCTACATCAACCATGCGGACAAGCCGGGCTTCGCGAAGCTCACGGATCGCCTGAAATGCGTGCGCGACCTCTGCGCCGATGCGGGCGTCGAGCTGATCCTCGAGACGGGGCAGGAGACGGCGGAGGATCTCGCCGGGATGCTCGCGAACCTGCCGGGCGTCTACGTGAACCTCGACCCCGCGAACATGATCCTCTACGGCAAGGGCGATCCCGTCAAGGCGGTGAAGACGCTCGCGCCGTGGATCCGCCACATCCACGTCAAGGACGCCTGGCACACGAAAGTGCCCGGCACGTGGGGCGAGGAGGCCCCGTGGACGCAGGGCGACGTGAACGCGGCGGCGTTCGTCGGCGCGCTGCGCGAGATCGGCTTCGACGGCGTGCTGTCCGTCGAGCGCGAGGCGGGCGCGGATCGCGCGGGCGACATCGCCCGCGCCGTCGCGGATCTGAAGGAAAGGGGAGTCGAGGCATGAAGAAGGTCGCCATTGTCGGTTTCGGGTTCATGGGCAAGACGCACTACGGCGCGTGGAAGAAGTGCCGCGGGGCGAAGGTCGTCGCGGTCTGCGACTCGAATCTCGCGCAGCTCACCGCGAAGGTGACGGGCAACATCAAGGGCGCGGCGGACAACACCGACCTGCCCAAGAGCGTGAAGGTCTGGGCGGACTTCGCCGAGATGCTGGCGGCGGGCGGCCTCGACATCGTCGACATCACGCTGCCGACGCCCCTGCACGCGCCGATGTCGATCGCCGCGCTGGAGGCCGGCTGCCACGTCCTCTGCGAAAAGCCGATGGCCCTCTCGCTCAAGGACTGCGACGCGATGCTCGCGGCGGCGAAGAGGGCGCAGCGGCGGCTCCTCGTCGCGCAGTGCGTGCGGTTTTTCCCGGAATACGCGAAGCTGACGGAAATCGTCCGCAGCGGCCAGTACGGCAAGGTCGTCTCGGCGGACTTCACGCGCTTCATGTCCGCGCCGAAGTGGTCGCCGAAGGGCGGCAGCTGGCTCCTCGACGAGTCGAAGTCCGGCGGACTCTACGTCGATGCGCACGTCCACGACGCCGACTACCTCGTCTCGCTCTTCGGGCTGCCGAAGGCCGTCCTCTCGACGGCGCACCGCAGCGCGCACGGCTACGTGGATCACCTGACGACGGCGTATGCGTATGCGGACGGCAAGGTCGTGACGGCGGACTGCTCGTTCGCCGCGTCCGATTCGCTCCTGTGGGACGCCGCCGCGCGCGTCTTCCTCGAAAAGGCGACGGTCTATCTCGGCCCGGCCTACAAGGCTCCGCTCACGGTCTACCCGGAGGGCGGCAAGCCGTTTGCGCCGAAACTCGCGAAGGCGAGCGGCTACGAGGCGGAGGTGAAGTACTTCCTCTCGCTCGTGGAGGATCCGCAGGCGCGCGAGACGACGCTGACGGCGGATGACGCGCGCGCGGCCATCGATCTCGTTCTCACGGAAAAGAAAAGCGCCGAAACCGGCAGAAAGGTCACAGTCAAATGAAGATGCTCAAAGTCGTTCCCGTTCTCGTCCTCGCCGCCGCCCTCGCGGGCTGCTGCACCTGCACGCCCGAATCGCGCGCGGCGGCGGAGGCCGGCCCCCGGATCTCGGTCTTCGCGTATTTCGTGCGCAACATCGCAAAGGAGCGCCAGGTCTCGCTTGCGGAGGCGGCTGACCTCCTCTACGGCCTCGGCGTGCGCGGCGTGGACGCCGGGCCGGGCGACAGGGATCTCGACGCGCTGGCGGCGACGAAGCTCAAGATCATCAACTTCTACTTCTTCCCGCGCATGTTCAAGGCGGACGACTTCCAGGCCGACCTCGCGTTTGCGCTTGACCAGGCGGTCAAGTACAAGGTTCCGCGCATCATGGTCGTGCCGACGGGCTTCACCAAGGACGGCGACGAGGCCGCCGAGTTCGCAAAGGATCTCGCGGCGATGAAGGTCTTCGTCGCGGAGGCGAAGAAGCGCGGCATCACCATCACCGTCGAGGACTTCGGCGGCACGTCGAACCCCTGCTCGTATGCGAAGTACCTCAAGCGCTTCCTTGACGAGATTCCCGACCTCAAGTTCGCGCTCGACTCCGGCAACCTCTACTACGCGGGACGCGGCGAGTCGATCCTCGACATGATGGACTATGCGAAGGGCCGCATCGGACACGTGCACCTCAAGGACCAAACGAAGGAGAACAACCGCGCCTACGCGACGCTGGGCCTCGGCGTCGTGCCGAACGAGAAGATCGTGAAGACGATGGCCCGCGCCAACTACGACGGCTGGTACACGCTGGAGAACGTCGTCGGCGACACGTATGTCGACGCGGTGCGCCAGACGGCCGTCCTGAAGACGTGGATCCGCGAGGCCAAGTGATTTAGCGAACGTGAGACAGCAGGAGATTGCATGGCAGAGAAATTGAGTTTCGAGGCGCCGCGCGGCATGCGCGACTTCTATCCGGAGGACATGGTCTGGCGCAACAAGGTGTTCGACGCCTTTCGCGCGGCGGGCGCGGCGGCGGGGTTCCGCCCCTATGACGCCTGCGTCGTCGAGAGCTACGAGCTCCTGGCGCGCAAGGCGGGCGAGGAGGTCGGAGAGCAGATCTACCACTTCTTCGACAAGTCCGAACGCCACCTCGCCCTGCGGGCGGAGATGACGCCGACCCTCGCGCGCATGGTCGCCCAGCGCCAGAAGGAGCTGTCCTTCCCGCTGAAGTGGACGACGATCGCGCAGTGCTTCCGCTACGAGCGCATGACGAAGGGCCGCAAGCGCGAGCACTACCAGTGGAACGTCGACATCATCGGCGAGGACTCGATTCTCGCCGAGGTCGAGGTGCTGGGCGCGGCGGTGGACGCCCTGCGGCGCATGGGGCTCACGGCGGCCGACTTCAAGGTGCACGTCTCGTCCCGCAAGTTCCTCGGCGAACTCTTGCAGAAGAGCGGCATCGCCGCCGAGAAGCACGCGCAGGTCTTTCTCGCGCTCGACAAGCGCGGCAAGATGCCCGACACGGAGATCGCCGCGATGCTGAAGGACGGCGGGCTTTCGGATGCCGACGTGAAGGCGACCTTCGCGATCATGGACTCGACGAGCTACGCGGACTGTCCCGAACTCGTCGAGCTCTTCCGCCTCGCGAGGCTCGCGGGCTTTGCGGACGCGCTCCAGTTCGACATCTCGGTCATCCGGGGGCTCAGCTACTACACGGGCGTCGTCTTCGAGGCGTTCGACACGAAGGGCGAGTTCCGCGCGATCTTCGGCGGCGGGCGCTACGACAACCTGCTGACGACGATCGGCGGCGAGCCGACGAGCGCCGTTGGCCTCGGCTTCGGCGACGTGGTCGTGACGGAGCTGCTGAAGGCGCGGCTCGGCGCGGACGCGGCGACGGCGAAGACGGGCGTCGCGGTCGGCTTCATGTTCCCGGAGCAGCGCGACGCGGCGGTGGCGCTCGCGGCGAAGCTGCGCGCGGCGGGCGAGTCGGTCGATCTCGCGCTCCACGCGCAGAAGCCGAAGAAGTTCTTCTCGCACGCCGACCAGGGCGGCGCGGCGAAGGCCGTGTTCCTCGGCCCGGATGACGTGGCGAAGGGCGTCGCGCGGCTGAAGGACATGGCGACGCGCGAAGAGACGGAGGTCGCGCTCGCGTGAGTTCCGTCCGCACGAGCCTGGAGGTCGGCTTCCCCGGCGAGGTGTTGCCCGCGCGGTTCGCGCCCCTGCGCGGCCGCGTCTGGCGCGCGACGGACAGGGCGAACGCGCTGCCGTTCGAGGACGCGCAGTTCGAGGTCGTGCTGATGGACGGCTCGGCCGTCTCTCGGCAGGCGGTGAAGGAGGCGCACCGCGTCCTGAAGCCGGACGGACGCCTCTACTTCACGGTGCCGGAGAAGACGCGCACCCAGGCGGGGTTCTCGCTGCCGGATCTCTACTCGATCGTCCGCGACGGCTTCCACATCGTCGAGGTGGAGCGTCCCGACTGGTGGCGCTTCTGGCGGCGGGAGCGGACGCTCACGATCTGCGCGAAGAAGAAGAACTGGAAGACGCTGACGAACACGTACCGTCCTTACCTATGACGATTCTTGCGGTGGCTTGCCTGCTGGGGGCAATGAGCTCGTCCGACGCCGTGGTGCGGCTCCTGAACGCGCCGACCTCGTGCGGCGCGAAGGTCTACGCCGAGGCGCGGGAGATCGTCGCGCGCGACGCGAAGGCCGGCAAGCCCCTTCAGCAGTTCGTCTATGGCGTCACGACGGACGACAAGGAGCTGGCGAAGCGGTATCTCGACGCCTCGCGCGACAAGATCCGTGAACTCGCGGAGCGGAAGGACAATCCGCTGGCGTGGTATCTCCTCTCGGTCGAAAAGAACGACTTTGACTGCCTCCAGAAGGCGGCGGACGGCGGGAACGTGCAGGCCCTGAACGCGCTCGGCTCGATTGCGATTTCCGAGGCGTTCGAGCGGACGGGCACGGACACGAACCGGCTTGAGCGCATCCTGAAGCGGAGCTTCGACTGCTTCCGGCGCGCGGCGAAGCAGCGGGACCCGAACGGGTTCGTGAATCTCGGCACGTGCTACCTGCGCGGCTTCGGGTGTCCGCCGGACAGGGAGATGGCCGTCAAGTGCTACCGGGCGGCGGCCGAGCTTGGCCACCCGGAGGCGATGGACAACCTTTCCGCCGCCTACCAGTTCGGACACGGCGTCGAGAAGGACGCGGAACGCTCGCTCTACTGGGCGATGCGCGCGCGCGCCCTGCGCGGCGACCGCGCCGCCGCCACTTGGCTGCGCACGCGGAAGAGGTAATGCAGAGAGGCCTGCGGTGCCTCCGTTTCTCCTATCCCTCCGTGTTCAGCGCCGCAGGCCTTATTGAATGATAGGCTCAAAAGGAAAAACATGAACATGAAGAAAGCGTATCTTTTTGACATGGATGGCGTCTTGGTGGATAACTGTTCGTATCATGTCCGCGCTTGGCTGGAACTGGCGCGGCGCACGGGCGGACACTTGACGGAAAAGCAGGTCGTCGACTGGATGGGCGCGCCGGGACGCGACTACATCGTCCGCATGTTCGATGAGCCGCTGTCCGCCGCACGCATCGAGGCGCTGCTGACGGAAAAGGAGGCGTTGTACCGCGAGATCTACCGTCCGCACCTGACGGCACGGGAGGGACTTGTCGACTTTCTCAAGGCGGCGCGCGCCGCCGGCCGGGTCTGTGCAGTCGTGACGGGCGGCACGATGGACAACGTCGATTTCGTCTTGGACGGACTGGCAATCCGCGACTTCTTCTCGGTCATCGTCGACTCGACGCAGTACGCGCACGGCAAGCCGGCGCCCGACGGCTACCTCCGGGCGGCGGAACGGCTGGGCGTGGCGGCCTCTGCCTGTACGGTTTTCGAGGACGCGCTCAATGGCATCGCGGCCGCACAGGCGGCGGGCATGGAGGTCGTCGCGCTTGTCGGCACAAATCCGCGTGATGTTCTCGCGGCGGCGCATCCGACACGTGTCGTCGATTCCTTTCGCGACCTGCTCTCTGCGGACTCTAAGACGGGCATGCGCAATTGACGCAAGACGGCATGATGTGATAGAGATCAGGTCGGCTCCGCGAACAGGGGCGTCTGGCGGCGGCGCCATTCGGCCATCGACAGGCCGGTGTGGCGCTTGAACGCCTTGCGCAGGGCCTGAGGCGTCCGATAGCCGCAGAAGTCGGTCAGGCTCAGGATGGATCGGCTGCCGTGCGAAAGCTGGCTGCAGACGGCTTCGATCCGCGTGTTCTGAATCTCTTCCAGGATGGAGCGGCCCGTCGTCTGCCGAAAGGCGGTCTCGGCCTTGCGGCGGGAGCAGCCGAGGAACGTGACGACTTCTCGTGCCGTCAGCCCGGCGGTGGCGCGTTCGCGGATCAGCGCGACGGCGGCGGGGATCCTGGGCAGGTGCCGGGCGAAGTGATGCGTTGACGGGCGCGGGCGGATGCAGATGTCGCCGAAGAGGACTTCGTAGGGCGGACGGCGCCCGCCGAGCGATTCCGACAGGCACTTGGCGGCGAGATAGCCTCCTTGCTCGAAGTCGATGCGGATGCTCGTGAGGCCGGCCGCGGCGGCCGCATCCGTGTCGTCGGCGGAGATGAGGGCGACGTCTTCGGGCACGCGAAGGCCGCGCGCCCGGAGCCGGGCGAGCAGCCGAAACGCCATCTCGTCGTTCGCGGCGAAGACGCCGGCGTCGCGGAGATCGGCGCGCCGGACCTCTTCAACGGTCAGCACGTCAGCGGTCGCGCCCGCCTCGGACAGGCGCGCGCAAAATCCGCGCTCGCGGTGGCCCGACCAGAAGGTCGCCTGGCGGTAGGGCAGGAAGGCGTAGCGGGCGAGGTTGAGCTTCAGCAGCTCGTCGGCCGCCCGGCGCCCCGTCGCGGCCGAGTCGTGCGCCACGACGCAGCACGTGCGGCCGAACAGGCGCGTGTCCGTGTCGAGGTAGACGACCGGTGTCGAGCCGAACGCGGCGGGCGGCAGGGCGTTCAGGAGCCTGGTGGCGTTGACGAGGCAGCCGTCCGGCTTCAGGCGGGCGAGCAGGGCGCTGAACCGCGTCGGCGAGTCCGTGATCTTCAGGCGGACGATCTGCCAACCGACGGCGGCGGCGAAGCGGCGCGCGCCGGCGAACTTTTCGAGGCAGGTCGCGTGGTCGTGCGAGTCGAGGTAGAGGATGTGGGGCGGGCGGTTGGACATGGGCGGTAGTGTAGCACAACGACCGCCGCCGGGTCAAGGCGATGTTCAGGCCCGTCGGCCGACAGCGCGCGCATCCAAGTCTGTTTTTGCGCAGAGTCGCAGAGGCCGCGGAGAGGAATCTAACCCATTTTTACAAAACAGGCACTTGATGCCGGATTTGTAAAACTCGTGGTCATACGCTCAAAAAGTCTGCCACTATGCACACTTGCGTCCGTCAATGGATTTTTTGATACGATACTGCCAAATGGACAAAAGCGTAAAACTGGAGTCCACCGGCTGGCGGAGAAGCCTCCGCTGTTGGCGAGGAGCAGTCCTCGCCTTCACTTTTCAAGAGGGGCGTCTCACACACCACGTCCTACCCCTCTGCGCGACAGTCTGCCTCGTGTCTTTGTTCGGTGGCTGTGCCGCTGACCACGAAACCGTCGGCGCGTCATCGGCATTCCGCCGATTGACTGCGGCGAGACGCGCCGCCGGGCACGAATGCCGCGCGTGGCGCGGACACGAAAGCATGGCAAACCTCATGTCGAAGCACGAAAAGGCTTCGCGTTTTCTCTCGAAGCCCTGTTTTGATGATGTCTCAAGGGTTCGCGCAGAGATTCGTTGCACGGCTCTGTGGGCTCTGCGGCTCTGCGCGAGGCATCTCTTGTTTCAGACGTGGCACTCATGCCAACGAAGCTTCGAGGTGAGCGCGCAAGCCTTTTCGTGTTTCGACGGACGGGTGGACGGTTTTCGTGTCGCACCGTCGGTGCGCGTTCGTGTCGGTACCGTCGCGAGAGCCCGAACGGGTGAGGGCGCGGAGGCGATGCCGGGCGGAAACGGAGTTTTCAGCCCCGGCGACGCGTTCGCGCCCTCAGCCGCGCAGCGCGCGGTCTCGCGGCGGTGGCGTTTCGTGTTCGCGCGACAGCGCCACAAGTTTGTGGACGACTGTCGCGCAGAGAGAGGCGCGCTTTTTTCGAGCCCCGCGGATTTTCAAGCACGACATCCTGCGCGGCGGCAAGCGGCGCGGGGACAAGTAAATTTTTTTTGCGCAAAAGTTTCGCTCGTTCGCGGTTCGTTCTGCTATACTACCCGACAAAGCGAAAATGCGAAAGAGATATGAAGCTGGTTGAATTCGTTCCGCCCTGTCCGCACCCGCTCTGGACGCTCTGCCGCCAGATGGGGATCGAAGAGGTTGTCGTCAAGGTGAATCCGTCGCTGACGGGGTTGCCCGCCCCGTGGCGGCTTGCGACGCTGAAGAAAATCGTCGATGGACTCGCCGCCGAAGGGCTTCGCGTCATCGGCCTCGAAGGCGACCCGTTCGACATGACGCCGATCAAGCAGTTCGGCGAGGTTGCGCCGCGCGCCGACGCTGATTCTTTGCCTTCGCGCGGCGCTTCTCGTGGTGCGACCCCTGTCTTGTCCAGTGCAGCGGGCGCGAGCCCGTTGCCGTCTGTCTCGTCGATTACCGCCGCGCGCGAAGAGGCCCTCGCGCGCTACCGCGAGCTGCTTGATTCGATGGCCGCGCTCGACATTCGCCTCTTGTGTTACAACTTCATGGTTGGCCCCGGCTGGTCGCGAACCGGCGTCCGCCCCGGCGGGCTGCGATGCGCGCGAGCCGGTCGACGGGCACGAGCAGGCGACATACTACGAAGCGTTCATCCGCACGTTCAAGGACGAGCCGTGGTGTCACGGCTTCTACTGGTGGCGGAGGAACGCCCATTCGCTTGCGGACTCGACGGCTGCCGTGGATGCGGATGCGGTGAGTGCGCCTGGCCTTTCGTTTGTCCCTCAACCCGAAACGGTGGAGGTTCTCCGCCGCTATTACAAGGAACTGAACCAGCGATGAAAGAAATATGCGAAAAAGTTCAATTGTTAGAAAAAAACAATAACTGCGCCAGTGGCGCGCCGCGCGCGCGGCCGAGCGCCTGTGCGGCGACCGGTGAAAGGCCTTCAGGACTTCAGGTGAGAGTTGCGTGGCGGTGCGGAATTTGGTATCATTACCACCAAATGATGAGAAGGCTGTGTTTCGAGAGCATGGGGCGTAAAGCCCTTGTCAGGCGCGGCAGGAGCCGTATGGGCGCGTTCGCACACGGTTCCAATACCCCCCCCCCCATCTATTAGCCAAGGCCTCTGAGGGCCTTTGGACGGCTGCCGGTGCGACGCCTGTTGACGTCGTGCAGAGATTCGTCTTGTACAGAACTCACTGTGCATTCGTTGCGAGAAACAAGTAAGGAAGAGTCACATGGAAATCGGAAAAACCTATAAATCTGTTGTTTGCCTCTGCACGGCCGCGATGAGCCTCGTCGGTCTGCACGCGGAAGAGACCATCGTCCCGATCAGCCATGCGGTCGGGCGCGTTTCGTATACGACCGACACGGTGCTTGTGCCGCAGACGGACGCGGCAGACGCCTTGCCGGACGTCGGCGTCGAACCGATCTTCTGGTTCGACTGTTCCGAGACGTCGGGCTGGACGATTGACGCGTCAACGCGCGAGGTGACGGCGATTCCATCGAAGACGGGGAACGGGCGCACGCTCGCGACGTCCTTCGCCGCGAGCGGCAGTTGGTCGGGCTGGTCGGACGGCGCACAGCCGCCGACGGGGCCGATCCTGGTGACGGGCCTTGCGGCGCTTCAGGGCGGCGCGGCGCTCGACTTCGGCGCGCAGGGCTCTGGGCGCGGCCTCGTCTTCAGCCCGGTCGGCGGCGTGAACGACCTCCAGGGCATCGGAACGGTTGTCGCCGTCTACGATTCGAGTGCGTCCGGCGGTTGGATTCTTGGCGGCGGCACCTGCAACGAGCCGTGGAAAAGCGGCTGGAATCCCGACGAGACGATCGATCCGAAGGGCTACTACTACCGGCGCGGCTCGCAGGTGACGACGGCGGAGGGCGAGCTTTACCGCAATCCGATTCTTGACGTGGCGTCCAACGCCAAGTTCTCCTTCGCGGCGCCCCCGTCGGCGATCAACGGCGTCATCTGGCAGAACGGAGTCCCGACAACACCTCACTTCGCGGGCTTTTCGGGCGGCTGGGAACTGGTGAGCTTCATGCCAAAGGACTCCGACGGTTACGGCTTCGCCCTCTCGGCGACGGGCATTGGCCTGGGCGACACGCGCACGGACGGCCGCGCCACGTCGGGCGGCATGCGCATCGCGGAGATGATTTTCTACGGTCGCAACCTGACGGATGCCGAGCGCGAGAAAGTCGAGGCCTATTTGGCGAAGAAGTGGTTCGGCGCGCATCATCCCGGCTTCGGCGGCCACGCGCGCGTCGGCGACATCCGCCTCAGTTCGGGCTCGTGGCCGAAGGGGCTGAACCTGACGGCGGACGTCCCGGCGGACGAGACCCTGGCGGTCGAACGTCTGCGTGGCGGGCATGGCCGCGCGGCCTCGGCGGAAGACGGGTCTGCGTCGACGGCGGCAGACCCGAAGCTGACGAAGCGCGGCGCGGGCACGCTGGAAATCGGCGACGGCACGGAGAACGGCCTTGACATCGAGCTTGAGGCGGGGACGCTCGCCTTTGCCCGCCGGGCGATTCCCGCCGCGCTGCCGCCGAAGCCGTTCCTGCATCTCGACGCCTCGGCTCTTCCGGCGGACGCCTACGAGACGAAAGACGGCGTCCGCTATGTCACGGAGTGGACGCCGGCCGAAGGCCTGGCGTGGGACGGAAACGCGGTGACGCTCTCGGCGGCGGCTGCCGACGTGACGGCGCGGCCCGTCTACGTGCCGGACGCGCTGGGGCCGGGACGCGGCGCGATTGACTTCGGGAAGGCCGGTTCCGGGCGGCACTTCCTCTATGTCAAGGCGTCCGACAAGTCGAGCCTGGCGGTCAAGGGCGTGACGACCGTCATCGCCGTCGTCAACGTCGAAGCGGGCGGCGGCACGATTACGGGCGGCATGGGCTTCTTCAATCGTGGCGCGACGCCGGCGACGTGGAAGACGCCGCTGCTGAACGACACCACGCCGCATGCGGCGGCGCACCCGACGATCACGCCGCGCATGGGCAAGGCCTACATCGACGGCATCGAGACGCCGGGCGCCGACAACTACCGCTATCCGGGCTGGCATCTCGCGGCCTTTCAGACGGCGGGGTCGCAGCTGACGCATTTCGGCGGCCGCGACGCCGCGACGGCGGGCGGGCTCAAGGTCGCGGAGGCCGTCCTCTATGACCGCGTCCTGACGGAGCGCGAACTGAAGGACGCCTGCGCCGTCCTGAACGCCAAGTGGTTCGGGCGCGCGATTCCCGGCTATGCCGGCCCGGGCGGTGCGGCGGCGGACGAAAGCCGGAAGATCACGCTGACGGGCGACGCGACGCTATCCGTCGAGGGCGTCGGCGCGGCGCACGTGCCGGCCCTTGCGCTCGGCGGGCGGACGCTGACGAAGACGGGCGCGGGCACGCTCGAGGTCGATGCCGTCACGGCGGACGCCGGCGGGACGCTTGCGCTGGCGGAGGGGGCGTTCGCGGTCGCGGCGGACGGCATCGCCAGCGACTGCCAGATGGCGTCCGGGGCGGCCTTCCACCTTGACGCGACGGCGGACGAGACGCTGTCGGGCTTTACGGAGGACGGTCGTCGCTATGTCTCCTGCTGGCATGACACGGGTTCTCGTAACGCGGCGTGGAGCACGCGCCCGCGCGCGAACCTGCCGTGGGTGACGACGGCGGCGGACGATCTCGCGGGCCTCACGGGCGAGAAGCTGGCGGCGGTCGACTTCGGCTCGACGGAGGCCGATCAGCGGTGGCTGAACTTCGGGCGCTCGCTTGATTCTGTCCGCGCGGCGTTCGTCGTGTGGCATCCGAACACGGCGAACTCGTCCCTGCTCGGCTCGTCCAGCGCGAGTGGTGAAGCCTTCAACGGCAACTGCATCTCGTTCATTCGCGGTACGGACGGTAAGCTTTTCGGCAACCATTTCGGCGTGTGGTCGGCGCGGAACGGCACGGTCTATCGTGACGGTACGGAAATTACGGGCGCGACGTCCATCGCGTCGGCCTGGCAGCTGATCGAGGTCTACCCGGTCTCGACGGCGCATGCCTCGGCCCTCGGCTGCGACCGAGGCGACGAAGCGAGCTACGGCAACAAGGCGGAACGCGGCTCTCGCTATGCCGAAGTCATCCTCTACACACGCGACCTGACCGCGCGCGAGCGCGTGGCGACGCGCAACTACCTGCGGCGGAAATGGTTCGGCGCCGAGGCCCAGCCTTTGCCGAACGCGGCGGGTGCGGTGCGGCTGCCGACGCTTGCGGTCGCGTCGGGCACGACCGTCCAGACGGATCGTCCGCTGGCCGTCTCGACGCTCGTCGGCGAAGCGGACTTCGCGAAGCGCGGCGACGGACGTCTGACGGTCGCGGATTGCACGGCCTACACGGGCACGGTCTCCGTTGCGGCGGGCGAGCTTCGCCTGACGGGCGACGCCGCAGTTGCGCCGCCGCCGTGTGCGGACGCGCTCGTGCTGCGGCTGGACGCCAATGTCGGCGTCGAGACGGCGACGGATGCCGACGGCGTCGAGACCGTGACGCGCTGGAACGACGCGACGGGCAACGGCTGGGCGGCGGTTCCGGGAACTTATGGAGTGAAAGGGCAGCCCGTCCTTCAGGGCTGTGCGCGCCTTGGACGAAGCGCGGTCTATCTCTCCGCCGAGAACCAGGTCTACATGTCCTTTGTCAATCCCGACGGGACGAACGCGACGGTCGCGGGCGTGCGGAGCGCGTTCTGGGTGATGGACACGTCGGCGGGCGGCGGGTGGCTTCTGGCCGGCGGAAAGGGCACGGGCACGACGGAGAACCTGAACTTCCATCGCGGCGGCGACGGCACCGCCACCAACGTCGCGAACGCCTTGCTGCTCGGCTACCATTCGCAGACCTCTCTCCGAAGCGCCAGCTGGCGCGTCAACGGGGCTTCGGTCGCGGCGACGGCCGAGCGGACGTTGACGGGCGGTTGGGACCTGATCGAGATGAACATGACGGACGCGAACGCCGAAGCGACGTCCGCCGAAGGACTGGCGGCCGATGGGCGCAGCCTCCACGGCGGCGGCAACTATGAGCGTTCGGGCGCGCAGACGATCGGCGAAATCCTCCTCTACAACCGTGCGCTGACGGAAGACGAGCGGTTGGCGGTCGAGGCGTACCTGCGGGCGAAATGGTACGTCCCCACGACGCCGGAAGCGGTGGGCGTCTCCGTGGCGCTGGCGCCGGGCGGTCGACTGGATCTCGGCAATCGTCGGCGTCCGCTCGAATCCCTGACGGGCTCCGGCACCGTGACGAACGGCTGCGCGTCCGTGGCCGCGCTGTGTCCGACGGGCACGCTGACTGTCGCCGGCGACCTCTGCCTGACGGACGGCGGCACGTGGACGGTGCGCTTCGACGGCGCGGCGCCCAGCCGCCTGGCCGTGGCGGGCTGCCTCAGCGTGGGCTCGGCTTTGACGGTCGCCGTCGAGGGGCTGGACAATCCGATGTCCCTCTACGGGCAGGACATCCCGCTCGCCGAGTTCGGCTCCGTGTCGGGATCGACGAAGGCGAATCTTCGGACGGCGACGGTTACGGGGCTTCCGGCGGGCTGGCCGGCGCGCGTCTTCGCGCGCGGAAAGACGGTCTTCCTGCGCCTCGGCCGTCGCGGCACGTGCATCCTCATTCGCTAAACGACAGAAAGAAAAGGACAACTCGACCATGAACCTGAAGACACTTGCGTTTCTCTCGGCGGCCGCCGTTTCGTGCGTCGCCGGCGCGGGGCCGGCGATCTACCCGCACTACATGGACCCGCGCCGCCACCCGGACGAGACGCGCCGCACGGTGAAGCCGCCGGACCGCGCCCAGTTCGGCAACCGCATGCAGTTCACGTCCATCCGGCATCTGCCGGACAACGCG
>CAKTZA010000028.1 GCA_934635045.1 uncultured Kiritimatiellota bacterium | reverse complement strand
CGGCAAAATCGATGAAAACCGCGCGAGGCCTCGCGAGGGTTCGGTAGCCATTTCCAAAACCGGGGATAATCCAGCTGTCCCCCCCCCTTGACAGAATTCGGCTTCTTTTGGTAAACTGACCGCAGTTGGTCGGGGTGCATCCCTCGCGGGGTGTTTCCCGAATCGTGGTCATTACGTCTGTTTCCGCGTCCGTGTCGTCTCGTCGCTGTCATCTGAAAGGCGTCTCTTATGCAAGAACTGTGTGCCCGCTTCAAAAACATCCGCGTCCGCGCCAACTGCGCCGTCCGCCGCCGTGCGGACGCGCCGCGCCCCCTCGCCCTCGCATGCGCCGCGCTCGCGCTCCTCCTTCCGGCCCTCTCCGCGCATGCCGACGCGCCCGACTTCCGCGAGGGGATGTCTCACACGGAGGTGCGGAGGCACGGAGACGAAGCGATGGCGAGGGGCGATGTTCTGGCAGGGGTTAGGCATGGGGGCGTGACATGGAGCTGAACGAGGTCAGTGGCGACATCGTGGACGCGGCGGTGTCGATTCACCGTGCGCTCGGCCCCGGCCTGCTGGAGGCGGCCTACGAGCTTGTTCTCGTCTCCGAGCTGAAGCGTCGTGGGCACAGGGTCGAGAGCCAGGTTCCCGTGTCGTTCGAGTATGGCGGGGCGAAGATCGAGAACGCCTTCCGGATCGACGTCCTCGTGGACGGGGAGGTCGTCGTCGAGCTCAAGTCGACGGAGAGGGTCTCGCCCGTCCATGCGAAGCAGCTCAAGACGTACCTTGTCCTCACGGGGCGGCGGCTGGGGCTCCTCCTTAACTTCGGGATGGAGAGCATGAAGGACGGGATCCGGCGCGTCCTGAACGGCGACGTGCCGGACCTGAAGGGCTTGCCGACGACTGCCTCGGCTGAGGGCCGAGATGCCTCACACGGAGCCACGGAGGCACGGAGTTGAGAGTCGGAACGGGAGGATTTGAAAGCCGTTGTGCCTGTCTGCGGTTAGTCGGGCGCGCCGAAGGCGTCACGGTAAGACGCCCCCGTTTCAGTCTCCGTGCCTCCGTGGCTCCGTGTGAGAAATCCGTTTCGCGCGTCACCGACCGCCTCGGAAACCACCGCCTCCTCGACTACGACGCGGACGGCAACTGCACGCGGCTCTCCCGCCGCGCGGGCGGGATCCTCGCCTCGGCAGAGCCCGTGCGGTCGTTCGCCTACGACCGCTACAACCGCCTCGTCGCCACGACCGACCCCTGCGGCATCGTGACGCGCCGGACGTACGCCGACCACGGCGGGCTCGCGACCGTCGAGCGCCTTGACGGGAAAGTGGAAGTCTCACACGGAGCCACGGAGGCACGGAGTTGAGAGTCGGAACGGGAGGATCCGAAAGGTGGGGTGTCCGTCTACGGTTGGTCGGGCGCGCCGAAGGCGTCACGGCAAGACGCCCCCGTTTCGGTCTCCGTGCCTCCGTGGCTCCGTGTGAGAAAACCACCTCGCGTGTGAGACGTCGCCTCTCGAAGGTCGTGGACGAGAACGGGCACGAGATCGCGTTCGGCTGGGACAGGTTCGGGCTTTCCTCGCGGCTCACGGCGGCGGGCCAGCTCACGTCCGCGACGCGCGGCGCGGACGGCCTTGTCGCCGAGGTCTCGGCGTCCGTGACGGGCCGCGTCGACCGCACCGTCCGCCGCGAGCACGATTCGCTCGGCCGCGTGACGCGCGTCACGTACGCGAAGGGCGAGGCCGAGACGTTCGCCTACGACCGCTGGGGGCGCCTTTCGGAGCATACGCGCGGCAGCCTGAAGGAGACGTACCGCTACGACCACTTCGGGCGGCTCGTCGAGAGGGACGAGAACGGGACGGTCTTCTCGTACGCCTACGACGCCTACGGGCGGCGCACGCGGCGGACGGTCTGCTTCGCGGACGGCGGGGAGGCGCTGGAGGAGCGGCGCGCGTACGACAAATACGGGCGCCTCGTCGAGATCGCCGCGTTCGGGACGTCGGTGAAGTGGCGGTACGACGCGCGGGGGCGCGTCGCGCGGCAGGTCGTGGACGGAAGCCCCATCGACTTCGCCTACACGAGGGACGGGCGGCTCGCGGGCAAGTGGCTCGGCGGGCGCGAGAGCCCCGACGCGTCGGTCGAGTACGAGTACTCGCGGGACGGGCGGATCGCCGCGCGCACGGCGAACGGCGTCCGCCAGGCGTTCGCGTACGACGCGCGCGGCCAGCTCGTCGCGGTGCGGGAGGGCGGCGCGGACGTCGAGCGCTACGCCTACGACCCGGCGGGGAACATGGTGCGGAAGACGATTCGCGGCAAGACGACGACCTTCACCTTCGACGGGGCGAACCAGCTCGTCTCGTCCACCTGCGACGGCGTGACGACGCGCTACGCCTACGACGCGGCGGGGCGGCTCGTCCGCGAGGGGGACAGGACCTACCGCTACGGCTACCTCGACAAGGTGCTGTCCGTGACGGACGGCAAGCGCTCGTACACTTATGCCTACCACGTCGACGGGCAGCTCGCGCGCGCGGACTACGGTGACGGCGGCAGGGTGGGCGTCGGGGACGGCGGTAGGGCGGGCAGCCCCCTGCCCGCCGCGTCCGAGGATTTCCTCTGGGACGGCCTCGCGCTCGTGCGGCGCGGCGACGAGGGGTTCGTGAACGAGCCGCACGTCGGAGATGCGCCGAAGAAGCTTCGCTTCGGAGGGAAGCCGCGAGCGAAGCGAAGCGCCCGCAGGGCCCGCAAGGGGCCGCGCGGCAACCCGGTCGTCTCGTCGAAGGGGATGACGTACTTCAATGACGTCCTCGGCACGACCGTCGGCGTCCGCGAGGGGCGTGGGTCATCGCGCCTAAAATCGAAGTGCCGGTACACCGCCGCCGCGCTGACGGCCTTCGGCGAACCGCTCCAGACACAAAAAGGGGAAACGTCCGCACTTCTTCCTTCTTCCTTCTTACCTCTTCCTTTGTTCTTCACGGGCAAGCCGCAGGTCGAGGGGCTCGGCCGCGTGTTCCTCTACCGCAACTACCGCGCCGACCTCGCCAAGTGGCAGACCGCCGACCCGCTCGGCTATCCTGACGGTTGGAACCAGCTCGCGTACTGTGGAAGTGGCGTGACTGAATATGTGGATCTGTATGGCGCATTGCAAGTAGTGTGTAATGACATCAACGATATGGGTGCGGCCAAAGGATTAGCGGAGATGTTAAAACCGATTCTGGGACCTAAAGGTGAGTTTTCGTTTGCTTATGGAGGGTATGAATTGATTGATGGAGAACTTGTCGTACACTTGAATGTAGGGCTTTTCTTTGACACTCGATATAAACGTAGTGAGGACTTTGAAAACGGGGAAATGACAGCCTATCTGCCTCATCAAGGGGGGGCTTCCGATAGTGTAATGATAAATGGTGTATATGAAGCGGCAGTAGCACATGAAAGGTGTCATGCGGCCAGTTTCTATAATAAATTCAGGGCAAAGTTTCAGCAGTATTTGTATCTGAACGTGGTTCCTTATTTGACGATATCAAGTGCAGAGCAAATTGATAATGCAATCAGGTCGTGGTACAGTAAGTCATTGACAGAATGGATTCCCATTTCTGGCAATGCTGCCAATGGGGGGACATATGGATGGTTTCTAAATAGATTGGGATGGCAGTATCTAAAAAAAGAGAACGGCTTTACTTGGTGGGTCAAGACTAAGGAAGCCTACGAGTGAGGCGAATGGTTTCATGCGCATTTGTGGCGTTTGCCGCTATCGGCAGAGCAGGTGTCCCGTCGATAGTTCTGGACGATCTACGCCGTGTTGAACGACAAGTGGAGGCTTTGGCGTACGACAATGCGAAAAGGGCCGAGGCGGAAATCGTTCAGTCGGTTTTTAATCGGACTAGACGTGCAGAAATGGAAGTCTTGGAATGGGCACGGATGCGTGCTTTGGGAAATCGAAAATTCATTCTTCGAGAGCGCATGGGAGGAATTGAGAATACTTACAAGACGTTCTTTGACAGATCAGGTAACGAGATGTTTGCTCGTCTGGATTTTCGGTGTCCTCGAATGTCCTTAAACGACATTGCGTCTGCATTTTTCACAACAAATGGAATTTATGTTCTTATCGGCACAACCTCTTCAGAACGGCTGCGCTTTGAAATGGAGTTGCCGAAAGAGTGCGGTGATAAGGAGATCTTGCTGAATCGAGTGTCCGAATATGAATATGTTTGTCCTGTAGAATTCACCCAGGGGATGGAATACGCCTGTCTGACAACCTTCTCGCATGGACGGATAATCGTAAGCGACTTTGATTTTCCGCTTTCTGAAGCTGCATGGCACAAGAAAAACAAGCACCTCTACATAGGAGATGAAAAGTCGATTGAGACATGCCGGATAGTTGGACGAATTTTCTATTTTATTCTCTGTCAAATAGAACAACGAGTCCCTTTGACGGAGAATTCTCCAAGGCGACTTTAGGAGTTTGCGATGTTTGAACGACTCACCTTCGGCTTCCACAACCCGAACCACGCGGCGGCGCTCGCCTGCGCGCTGCTGCCGCTGTGCCTTGGGTGGCGTGGGGCGGGCGTGGCCTTGCGTATAGAAGAAACCCAACCCTAAAAGAGAAAGATTGCTGAGTGACCATGAAACAAGGAGAACGAGTGAAATCGGAGATGAATATGTGCGGTGTTTCTCTTGTAGCCTACATCCTCATAGAGGGAATGGCAGTTTTTGGCGCGAACGGTTCTGCCGACATTTCTTTGTCGTATGTCAAGGGTGGGAAAAGTTGCATTTCGGGGCTGCTATGGGACGTTGGCAATCTGCGAAGCCGCAGTGTCGACATGGGGCTGGACAGCTTCGTCTACGAGTGCCCAATCGTGTCGCTGTCATCCCTGCAAAGTGGACAATATGAACTGGACGTCGCTGTGCGCCGACATGTTTTTGTCCGTGAGCGGTGGTATACGAACAAAGTCGTGTACGCGGAATCCACCATGCTGTCAAGTCGTTCCCCCTTTACGTGCAGCCTTAAGGACATGGCTGATGAAATTGACTTGACGAAGCTCGGGATCCCCATTCCAAGTGAGTTCTTGACACGGGAAGAAGGCGTTTATCACTTGGCACTGAACGATTCAGACCTTATTACCGGCAATGACTATACGGCGAAACTCTCCAAGCCCCAAAGCGGCATGGAGTGGGCGGAAAGCGTGTTCTGGCTCAACCGAGCCCTTTTCCTGACGAAGGATGGCTTGGCGCTGCTGGTCATTTCTCGCTCAAGTCCAGACAAGCCAGATCAGGCGATCCCGCTTTATGCCGTGAATTTTGACATTGACGGCATGAGAGAACTCATGTCGCATCGCTTTGGACAGGAAGATTTCATCTATGTCCATGCCTACTTTGATCAGAGGCGAGACTTTGTTGTCTACTGTGGAAGAGACGGGTGGGAGAAGGTGCTTACGCTGTCATCACGGCGATTGTCAGAATTGAAAGAAATAGTCTCTCGAAATTATGAAGATGTCAATTAACAAGCAGACGAATTAAAGTGGAATTGGAGTTTTCCCTCTATTTGGACCGCCTCTCCTTCGGCTTTCACAACCCGAACCACGCGGCGGCGCTCGCCTGCGCGCTGCTGCCGCTGTGCCTTGGGTGGCGGCGGGCGGCGTGGGCTGGGCGTGGCCTCGCGGTGGGGCTGTTCGCGGCGCTGCTCCTGACGCAGTCGCGGACGGGGCTGATTGTCGCGGCACTCGAATGGGCGGCGTGGTGGGCGATGAGAAGGGGTAAATGTGGATCTCAAATCTCGGATTTCAGAAGTTGGCGATTGAAAGTCGGGAGTGGAAGGTGGCTTGTCGTGCGCCTCGGCAAGGCGGCGGTCGCCGCGCTGGCGGTCGGCCTGCCCTTGTGGTGGCTGGCCCCGCGCCTCGCGCTCGACGGCTCGATCCTGAACCGCCCGAAGATCTGGCTCGCGGGGCTGCGGCTCTTCGCGGCGAACCCGGACGGCGTGGGCCTCGGCAATTCGGGCGCGCTCGCCTCGGCGTTCCTCCTGCCGGGCGACGTGCCCGACGTCCGCACGCTCATCAGTTCTCATTTGACGCTCCTTGCCGAGTGCGGGTGGCTCGTCGGCTGGGCGCATTTCGCGTTCCTCGTGCTCGCGCTGTGCGGCCTCCGCCGGAGCCCGCGCGTCGGCCTCGCGTTCGCGGGGCTCGTCCTCTCGGCGTGTTCCGCGTCGGTCTTCGACTGGCTCGTGCTGTTCGACTTCGCCGAGCAGGGCGGGCTCGGCGCGGCGAACTGGATCCTGTCGTGGCTGACGTTCGCGCTGTTCGTCGCTTTCGGCGTGTGGCTGGTTGTGAAGTCTGCGACGCAGACCGGGAGGCCTACGGCGTTCAACACGGAGGGAGCGGAGGTTGGAAGGCACGGAGGCGAGCAGAAGGTCGTTGCAACGGCCGTACAGGAAACTGGCGAAGCCAGCCCTCTCATTCCTCCGCGTCTCTCAAACTCCGCTCCCTCCGTGTTCAGCGAAAGCAATACCCCCGTCGCATTGTCCAACGCTTCAGCACGAAAGGAAATCCGTGAGACTCCGAGCCTCCCATCCTCCATTTCCTCCGTGTTGAACGCCGTAGGCCTCCCAGTCCTGTTCGCGGGTGCGCTCGTTCTCGCGGCGCGGTGCGTGCCGCCGGGGGACGCGCCGCGCGTCCAAGGCGGCTACGCCGCCGTCGGCGCCGCGCCCCGCGCGCTCGCGCTCTACGACGGCAGCTGGAGCCTCCGCGCCGTCCGCGCGCGCGCCGGCGCGGACGCGCTCCTTCCCGTTCGCCCCGTCACGCGCTTCCCGCGCGGCCTCGACCTCACGTCCGTCCGCCGCGTCCTGCTCTTCGGCGACTGCCGCGAGTGGGCCTACCTCGTCCCGAAGGGGATCTCCGTCACGTGCATGGAAGACTGACAGCCCCCGTGTTTCTCGCCCTCGCCCTGCTCGCGGCGGGGCCTGTCCCCGCCCGCGCGGCGGAGCCGGAGATCGGCTGCGTCGAGATCCCGACGCGCGCGCCGAACAACCCGCTCGTGAAGGTCTGGTACCGCGTGCCGCGCGGCTACGACCCGTCCCGCCGCGAGCGTTGGCGCGTCCTCGTCCTCTTCGGCGGGCGCAACGCCGACGGTCGCCCGGAAGTCTCCTGCAAGCTCGGCTGGACGGCGTGGGCCGACCTCAACGGCGTCTTCCTCGTCGCCCCGACGCTGAGGGACGACGCCTACTGGGCGCCGAAGGCATGGTCGGGCCGCGCGCTCCTCGACGCGCTCGACGCCCTCGCCGCGAGGTTCCGCGTCTCGCCGCGCGGCCTCCTCTTCTACGGCTACTCGGCGGGCGGACAGCTCGCCGCGCGCCTCCAGTCGGCCCCGCCGTTCCCCGTCGCGGCGTGGGCCGTCCACGGCTGCGGGGTCTTCCCGGATCCGCCGCCCCGCCTGGGCGCGCCCGCGCTCGTCAGCTGCGGCATCGGCGACGAGGGGCGCTTCACGCTCGGCCGCACGTTCGCCTGCCGCTACCGCGAGGCGGGCGGGCCCCTCATCTGGAAGCCGACGAAAGGCGGGCACGCGCCCGACGCGACGGCCCTCGCGCTCGCGCGCGCGCTCTTCGCGGCGGTCGCCTCCGGCGCGCCCTGCGCGCGGTGGGGCGAGGACGACACGCGCCGCCTCGAGCCGCGCGAGGCGATCGACCCGGAGTACCAGAACCCGCTCTACGACGCCGCCGTCGCCGACCTCTGGCGCCGGGACGCGCCGTGAAGGGCTTTGAACCATCAGACAACAATCACCGGCAAGATAATGGTGATTGTCAAAACTTCCTCGCCTATCCGAGCTCGCGCACGCGCTTTTCGAGGCGCGGCAGGCGCACGGTGAACGTCGTCCCCTCGCCGGGGGCCGATACCGCGTCGATCATGCCGCCGTGGTCGCGCACGATGCGCTTCGAGATCATGAGCCCGAGGCCCGTGCCTTTCTCCTTCGTCGTGCGGTAGGGCTCGAAGAGGTGCGCCAGCTGCTCGGCCGACATGCCGAGGCCCGTGTCGCGGAACGCAACGGCGACTGTCTCGTCGTCCGCCGACAGGGTGATCGTGATCGCGCCGCCGTCCTTCATCGCCTCCAGCGCGTTCTTGATGAGGTTGAAGAAGACCTGCTCGATCTGGTTCGCGTCGAGCGCGACCGCCGGCAGGGCGGCGGGCACGTTGAGCGTGACGCGGATCTTGCGCTCGACGAACTGCTCGCGCAGCGTGTCGAGGCAGCGCTTGAGCGGCTCGACCGGCGAGCCGGGCCGGAGGTTCGGGCGGTGCGGACGGAGCGCGGCGAGGAAGTCGCGGATGATGCCGTCGAGCCGCTTGACCTGCTGCATGCAGGTCTGGATCGTCTCCTTGTCCGTCGGGTCGCGCTCGATGAGCTGGAGCGAAAGCGAGATCGCGTTCAGCGGATTGCCGATCTCGTGGGCGACGCCGGCGGCAAGATCCTGCACGGCCTTCGTCGCGCCCGCGCGCAGCTCCTCTTCGGTGCGGGCCTTCTCGGCCGTGATGTCGCGGATGTAGACGATCGTGCCGGCCTGCAGCGGAATCGTCTGGAGCTCGAGCGCGCGCCGTTCCGGGTAGGAGACGGCGATCTCCCGCTTCGAGCCGACGCCGAGGGGAATGTCGAGCGCGCGGAGTGCGTCGGCGGGGTCGGCGCCGAGCAGGGTCTCCGCCGCCGGGTTGAAGCGCGTCACGACGCCGGTCTCGTCGAGGACGACGATGCCGCGGTCGATTGCGTCCAGCAGCGTGTCGACGGATTCGAGCTCCTTCGACATGAGAAGGTACTGCTCGCGCAGATGCCCCGCATCCAGCTTGCCGATGTGCCGACGAACGCCTCGAAAGAAGTCCTTCATAACTTCTTCCCTCTTCCTTTTTACTTTTTCCTTAAATCGATCACGCGCTTGATCTTGCCTTCGCTGCGCGGCAGGGAGCCGGGCTCGACGAGCGTGATCTTCGGGGAGAGCCCGATGACCTGCCTGACGGCGGCGAAGACCTTCTTGCGCAGGGCCTCGATCTCGCGGATGTTGTCCGAGAACGCCTCGGGCTTCAGTTCGACCTTGATCTCGAAGAGGTCCAGCGTCTCCGTCGGCGTGAGCAGGATCTGGTAGTGCGGCTCGACCTCGGCCACGGAGAGAAGGGCGGTCTCGACCTGGCTCGGGAAGAGGTTCACGCCGTGGACGATCAGCATGTCGTCCGACCGCGCCTTGATGCGGCTCATCCAGCGGATGGTGCGGCCGCACGCGCACGTCTCGGCGTGGAGCGTCGTCAGGTCGCGTGTGCGGTAGCGGATCATGGGCGTGCCGAAGCGGTCGAGCGTCGTGAAGACGAGCTCGCCCTCCGTGCCGTCCGGCAGGACCTCCAGCGTCTCGGGGTCGATGACCTCCGGGTAGTAGTGGTCCTCGAAGATGTGGAGGCCCCGGCAGTGTCCGCACGAGCCGGCGACGCCGGGCCCGGAGATCTCGGTGAGGCCGTAGATGTCGTGCGCGACGATGCCCGTGGCCGCCTCGATCTTCGCGCGCATCTCGTCCGTCCAGGGCTCCGCGCCGAAGATGCCGTGCCGGAGCCGCGTGTCGCGGCGGAAGTCGATGCCGAGCTTGCGGGCGACCTCGATGATGTGCAGGAAGTAGCTCGGCGTGCAGGCGATGGCGGTCGAGCCGAGGTCCTTCATGAGCATGAGCTGCTTCTCGGTGTTGCCGGCCGAGGTCGGGAGCACCGCGCAGCCGAGCGTCTCGCCGCCGTAGTGGAGGCCGAGGCCGCCGGTGAAGAGGCCGTAGCCGTAGCTCACCTGGAGGACGTCCTCGTCGGAGAGGCCGAACATCGCGAGGCAGCGCGCCGTCGCGTCCGCCCAGACGTCGATGTCGTTCCTCGTGTTCGGGATGCAGATCGGCTTGCCGGTCGTGCCCGACGAGCAGTGGAAGCGGACGATCTCCCTCATCGGCGCGGCGGTGAGGCCGAGCGGATATTCGTCGCGGAGATCCGTCTTCTTCATGAAGGGGAACTTCGCGAGGTCGGCGAGCGTGACGAGGTCGCGGGGCTTGACGCCTTTCTCGTCGCAGCGGCGGCGGAAGAGCGCGACGCGCTCGTACTCGTAGGGGATGAGCTTCTGGAGCTTTGCGAGCTGGCGCGCCTGAAGTTCGGCGCGCGGCATGAAATCGGGGGTTGAGAGTGGGTTCATGGCAGTTCCTTGATCAGTTTCTTCATCTCGGCGTCGGTTCCGATGGTGATGCGCAAGCGGTCGCCCGTCTTCGGGCCCTTGAAGTAGCGCACGAAGACGTTCTTCGCCTTCAGCGCGGCGAAGAGCGCGGCGGCCTTCTGCGGACGCGGCGGCTTCGCGAAGACGAAGTTCGATTCGGACGGGATGACGTCCCAGCCGCGCGCGGCGAGTTCCTTCGCGAACCACGTGCGCGTCTTCACGACCTTCGCGACGTTTGCCTTCATCCACGCCTGGTCGTTCACGGCGGCGAGGGCGACGGCCTGGGCGACGGCGTCGACGTTGTACGAATCCTTGATCTTGTAGAGCGCGGCAATGAGCGGCTTCGGGCCGACGCAGTAGCCGACGCGGAGCCCCGCGAGCGAATAGCTCTTCGAGAACGTGCGCATCACGAGGACGTTGCGGTTCCGGGGCGCGGTCGCGAGGGCCATGCAGTTGCCGCGCGCGAAGTCGACGTACGCCTCGTCGACGAGAACGACGCCGCGAAACTTCTTCGCGAACGCCGCAATCGCGTCCGGCGCGCGGAACTCGCCCGTCGGCGCGTTCGGGTTCGTCAGGAGAAAGAGGGAAACGTTTTCTGCCAGATTGTCAGGGTTGAGACTTCCGCACTTTTTCCCTTTTCCTTCTTCCTTTTTCCTTGAATCCAGTCCCTCCCACTTCACGTTTCGGATTGCCGCGAGGGTCTTGTAGAGCGAGTAGCTCGGATCGAGCGAGCCGATCGTCTCGTCGTCCTCGACGAACGCCTTGGCGGCGAGGGCGAGAATCTCGTCCGACCCATTGCCGACGAAGACGCGGTCGGGCGTCGTGCCGTTCAGCTGCGCGAGCGCGTCGCGGAGGTCGGCGAACACGGGGTCGGGGTAGCGGCGGAGGCGGTCGAGGTCAAACGCCTTCAGCACCTTCGCGCACGTCGGCGAGGGCGGGTAGGGGTTCTCGTTCGTGTTGAGCTTGACGACGTCCGTCGCCTTCGGCTGTTCGCCGGGGACGTACGCCGCGAGCCTGCGGACATGTCGGGCAATCATCATAGGGCGCGTATTATAGCCTTTTCCGATTGTGTCCGCAAGGCGCACGCGGAATATGGTATAATCTGCGACATGGTTCTGAAAGTCTACAAGTACGGAGAGAAGGTTTTGCGCGAGAAGGCGGCCCCGGTCGCCTTCGTCGACGAGAAGCTGCGGCAGCTGGCGGACGACATGATCGAGACGATGCGCCGCGCGAAGGGCGTCGGGCTCGCGGCCGAGCAGGTCGGGCGCACGGAGAAGATGTGCGTCATCGACATCCCGGAGGGCTGCGACGAAGCCGAGGACGAGGCGTTCAACGCGCCGATCGCGATGCCGCTCCGCCTCTGGAACCCGGAGATCATCGCGCAGGAGGGCTCGGTGCGCGACAAGGAGGGGTGCCTCAGCTTCCCGAACGTCGGCGGCTCGCTGACGCGCGCGGCGCAGGTCACGTGCCAGTACCTCGACGCGGAGAACCGTCCGCAGGTGATCACGGCGCGCGGCTACCTCGCGCGGGCGCTCCAGCACGAGATCGACCACCTGAACGGCGTCCTCTACATCGACCACATGTCCGCCGTCGAGCGGCTCGCCTGCGCGCCGAAGCTCAAGAAGCTCGCGAAGGCCAATGGCGGTACGCGCTGAAGGACGGGAGCGGGAACACCGATATGAAAACTGAAACGCCGATCGTTCCGAAGAGGTATCTGGCCGTCTTCATCATGCTCGTGAGCTGCTTCACGCTGTGGGGGCTCCTCAACAACATGACGGACAATCTCGTGCCGTCGTTCCAGCGCATCTTCACGATGGACCAGTCGAAGGCCGGCCTCGTGCAGGTCGCGTTCTACGGGGCCTACGCGGTGCTCGCGATCTTCGCGGCCGTGCTCGCCGAGGAGTTCAGCTACCGCAAGGGCGTCCTGATCGGGCTCTTCATCTACATCGCGGGCGCGCTCCTCTACATCCCCGCCTGTCTCGCGCAGAGCTTCGACATCTACTTCATCGCGATCTTCATCGTCGCGGGCGGCTGTTCGCTGCTGGAGACGACGTGCAACCCGTACGTCCTCTCGCTCGGCGACGAGGCGACGGCCGTGCGGCGCCTCAACTTCGCGCAGATGTTCAACCCCGTCGGCTCGATGGTCGGCATCGTCCTCGCCCAGCAGCTCATCCTCTCGCACCTCCACCCCGCGACAGCCGAGGAGCGCGCGCTGATGGACGAGGCGACGCGGCAGGGCATCATCCACAACGAGCTCTTCTGGGTCTGCGCGCCCTACGTCGGCCTCTGCGCGGTCGCCGCGCTCATCTGGCTCTTCTTCCTCTTCGCGAAGGAGGAGGAGACGCCGTTCGACGGGCGCGCCACGGCGCTGAAGCGCGTCGGCGTCGCGACGCTCTTCACGTTCGTGCCGATCACCGCGCTCTACTTCCTCTTCCCGGACATGAACAAGATCGTCTGGGTGCTGCTCGGCTGCCTCGGTCCGCTCGCCTACGTCACCGTTCAGCGCAACTACCGGGCGATGCTCGCGACGCTCCTCAGGACGCCGCGCTACTGGATGGGCGTCGTCGCCCAGTTCTTCAACATCGGCGTCCAGATCGCCGCGTGGACGTGGCTCAACGTCTACTGCCAGAAGGAACTCGGCGTGACGCCGGCGGACGGCGCGACCTACTACACGGTCGCGATCTCGCTCTTCATCGTCTTCCGCTGGATCGCGACGTTCCTCATGAAGTACGTCGAGCCGGCGAAAATGATGGCCGTCTTCGCGGCGGGGGCGATCCTCTGCTGCCTCGCCGTCATGTACCTGCCGACGCGCGTCCTCTTCACGGTCGGCGGCCTGCCGTTCTCGTGGAACGTCCTCGGCCTCGTCGCGATGAGCGGCTGCATGTCGCTCATGTTCCCGACGATCTACGGCCTGGCGCTCGGCGGGCTCGACCCGAAGGCCCTGAAGCTCGGCGCGTCCGGCCTCATCATGGCGATCCTCGGCGGCGCGATCGTCACGCCGTGGATGGCGGACATCCTCGGCAACCCGAACTCGATGTGGTGCGCGCTCGTGCCGGGCTTCTCGACGGACTGGGACACCGACCTGAAGCTCTGCCAGACGTCGCTCCGCGCGAGCTTCGTCGTCCCGGCGATCTGCTTTGCGGTCGTCGGCCTCTACGCGGTCTGCTTCGCGGGGCGGCGGGGCGCGAACGGAAAGTGAGGCTTGAGATGAAGATGAACGAAGAGCATGAGATCAGGTTCCCGAAGCCGGGGAAGACGCCGCGCGAAGACACGGCGGCGGTGATGAAGTTCTACAAGCTGCCGGCGGCCTTTCCGCCCGCCGTGCTGGACGAGGCGAAGAAGGTCGCGCGCACGCTCTCGGCGCTCGACGTCAAGAAGTCGGGACGGCTCGACCTGCGCAAGAAGTTCATCTTCACCTGCGACCCGGTGACGGCGCGCGACTACGATGACGCCCTGTCGCTCGAGACCGATGCGAAGGGCAACCGCGTCCTCGGCGTCCACATCGCCGACGTCTCGCACTACGTGCGGCCCGGCTCCGCGCTCGACCGCGAGGCGTATCGGCGCTCGACGAGCGTGTACCTCTGCGACAAGGTCGTGCCGATGCTGCCGGAGGAGCTCTGCAACGGCGTCTGCTCGCTCGTGCCGGACGAGGACCGCCTCGCGTTCTCGGTCTTCATGACGTTCGACAAGTCGGGCGAGATGGTCGCCCGCCGCTTCGCGAAGTCGGTCATCCGCTCGCAGGCGCGCTTCGCCTACGAGGAGGTGATGGACATCCTCGCCGCGAAGGGCGGCGGCAAGGTGCTGCTGCCCGAGACGCTGTCCGTCTCGCCGCGCACCTGCGTGCAGACGATCCGGGCGATCGGCGACCTCGCGCAGCAGCTGCGCGCGAAGCGGTTCGCCGCCGGCGCGCTCGACCTGGAGATGCCGGAGGCCGAGGTTCTGCTGGACGCGGACGGCGAGATGACGGGCCTCGTCACGCGGCCCTACGACGAATCGCACCAGATGATCGAGGAGTGCATGGTCGCGGCGAACGAGGCGGTCGCGAAGGAGCTCTGGACGAACGGCGTCAAGATCCTCGCGCGCCTGCACGAGTCTCCCGACCCGGAGAAGCTGCTGACGCTGCGCGCGGAACTGCGCGGGCTCGGCGTGAAGATGGGCAACATCGAGAACCCGAAGGTCTTCGCGCAGTTCCTGAAGTCGATCAAGAAGAACCCGCTCTATCCGACGCTCTCGATGATGGTGCTGCGTTCGATGAAAAAGGCCGTCTACGATTCCCGCGCCATCGGACACTTCGGCCTCGCGAAGAAGTACTATGCGCACTTCACCTCGCCGATCCGCCGCTATCCCGACCTGACGCTCCACCGCCAGCTCGCGGCGTACCTGGAGAAGAAGAACGCGAAGGTGCCGCCGAAGCAGCTCGCGACCTGGGCGACGCACACGACCGAGCGCGAGGAGATCGCGACGGAGGCCGAGCGCGCGCTCTTGGAGATCAAGAAGTTCCGACTGCTGGAGGCCGAACTCGACACGCGGCAGGTGCGCGACTACGATGCGGTCATCTCGAAGTGCATGCCGTTCGGCTGTTTCGTCGATCTCCCGGAGATCGCCGCGTCGGGGCTCGTCCACATTTCGCTGCTCTCGCGCAAGTACGTGAAGTTCAACGAGTCCGACCAGACGCTCTCGGTGCCCGGCGGGCGCACGTGGCGCGCGGGCGACCGTCTGAAGGTGCACGTCGCGCGCGTCGATTTCCGCGAACGCCGCATCGACTTCGTGCCGAGCGAAGAGCCGTCGCAGACGCGCGGCCGGCGCCGGGCATGACGTCCGCGCAGAAGTTTTTTTGAGGCAACAAACAGACAAGACACGAAAGAAGAAGAAACATGAAACTGAAGAAAAAGACGACAATCCTGACGGCGGCCCTGGCCGCGACCATCCTCCCGGCCTCGGCCTTTGACGCGCTCAAGGACCGTCCGACGCCCCCCAGGAGCATCTTCGGCGAGACGGCCGCGCAGCGCGACGCCCGCCGCGCGTGGTGGACGCATGACCGCTTCGGCATGTTCATCCACTTCGGCCTCTACTCCGCGCTGGGGCGCCACGAGTGGGTGCAGTCGATCGAGCGCATCGCCCCCGACGCCTACGAGAAGAGGTACATGCCGCGCTTCGACCCCGACCTCTTCGACGCGCGCGACTGGGCGCGCCGCGCGAAGAAGGCCGGCATGAAGTACATGGTCCTCACCGCGAAGCACCACGAGGGCTTCTGCCTCTGGGACACGCAGACGACTGACTTCAAGATCACGAACACCCCCTTCAAGCGCGACCTCGTGCGCGAGTACGTCGAGGCGGCGCGCGCGGAGGGCCTGCGCGTCGGGTTCTACTTCTCGATCAAGGACTGGCACCATCCCGACTACCTGATCGACGCGACGCATCCGCTCCGTCCGAAGGCCGGGTTCACCGACGAGTCCTACGAGAAGGCCAACGAGGGCCGCGACTGGAACCGCTACCGCGACTGCATGTACGCGCAGGTGAAGGAGCTCCTCTCGAACTACGGGAAGATCGACATCATCTGGTACGACTACACGCTCAAGGTGAAGTACGGCAAGAACTGGAAGCACTGGGAGTCGGTCGAGCTCATGAAGCTCACGCGCAAGCTCCAGCCCGGCATCCTCGTCGACAGCCGCCTCGACCTCATGGACACCGAGGACGGCTGGGACTTCGTGACGCCGGAGCAGTGCCGCGTCACCCAGTGGCCGCAGGTGGACGGCAAGAACGCGCCGTGGGAGACGTGCCAGACGTTCTCCGGCTCGTGGGGCTACTACCGCGACGAGGAGACGTGGAAGAGCCCGCACCAGCTCATCGAGCTCCTGGTCAACTCGGTCGCGTTCGGCGGCAACCTCATCCTGAACGTCGGCCCGACGGGGCGCGGCGAATTCGACTACCGGGCCTGCGACCGCCTCGACGCGATCGGCGCGTGGATGCACTTCAACAGCCGGTCGATCTACGGGTGCACGGCCGCGCCGCCCGAATTCAAGACGCCGGTCGATTCGCTCCTCACCTACAATCCCGAGACGAACCGGCTCTACATCCACCTCGTCAACTACCCGATGGGCGCGCTACCGTTCGACTTCGCGGACAAGGTCGAGTACGCGCAGTTCCTGCACGACGGCTCGGAGCTGACGATCCGCAAGGGCGCGTCGATCCAGCATTCGCAGGGCGGCGACCTCGGCCGGCGCGACAACATCGTCCTGCCGATGAAGAAGCCGAATGTCGAGATTCCCGTCATCGAGCTCTTCCTGAAGAAGTGAAGGAGAAGACGGCCATGGGAGAAGGTCTGAAGGTCAAGGCGGCGGGAAGCTGCCGGTGGGACGCGGCGAGCCTCGGCGAGATCATGCTGCGGCTCGACCCGGGCGACGGGCGCATCCACACGGCGCGGGAGTTCAGGGTCTGGGAGGGCGGCGGCGAGTACAACGTCGTGCGCGGCCTGCGGCGGTGCTTCGGCCTGAAGACGACGGTCGTCACGGCGTTTGCGGACAACCCGGTCGGGCGGCTCGTCGAGGACTTCATGCTGCAGGGCGGCGTCGACACGAGCCACATCTCGTGGGCGAAGTTCGACGGCATCGGGCGCGAAGTGCGCAACGGCCTCAACTTCGTCGAGCGCGGCTTCGGGTGCCGGGGCGCGCGTTCCTGCGCCGACCGGGGCCTCACGGCCGTCAGCCAGCTGAAGCCCGGCATGATCGACTGGGAGAAGCTGTTCGGCGAGGAGGGCGTACGCTGGTTCCACACGGGCGGCATCTTCGCCGCGCTGTCCGAGACGACGGCCGACGTCTGCATCGAGGCCCTGAAGGCCGCGAAGCGGCACGGCACGGTGACGTCGTATGACCTCAACTACCGCGCGAGCCTCTGGAAGTCCATCGGCGGACAGGCGAAGGCGCAGGAGGTCAACCGCGAGATCGCGAAGTACGTGGACGTCATGATCGGCAACGAGGAGGACTTCACGGCCGCGCTCGGCATCGCGGTCGAGGGCGTCGACAAGAACATGACGACGCTGCCGATCATGGGCTTCCGCAAGATGATCGACAAGGCGGTCGCGCTCTATCCGAACTTCAAGGCGGTTGCGACGACGCTCCGTTCGGTGAAGTCTGCGACGGTCAACGACTGGTCGGCGATCTGCTGGTACAAGGGCGAGCTTCACCAGTCGATTCAGCGTCCGGGGCTGGAGATCTACGACCGCGTCGGCGGCGGCGACTCGTTCGCGTCGGGGCTCATCTACGGCTTCATGACGTTCGATGACGCCGAGAAGGCCGTCAACTACGGCGCGGCGCATGGCGCGCTCGCGATGACGACGCCGGGCGACACGTCGATGGCGACGAAGGCCGACGTCGAGAAGCTCGTCGGCGGCGGCAGCGCGCGCGTCGACCGCTGACGGCGGACAGGCGCACAGAAGGGAAAGGACAGCAGATATGCAGCAGATTTCACGTCGAAACGTGCTCAAGGGCCTGGTCGCGCTCGGTGCGCTGAACGGGTGCCGGACGGTGTTTCCGGGGCGGACGCCCGACCTGAGGCTCGGCGTCATCTCCGACATCCACATCATGACGCCGGAGACGGCGAAGCTGTTCCGGCGGTCGCTCCGCTACTTCCGGTCGCGCGGCGTCGATGCCGTGGTGTGTCCGGGCGACCTCACGGACTGGGGGCTCAAGTCGAGCCTGACGTTCGTCAAGGCGGCGTGGGACGCCGAAATGGCCGGGTCGGGCATCGTGCCGCTTTTCTGCACGGGCAATCACGACTTCGAGGGCTGGTGGTACGGCGACATGACGGTCGAGATGCACGCGCTTGGGTACAGCGAGGACGAGAACCTCGAAAAGCTCGGCATGAAGGCGTGCTGGGAGGAGATCTGGGGCGAGCCGTGGGCGCCGGTCCGCTGCCGCGCGGTGAAGGGCTATTCCTTCGTCTCCGCCGAGTTCCGCAGCGAAACGGCGGCGGCGGACTGGCTGAAGGAGCACGCGGCGGCGCTGACGGGCGACAGGCCGTTCTTCTACTTCCAGCACCTGCCGCTCGGCACGACGGGGGCGGTGGCGCCGGTGACGCGCGTGCTGGAGACGATGCCGAACGCCGTGGCGTTCACGGGTCACGAGCACGTGCCGTTCAACGACGAGCGGAACATCCGCCAGACCGGCTGCCTGGAGATTTCCGTGCCGTCTCTCTCCTATGCGGATTCGCCGTCCGGCCACGAGAACGGGTCGTGCCGACGCGATTCGGAGCATTCGACGATGGCGATGCCGATCCTCTCCGACCGCTTCGACCTGCGCGGCGGACAAGGGTACGTCGTCTCGCTCTACGGTGACGAGATGGTCGTCGAGCGGCGCGACCTCGAAGAGGGCGTCGAAGGGGCCGAGGCGTGGCTTGTGCCGCTGCCGCTCGGCCGCGAGAAGCCGTTTGACCCGGCGACGCGCGCGGCGCTTTCCCTTGCGCCGGCGTTTCCGCCGAACGCCGCGATCGCGATCGACACGCGCAACTCGAACCTGCGCAACGGCAACTGGTGCGCGGTCATGACGTGCCAGTTCCCGTCCGCGACGATTGCGGACGGCACGCGCGTCTACGACTACGAGATCCGCGCGGTGCCGAAGGACGGGTCCGCGCCGATGGTGAAGCGCTTCCTCTCGCCCGCCTACGCGAAGCTGCCGAAGTACGAGCCGGAGAGCCAGTTCTTCTGGTTCGACGTCGCCGACCTGCCGCAGGACAGGGAATACGTGATCGAGATCGTTGCGCGCAACTATTACGGCAAGCGGTCCCAGCCGATCGTCTCGGCGCCCCGGCGCGGCAAGCCGGGCCTCACGAAAGCCGTTCCGAACTCACCCAGAAAATAACCAAAGACCATGCTGCACGTCAACGAAAATTACGCCCGGATCAAGCCCACCTACCTCTTCGCCGAGATCGCCCACCGCGTGAACGCCCACCAGGCCGCGCACCCGGACGCGAAGGTCATCCGCCTCGGCATCGGCGACGTCACCGAGCCGCTGGCGCCGAGCGTCATCGTCGCGCTGCACAGGGCCGTGGACGACGAGGCCGGCAAGGGCGAGAGGTTCTACGGCTACGGCCCCGAACAGGGCTACGCCTTCCTGCGCGAGAAGATCGCGGCCGTCGACTTCCAGGCGCGCGGCATCGACATCTCGGCGGACGAGATCCTCGTCTCGGACGGCGCGAAGTGCGACTGCGGCAACTTCCAGGAGCTGTTCGGCGCGGACGTCAAGATCGCCGTCGGCGATCCCGTCTACCCCGTCTACGTCGACACGAACGTGATGGCCGGGCGGCATGACATCCAGCTCTTGCCATGCACGCAGGCGAACGGCTTCGTGCCGGGGCCGGACGGTTGCGCGGCGGACATTGTCTACCTCTGCTATCCGAACAACCCGACGGGCGCGGTCGCGACGAAGGCCCAGCTGCAGGCGTGGGTCGACTGGGCGAACGCGAAGAAGGCCCTCATCGTCTTCGACGCGGCCTACGAGGCGTTCATCCGCACGCCGGGCATCCCCCACTCGATCTACGAGTGCGCGGGCGCGAAGACGTGCGCCGTCGAGATCCGCTCGTACTCGAAGACGGCGGGCTTCACCGGCATCCGCTGCGGCTACACGGTCGTGCCCGACGGCCTCGTCGCCTACAACGCCGACGGCTCGGCCGTGCCGCTCCGCCCGATGTGGACGCGCCGCCAGACGACGAAGTTCAACGGGGCGTCCTACCTGACGCAGCGCGGCGCGGAGGCCGTCTACTCGCCCGAGGGCCAGGCGGAGACGAAGGCGACGATCGACTTCTACCTCGAAAACGCCCGGCTCATGAAGGAGGCGCTGCGCGCGCGCGGCTACGCCGTGACGGGCGGGACGGACTCGCCGTATCTCTGGGTGGACGTGAAGGGCGACAGCTGGGCGTTCTTCGACCGGCTCCTGAAGGAGGCGAACGTCGTCACGACGCCGGGCGCCGGCTTCGGCGCGGCGGGCGAGGGCTACATCCGCATCAGCGCGTTCAACTCGCGCGCGAACGTCCTGGAGGCGATCGAGCGGCTGAAGAAGGTTCTGTGAAGGCCCCCGACAGCACGGCGGAAGATCCGGCCGTCCGCGAAGTCGCCCGGCGCGTCCGGGACGCGGGCGGCCGTGCGCTCCTCGTCGGCGGCTGCGTCCGCGATCGGCTTTTCGGCGGACAGCCCAAGGACTTCGACTTCGAGGTCTACGGCCTTTCGCCCGAGAAGCTGAAGGCGACGCTCGCGCAGGCGTTCGCGCTCGATCTCGTCGGCGCGTCGTTCGGCGTCCTCAAGGTCAAGGGCCACGACATTGACGTCGCCCTGCCGCGCCGCGAGACGAAGCTCGGCCTTGGGCACCGCGCCTTTGAGATGTCGTGCGACCCGAACCTCTCGCTCGAAGAGGCCTCGGCGCGGCGCGACTTCACGATCAACGCGATTTACCGCGATCCGCTGACGGACGAGATCCTCGACCCGTGGGACGGGCGCGCCGACCTCGCGCGGTACCGGCTCAGACACGTCTCGCCGCACTTTGCCGAGGATCCGCTGCGCGTCCTGCGCGGCATGCAGTTCATCGCGCGCTTCGGGCTGCGTCCGGCGCAGGAGACGATCGCGCTCTGCCGCACCATGACGCCGGAGGGCCTGGCCCCGGAGCGCCTGATGGGCGAATGGTCGAAGCTGCTCGTGCAGGGCGTGTGGATCTCGCACGGGCTCGCGTTCCTCCGCTCCGTCAACTGGGTCAACTACTACCCGGAGCTGAAGCGGCTCATCGGCTGCCGGCAGGATCCCGAATGGCATCCCGAAGGGGACGTCTGGAACCATACGCTCGACTGCCTCAACCGCTTCGCGCGTCGGCGGGACGCGGAACACGACACGAAGGACGAGGCGCTGCTCGTCGGGCTGGCCATCCTCTGCCATGACTTCGGCAAGCCGTACTGCACGCGCTACGACCCGGTGAAACGGCACATCCGCTCGCTCGGACACGACGAGGCGGGCGTCGCGCCGGCGAAGTCGTTCCTGCGGCGGCTCACGCGCGAGGAGCGGCTGCTGCGGGACGTGCCGCCGCTCGTGCGCCTGCACATGCGGCCGTACGCGATGTGGCGCGCCCAGTGCTCGGACGCGGCGATTCGGCGGCTCGCGACGCAGGTGTGCAGCATTGAGGCCCTCGTGCGCGTCGCGGCGGCGGACAACACGGGCGACGAGGCGTGCCAGTGGCTGCTCGACCAGGCGCACCGCCTGTCGGTCGAGGCCGCCGCGCCGAAGCCGCTCGTGCAGGGGCGCCATCTGATCGCGCTCGGCCTCCGCCCCGGCCCGCGCTTCGGCGAGCTTCTGAAGCGCGCCTATGACGCGCAGCTGGACGGGAAGTTCGCGACGGTGCCGGCCGGGCTCGCGTATCTCCGCGCGACCGGCCTCTGAGGCGGACGTCGGCGACACGGAGGCGGCGTGGACTTGCCAAACGCGGGCGAGAATGGTACAATGCACACCCAGAACAACAAAGGAAGCAAGGTCGATCCATGTCATCCATTCTCGGTATGTGCGTCTTCGCGCTCGGCGGTCTCGCCGGCGCCACGTTTCTTCTCCCCGCGCGCGGCGTCAAGGGCTGGGCGTACGAGACGTGGTGGCTCGTCTACGTCTTCGTGGGGCACATCTGCTGCCCGACGCTGATCTGCGCCCTGATGGTGCCGGACTTCTGGGCGGTCGTCACGTCCGCGCCCGCGCCCGTGCTCGCGAAGTGCGTCCTCTTCGGCGCGCTCTGGGGCGTCGGCGGCCTCACGTGGGGGCTGATGGTGCGCTACCTCGGCATCGGGCTTGGGCTCGCGATCGGCTGCGGGCTCTGCGCCGCGACGGGAACGATCCTGCCGCCCGTCATGAACGGGCAGGCCGCGTCGCTGCTCTTCGACGCGACGGGGGCCCTCGTCATGGGCAAGGTCATCGTGCTCGCCGGCGTCGTCGGCTCGCTTGCGGGCATCGGCTTCGTCGGCTTCGCCGGCAAGTGCAAGGAGAACGAGCTGCCGGAAGAGGAGAAGAAGAAGGCCGTCGCCGAATTTGACTTCAAGAAGGGCATGGTCGTCGCCGTCATTTCGGGCGTCTGCTCGGCCTGCATGAACCTGGGGCTCCAGTCCGGCGGCGTAATCGAGTCGGCGGCCTACGCGGCGGCCGTCAAGGCGGGCGCCGTCGCCGAGGGCGCGCTCTTCCCCTGGCAGGGCATGCCCGTCATCATGGTCGTCCTCTGGGGCGGCTTCTCCGTCTCGGCGCTCTGGTGCCTCCAGCAGAACTTCGCGCACCGGACGTTCGGCGACTATGCGCGGCCGTCGGCCCGCAACGTGCTCCTGTGCGTCGCGATCGGCGTCCTGTGGGTGATGCAGTTCGTCTGCACGAAGGCCGGCGAGCCGCTGATGGGCGACCTCAAGTACATCTCGTTCGCGGTGATGATGGCCTCGACGATCTTCTTCTCGACGATCGTCGGCATCCTGACCGGCGAATGGCGGGGCACGAGCGCGAAGACCAAGGCGATGCTGGCGCTCGGCACGGCCGTCCTCGTCGTCTCGTTTGTCGCCATTTCGCTTGGCTCAAAGTAAACGCACAACACACAACAAAAAGGAAACACACAGACATGAAGATCAATCTCTCGAACTTCGTCTTCACGAAGGAACCCACGCTCGTGGCCGAAAGCGGCGAGTTCAAGGCGGTCGGCTTCCGCTACTCGACGGGCGTCGAGGCGCTCAAGGTCTCGAACCGGCGCGGCAGCTTCACGATCCTGCCGTGGATCGGCCAGATGATCTGGCGCTGCGACTTCGACGGGCGCGAGCTGACGATGAAGTCGATGTACGACGAGCCGGCGGACTTCCAGAAGAGCTACAGCGAGAGCTACGGCTGCTTCATGATGCACTGCGGCCTCACGGCGATGGGCAACCCGACGCCCGCCGACACGCACATCGGGCACGCCGAGCTGCCGGTCGCGCGCTACCAGGAGGCGTACCTCGAGTTCGGCGACGACTTCGTCGCGGTCGGGGGCACGTTCCGCAACACGATGTGCTTCACCTACAACTACACGTTCTCGCCGAAGGTCGTCCTGCGCAAGAACGCCGCGAAGATCGAGATCTCCGCCGAGGTGAAGAACCACAAGGACATCCCGTTCGAGTACTACTACCTCTGCCACGTCAACCACCGCCCCGTCGACGGCTCGAAGATCGTCGAGTCGCCGCTGAAGCGTCCGCCGATCGTCAACCGCGAGGTGCCGGAGGGGTACTACAAGCCGTGGGCCGACGCGACGAACCGCTTCCTCGACGTGCTGGAGAAGGACTACACGGCGCAGGCCACGGTCGGCGCGAAGGGCGAGAGCTACCGTCCCGAGATCGTCAACTGCTACTTCCACAAGGCGGACGCGAAGGGCTGGGCCGTCGTCAAGCAGGTCTACCCCGGCAAGAAGGGCGGCGTCTTCGTGAAGTACCGTCCGTCGGAGCTTCCCTACGCGACGCGCTGGATCGCGCGCACGGAGCAGGAGGACGCGATGGGCATGTGCCTGCCGGCGACGGCGGAGCACAAGGGCCGTCTCTTCTGCCAGGCGCACAAGGAGCAGAAGTACCTCGCGCCGGGGAAGACGTTCTCGATCCACATCGAGACGGGGCTTCTCTGAGATTATGGTATAATACCCGTCAATGGGCTACGCGAAGAGGAAATCGCCTTCGGGCACGGCGGCCGCAGTCTTGACTGCGGCCGCGTCTGCGCCGTCCGCGAAGCCCGCCGCCGCGAAGACGCCGGCGTCCGCGTCGATCTGGAACATGCAGCTCGGCGGGGCGAAGGCGAAGACCGACATGAAGCGCGTCGAGGTGCTGCTCTTCGTCTCGGAGCTCGCCGACCTGCTGGAGGCCGGCATGACGCTCGGCCAGGCCCTGCAGGCGCTCGCGAACCAGGGCGAGGACGGCTCGGGGCAGAAGTTCATCTGCCAGGACCTCTGCGACCGCATCGTGCGCGGCGAGAGCTTCTCCGACGCCTGCGCGCACCATCCGAAGACGTTCCCGCCGCTGTTCTCGAATATGCTGCGCGCGGGCGAGGCGTCGGGCGCGATGGTCGAGGTGCTGCGCCGCCTCGGCGAGCACTACGAGCGTGACGACAATATGCGCGGCAAGATCAAGAGCGCGCTCACCTACCCGGTCATCGTGCTCTGCTTCGGCGTCGTCGCCGTCATCGGCGCGCTCGTCTGGATCATCCCGCAGTTCCAGAAGGTGTTCGACTCGCTTGGCGCGGCGCTGCCGCTGCCGACGCGCATCCTGATCGGAATGTCCGATGCGCTCATCCACTACGGCTGGCTCATGGCGATTGGCGTCGCCGCGTTCGTCTGGTGGTTTCGGCGGTGGATCCGGACGGCGGCGGGCGTCCGCGCGCTCGACGGCTGGAAGCTCCGCGCGCCGCTCATCCGAGGCATCGTCGCGGCGGGCGCGTACTCGTCGCTCGCCTACACGCTCAAGACGCTGCTCACGAACGGCGTCAACGTTCTTCAGGCGCTCAAGATCTGCGAGGAGACGTGCGGCAACGCCGTGATCGGCGACGCGCTGCGGACGGCGCGCCAGCGCGTGACGGACGGCACGTCGATCTCCGGGCCGCTCGCCTCGTCCGGCGCGTTCCCGCGCATGATGACCGACATGCTCGCGGTCGGCGAGCAGGCGGGCGACATGGCGTCGTCGCTGGAGCACATCGGCAAGCGCTACCAGAAGGACATGGACCGCAACATCGTCTCGTTCACGAACGCGCTGGAGCCGATCCTGATCGTCGCGATCGCCGGCGTCGTCGGCTTCGTCGCGATCGCGATCCTCATGGCCGTCTTCAAGGTGTCGTCCTCCATCGGATAGCGCAAGGCGCGCAGGAAACAGGGAACGGAGAAAGAATTTTCGGAATGAACCGTGTTGAAAAGGCGGAAGCGCTCTTCAGGAGCGGATGCAACTGTTCGCAGGCGGTCTTCGCCGCGTTCGCGGACGAGTTCGGGCTTGACGAGGAGCTGGCGCGGCGCGTGGCCTGCGGTCTCGGCGGCGGCGTCGGCCGCATGCGCGAGGTCTGCGGCGCCGTCTCGGCGGCGGCGATGGTGCTCGGCATGCGCTTCGGGCCGGACAAGGCGGCGGCGTATCCGGCGATCCAGGACTTCTGCGCGCGCTTCAGGGCCGAAACCGGCTCGATCGTCTGCCGCGAGCTGCTGGCGGGCACGGGCGCGACGGTCGGCGGCGCGCCGGAGACCCGTACGCCCGCCTATTATCGGAAGCGTCCGTGCGTCGAGCTCGTGAAGCTCGCGGTTGGCCTTCTGGACGAGATGGCGTCCGAACGCCGCTGAATTTTGATATAATACTCGGACTTTCCAAGGAGAAAACATGGCAGAGATCAGCGAGCAGCAGAGACGGCATTCCGCGGCGCACATGATGGCGCGCGCGGTCATGAACCTTTTTGACGACGTGCAGGTCGACATCGGGCCGGCGACGGACGACGGCTTCTACTACGACTTCGACCTTCCCCACCGCATCACGCCGGAGGACTTCCCGAAGATCGAGGCCGAGATCGCGCGCCTCATCGCGCTCGACGAGCCGTTCGTGAAGAAGGAGGTCACGGCCGACGAGGCGAAGGCCCTCCTCGCGGGCCAGAAGTACAAGCTGGAGCGCCTTCAGGACGTCATCGCCGACGGCGGGCCGATCTCGACCTACGCGGTCGGCGACTACGTCGAGATGTGCCGGGGGCCGCACGTCGAGCACGCGAAGCAGATTGGCGTCGTCAAGCTCACGAAGATCGCCGGCAGCTACTATCGCGGCGACGAGAAGAACAAGATGCTCCAGCGCGTCTACGGCATCGTCGCGAAGGACCAGAAGGAGCTCGACGAGATCGTCGCCCGCGCGGAGGAGGCGAAGCGCCGCGACCACCGCATCCTCGGCAAGCAGCTCAAGCTCTTCACGATCACCGAGCAGGTCGGCCCCGGCCTCGCCCACTGGCTGCCGCGCGGGGCGCGCGTCCGCGTCGCGATCGAGGACTACTGGCGGCGGAAGCACTACGAGGCGGGCTACGAGATCGTCTACACGCCGCATGTCGGCAAGTCGAACCTCTGGGAGACCTCAGGCCACCTTGGCTTCTACAAGGAGGGCATGTTCCCGGTCATGCACGTGCAGGAGGGCGAAGGTCAGGACGCCTACGTGCAGGACTACTACGTGAAGCCGATGAACTGCCCGTTCCATATCCAGTGCTACCAGTTCGAGAAGCGCAGCTACCGCGACCTGCCGCTCCGCTACGCCGAGCTCGGCACGGTCTACCGCTACGAGAAGGACGGCGTCCGCCACGGCCTCTTCCGCGTGCGCGGCTTTACGCAGGACGACGCGCACATCTTCTGCACGCCCGAGCAGATCGTGCAGGAGATCAAGGATACGGTCGAGTTCGCGAAGAAGATGCTCGGCAAGTTCGGCTTCCACGAGATCCAGGCGTACCTCTCGACGAAACCCGCGAAGGCCGTCGGCGACCCCGCGCGCTGGGAGCAGGCCACGCAGTCCCTGCGGGACGCGCTTGACCAGGAGGGCATGAGCTACGAGGTCGACGAGGGCGGCGGCGCGTTCTACGGCCCGAAGATCGACATGAAGATCAAGGACGCGCTCGGCCGCCCGTGGCAGCTCGGCACCGTCCAGTTCGACTTCAACCTGCCGGAGCGCTTCAACCTCACCTACGTCGGCGACGACGGCAAGGAGCATCAGCCCTACATGGTGCACCGCGCGCTGCTCGGCTCGATCGAGCGCTTCTTCGGCATCCTGATCGAACACTACGCGGGCGCGTTCCCGCTCTGGCTCGCGCCGGAGCAGGTGCGCATCCTGCCGATCTCCGACAAGGCCATGGCCTACGCGAAGAAGATCCAGTCGGCCCTGCGCGCGGCGGGCTTCCGCGTCGAGGTCGATGCGTCCGCCGAGAAGCTTGGCGCGAAGATCCGCGAGGCGACGCTCATGAAGGTGCCGTATCAGGTCGTGGTCGGGCCGCGCGACGAGGCGGCGGAGCAGATCTCCGTCCGTTCCCGTGCGGACGGCGACCTCGGCGCGATGAAGCTGCCCGATTTCGTCGCGAAGCTCCACGCGGAGCTGGAGGCCTAACGTGCGGCGCACTGCCTCCGCCTTTCGCGGGGGCATTGCCATTTCATCCTTGATTTGGTACAATTCCCGTTGTGAAAAAACCTTCTCGTAAACTGAAATACCGCCGGATCCTCCTGAAGCTCTCCGGCGAAGTCCTTGGCGACAAGGAAACGGGCGAGTGCATCGACCCGAAAAAGCTGGCGTTCATGGCCGCGCGCGTGAAGAAGATCCACGCGATGGGCTGTGAGGTCGGCATCGTCCTCGGCGGCGGCAACATCTTCCGGGGCCTGACGGGCGCGGGCCAGGGCGTCAACCGCGTGACGGGCGACTCGATGGGCATGCTCGCGACAATCATCAACGCGCTTGCGATGATGAACGCGCTGGAGTCGATCGGCGTGCCGACGCGCGTCATGACGGCGATCGAGATGCCGAAGCTCGCCGAACCGTTCATCCAGCGCCGCGCGCTCCGCCACTTCGAGAAGGGGCGCGTCGTCATTTTCGGCGGAGGCACGGGCAACCCGTACTTCTCGACCGACTCGGCGGCCGCCCTGAAGGCGAGCGAGATCGGGGCGGACGCGCTCCTGAAGGCGACGAAGGTCGATGGCGTCTACACGGCCGACCCGAAGAAGGACCCGAAGGCGACGAAGTACGCCTCGCTCAAGTACGAGACGGCGATCGAGAAGCACCTGAAGGTGATGGATTCCGCCGCGTTTGCGCTCTGCATGGAGAACCACATCCCGATCATCGTCTTCGACTTCTTCGACAAGAAGGCCCTGGAGGCCGCCGTCGCGGGCAAGACGGTCGGGACGATCGTGAACTGAAAGAAGTTTGAAGCAGGTAAGAAGTAAGAAGGAAAAAGTAAGAAGTAAGAAGGAAAAAGTAAGAAGTAAGGAAGAACACGTATGGAAACCGTTTCTGAAGTGCTGAACGACACGACGACGAAGATCAACAAGAGCTTCGAGGCGCTGAAGGCCCAGTTCGCGGGCCTGCGCACGGGCAAGGCCTCGCCGGCGATGGTCGATGGCGTGCAGGTCGAGGCGTGGGGCTCGAAGATGCCGATCAAGAACATCGCGACGATCTCGACGCCGGAGCCGCGCCAGATCAAGATCACGCCGTTCGACCCGACGACGATCGACGCGATCAACAAGGCGATTCTCGCGGCGAACCTCGGCGTCACGCCGCAGACGGACGGCAAGGTGCTGCGCATCACCGTCCCGGAGCTGAACGAGGAGCGCCGCAAGGAGATCGTGAAGACGGCGAAGACGCAGGCCGAGGCCCAGAAGGTCGCGATGCGCAACGTCCGCCGCGACGCGAACGACGCCGCGAAGAAGCTGGAGAAGGACAAGAAGATTTCCGAGGACGACCTGAAGTCCGCGCTGGAGAAGATCCAGAAGGCGACGGACGACGGCATCGCGAAGATCGACGCCGAGCTGAAGGCCAAGGAAGCCGAAGTGATGGCGGTTTAATCTAATCAAGGAGGGCAGTCATGGCAGAAGAAGTTGAGATGACACCGGTCGCGGCGGAGCCGCCGAAGGCCGATCCGCTGGCGAAGCCGGCCGCGCCGCTGGCGTCGACGCTGAAGCTGAACCCGATTGCGCGCAAGCCCGTGCCGGGCGGCGCGACCGTCTCGGCTTTGCGTCCGGGCCTGAAGCTGCCGCCGAAGCCGGGCGCGACCGTGTCCGCGCTGAAGCCGGGGCTGAAACTGCCGCCGAAGCCCGGTGTGGGGGCCTCGGCCCTGAAGCCGGGCCTGAAGCTTCCGCCCCATCCGGGCGCGACGGTCTCGGCCTTGCGTCCGGGCATCAAGCTCCCGCCGAAGCCCGTCATCCACAAGCCGGGCGCGACGATTGCCGCCGCGCCGCTGCCGAAGCCCGTGACGCCTGTCGCCGCACCGGCGGCGGTGCCGAAGCCTGTTGCTGCCCCGGTGGCTGCCGCGACCCCGGCGGCCGAACCGCCGAAGCCGGCCGCGCCCGTGGCGATTGACGCGCAGGGCGTCGGGAAGCTCCCGACGGTCGAGGCGAAGGCGATTGCGCGTGACGCGGTGACGCCGCCGGCCGTGGAGTTGCCGAAGCCGATGGAGCAGCTGAAGACGGTCACGCAGAAGCTCAAGGGCATCACCCAGCAGATTCCGCAGCAGGCGATCCTGCGCAAGACGGGCATCATCGCCGACGCAGCGATGAGCGAGGCCCAGAAGGAAGCCGCGAAGCACAAGACGGCCCGCATCTCGCTGTCGGACGCGATGGGCGTCGCGCCCGTCAAGGACGAGCACGCGCCGATGAAGACGATTCGCATCAAGCGGCCGATCGACATCCCGACGGCGGCGACCGCCCCCAAGGCCGAGACGGCTCCTGCGGCGGCTCCCGAATCGGCGGCTCCGGCGGCCGCAGGTGCGGAGGCGTCCGGTGCCGCGACGATTACGCAGCGCAAGACGCTGCGCATCGCCCGACCGGGCAGTGCCGTGCGTCCGGCCGGCAAGTTCGGCATCAAGCGTCCGGGCGCAGTGTCGGCAGCCGCAAAGCCCGCAGGGGCGCCGGCCGCGCCGACAGCCGAAGGCGCACCGTCCGAACCGGCGGTGGCGGACATCGCCGACATCCCGGAGATGCCGCTCGCGGCGGTCGCGTCGCCGACGGCCACGACGGCGGCGGCGAATGACGGCCCCGCCTGGCTCTGGACGCTCTCGGCGCTCGTGCAGGTCGCGGCGTGCGTCGTCATTGGCGCGCTCGCGTGGTTCCTCTACGAAAACACGACCGTCCAGTACTTTTGAGAAAGTCCCTCTCAATTCTGAAGGCGACGGCTCTGGAGGTTCTCTCGGAGCCGTTGTCTTTGCTTGTCCTGCTCGCGGCGCTGGCGCTGACGGTCTTCGCGCCGGCGTTCCACTACCACCAGTTCGGCGAGCCGACGCGGATGGCGCGTGACGCCGGGTTTTCCTCGCTGTTCGTCTGCGGATGCGTTCTCGCGGTCTTCGGCACGATTGGCGCGTTCCGTCGCGAAGTCGAGTCGGGGACGCTGGAGATGGCGCTCGCGCATCCCGTCTCGCGCGGCGGCTTCTTCCTCGCGAAGACGGCGGGGGCGTTCGTCGCCTACCTCGTGTTCGCGACGGTCGTCTTCGGCACGGAGCTGACGATCGTCTGGGGGGCATCCGTCGGCGGACGCCTCGCCGCGCAGACGGGCGACATTGCGCGCCTCTTCGGCCCGGCGCTCGCGGCGGGCGTTGCGGTCATCCTACTGCCGCTTGTGGTCGCGGCGGCCCTGAACCGCTTCGCGCGCTGCCGCTTCGTCCTCACGTCATTTGTCTTCGCGTTCCTGCTCGCGCTCCTGTTCGGCGGCGCGGCACTTGCGCTCGCGCCGCGACAGTTGGTGCGGTATCTGCCGGTCGCGCTGCTGCTGACCTGCCCCGCGCTTGTCCTCCTCGCCGCGTCTGCGGCCTTTGCCCTGCGGTTCAAGGCGAACGCCGCCGCCTCGGCGGTCGGCCTCGTCTTCCTGGCGCTGCTGCCGGCGGTCGGAAACTACTATCTCTCCGATGCGCTCTCGAAAGGCGGTGCCGTGCCGTGGGCGTATGTCGGTCTGGCCGCGCTTGTCGCGCTGCCCGCCGTCGTGGCGTTCCTTCTGCTGGGCGTCATGTTCGGCGCGGCGAAAACCTGACGGTATGCGCCGCATCCGCTTTCCCTCCGTGTCTCCGTCTCTCCGTGTGAGAACAATTCCGTTTCGTCGTGTGAGACGTTGCTTCACGCAGAGACGCAGAGGCGTCGGACGAATCTCTGCGTGCTCGGCGGCTCTGCGCGCGAACACGAAACGATGGGATCGCGACGTTTTTTGACGCCAAGAGCGCAGAGAGTAACGCAAAGCCTTTGCGGACTTTGCGTCAAGACCCTTTGCGAACTTTGCGTTGAAATTCTTGATTCCGTGCTAAAGAGTGTCTGCTAAAGAGTGTCTGACCCCAGTGGTAGGGTTCGAGTGGTAGGGTTGGGGGAGTCGTGGTGCGCAACATCGACCGACTGCATCCGCTTTCCCTCCGTGCCTCCGTATCTCCGTGTGAGACATTCCCCGTTTCATGTGAGGCACGCATTCCTACGACGCTTCGCGGCGGTGGCGTTTCGTGGTCGCATGCCGCACTGCGACAGGTATTATCCTCCTTCTCGCCAGCTTCTCGCCAGCCGTGCGAATCGCTTCCGAAAGTTTTTGCGAATCATTTCCTCACAAGACGCAAAATTTATGATATAATATCGCGCATGAACACGAGAAGGACATTTCTTGCGGAGAACTGCGCGGGTGGAGCGACGGCTGCCGAGACGGTGGCCGGGGCGCTTTCTGCCGCGTTTGCGCACGGTTCCAATACCCCCCCCCCCCCCCACACACACACACACACTATTTGAAAACGCCGCAGAGGGCCTTCTGATGGCTCTCTGCGCGCTTATGCTGTTCGCCTGTTGTGCGACAGGATTCTGTCTCGCTGAGACAGGGTTCAGTCTCACACGGAGGAACGGAGGCACGGAGTCAGAAACGCTCCGTCTCTCCGTGGCTCCGTGTGAGACTGTCCGTGTTTAGCAATCGCATTTTCGTCCAATAAAGAAACAACGAAAGGAACAAAAATGAAAAGACTGAAGATGAAGCAGCAGATGAGTCGGTGTTGGATCGCGCTGGTGGCGAGAATGGCCGCCGGTGGCCTCTGGGCGGAAACGCTCGTCTGGACGGGCGGTGGTGACGGCTCCTCATGGAGCGACGCCGCCAACTGGAACGTGACGCCCAACTGGTCAGAGGCGAACGATTTCGACTTCACGGCGCTCGCGGGCGGAACGACGATCCACAACGACGCGACGACGAGGTTCGGAGCCGTCACGTTCGGCGCGGACAGGGGGACGGTCGCGTGGACGTCGGACAAGACGGCCGTGCCCGCGTCCGGGACGATCGAGATCCCGGCAGGAACGACAGTGGATGCGCGATTCAAGGTCGGCAATTATTGGGGATGGGACGGTTGGCGCGTCACTGTCACGGGCCGCGGGACGCTGTGGCTGAACGACGTGTGGACGGGCGATTACGGTGGCGGCGTCCTGACGCTGGACGGCGTGGTCGCCGCCCTGAAAGCCGGACTGAAAGCCAACGGGGGCGGCGAACTCGCCTTGCGGAACGGCGCGCGGGCCACGGCCGAGAAATCGTTCACGACGTGCCGTCTCACGTCCGAAAGCGCGGCGGACCGCCTTGCGTTGGACAGCTGCGTGACGGCGACGGTCAAGCGTGCGGCGGGGACGTTCGCGGGCGCGCTGGCGGGTGCGGGGGCGTTCACCCTGCGCGGCGGGGAGACGTGGACGTTGTCCGGCGATTCGCCCGATTTCACGGGCACGCTCCGTCTGCGCGAGACGCGGGTGAACGTGACGGGTGCGCTCGGCCCACAGGCGAAGATCGTCAATGAGGAGACGGGGACGCTCGTCGTCGCGCGCGATCAGACGGTTGCGGACGTGTCCGGCAACGCGGCCGCCGGCGGCATCGAGATTGCCGACGGCAAGACTCTGACGGTGACGGACGGCGGCGCGTACGGCGCGCGGCTGTCGGGCGCGGGGACGCTCGCGCTGGACGCGCCCGGCAAGGCACTGACGCTGTCGGGCGCGAACGCGCTAACGGGGACGGTGCGCGTCAAGTCCGGCACGCTCGTTGCCGCCGACACGGCCGGCACGGCGCTTTCGGGCTATCCGGCGGGGCTCGTCAGCCGCTACTCGTTCGACAGCGACCTCACGACGGATGAGCTGGGCGCGAATGACCTGAAAGTCTCGGCCGGGGCGCCCGTCGCCGTCGCGGACGGCTTGGGCGGCTCGCGCGCCGTCCGCTTCGACGGCGCGTCGCGGATGCAGACGACGGCGAAAACCTTCATCAAGGAGAGGACACCGTTCACGATTTCGTTCTGGGTGCGCACGGACAAGACAGACACCTGGACAAATCGCGGCAACTTTCTCCATTTGGGCAACTGGACGGAGACGACAGAGAATGTTGTCATCATGGGTGCCACGTTCGCAGACGGCTACGCGCTGGGTTCCCTCTTGACCCTTCAGGGAGGCTGGGTGTGGCAGAGCCCGTGGCAGAACGGGGTGTGGCGGCAGTACGCCCTTACGTTTGACGGTTCCGTGCTGACGCTTTACGCGAACGGAGAGCCTGTCGGAACGAGGACACGGGACTGGAATCTGGGGAACACGGCAATTTTCATCGGAACAAAGGTTGTCGCCGACTACGATGAGCTGCTGGTTTTCAACCGGGCGCTGTCGGATGACGAGGTGAAAGCGCTTCACGACGAGCCGTTTCCGGCGCCGACGGCGGAGTCTGCGGCGCACCCCGCGCCGGTTGCGCGCTGGGCGTTCAACGACGCGGAGAATCCGGGCAAGGACACAAGCGGCAACGGCTACGACCTTGAGTCCGTCGGCGGGACGCTGAGCCTGACGTCGGACGCGGACGACTACGGCCATGCCGCGCGATTCACGAAGGACGGCGCCTACTTGAAATGGAACGGCGCGGGTCTGCCCGCGAACTTCCCGTCCGGCAGCGCGTCGTTCACGGTCAACGTCCGCCTGTCCGGTACGGGCGGCGATCAGGGCCTCGACCTGTTCTCGATGGGCGACGTCACGACGGCGGGGAAGTTCTTCCGCATCGGCAACGGGAGCTACCCACGCCGTCTGGGTTCTGCGTGGAAGGACAAGACGTCCGGGGACCCCGAGAAGCAGACGTCAGACGGCATTCTGGCGAACAGCTACGTGACGAGCACGTTCGTCTACGAGGCGAACACGCAGACGCTGACGTGCTATCAGGACGGTGTTCAGGTCAGCCGCGAATCGAACGTGACGCCCGACATCGACGCGAACGGCACGGTCTACGTCGCCTACAATCCGGCCAAGGCCAGCCATTTTGAGTGCAAGCTTGACGACGTGCAGGTCTTCGCCGAGGCGTTGGACGCCGCGCAGGTTCGCCGCCTCGTGCAGTCGCTGGAGACGGGGGCCGTGCCGGGCGTGCTGGACGGCTCGACCGTCGTCGTCGAGGCCGGGGCCGCGCTTCGTCTTCAGGCGCCGACGTCCGTGGCGGGGATTGCGGGCGCGGGCGAGGTCTTCGCTTCCGTCAGCGGTGCGATCCGGGCGGCATCGGCTTCGGGCTTCACGGGCACGGTCTTCGGCCCCGGCGCGCTCGCGCTCGCCGAGCACGCCGTCCTCAGCTGTACGCGCGAGACGCCGGCGATTGACATGACGGGGACGCTGACCCTGCCGACGACGGCGACGGTCTGCTTCGCCGAGACGGAGGAGACGCTGCTCGCCGACACGCGGCATTCCTACGTCGTCGCGCGGGCCACGAGCCTTGCGGGGACGACAGACCTGTCGGGGTGGACGTGCCGGCTGAATGGAACCGCGACGGACAAGGTGACGTTTAAGATCAAGGGCAACACCGTTCTCGCGAAGGTGCGTCGCGGTCTGCTGTTCCTGATCAAGTGAGGAGGAAATCTGATGCAGATGAAAGGACTCTATTCGGCGACATGCCTGTTGGGGCTTCTGGCTTTCGTGGCACCGGGCGCGTTTGCGGACGTGCCCCCGCGTCCGGCGGCAAACGAGGCGCGGCCCGCCTACGGGGCGATTTTGCGCGTCCCGTGCGCGGGGGCCGAGTTCCGTCCGCGCGCCTACGTCGTGCGCAACGGCACGTGGGAGGTGCGCGAGGCGGCGGACGGCCTCAAGCCGGACAGGGACGGCAACCGGACGTGCTTCATTCCGCTGAAGGCGGGGGCGAAGGGAGACGTGGACGGGCGGTGTTCGTTCGCCGACGCGGCGGGCGCGGTGCGGGCGGAATGGACGCTCACGCCGCAGGCGGCGGCGACGTGCGCCGCGCTGGAACTGCGTGGCACGCTGCCGCTGGAGGACTACGCGGGCGGCGCGCTCGTCGCGGACGGCGCGCGAATCGAGATTCCCGTCGTGAACCCGAAGTCGCGCTGCTTCGACCGCGCCGTGCGGCGGCTGACGCTGTTCGATGTGCACGGACAGGAGCGGATGACCGTCGATTTCGGCGCGCCGCGTCCCGTCGGCGTGGAGATGTCCGGCGACCCGAAGATCGGCGGCAAGCTGATCCTGTGCGTTCCGATGGCGGGTCGTCCCGCGCCGGGCGTGACGGCGGCGGTGGCCCTGGCGGTTTCCGCGCCGGGCGGCCTCACGGTCGGGCCGGACGGCAACTACGTCATCTCCGGCGGGAAGGGCTGGGTGCCGTTCAAGCCCGCGAAGACGGTTCTCGCCGGCTCGCCGCTCGACTTCTCGGCGATGCGCCCGACGGGCGCCCCCGCCGGGAAATGGGGGCGGATCGTCGCGAGGGGGGATGACTTCGCGTTCGAGGGGCGTCCGGGCGTGCCGGCGCGCTTCTACGGCGTCAACCTCTGCACGCGCGCGCTCTGTCCCGAGACGAAGACTGAGGCGGATGCGCTCGCCGTGCGCCTCGCGCGGATGGGCTACAACGCCGTGCGCATCCACCATCAGGAGTCTGAGCTGCTGGAGCGCGCGCCGGACGGCATCACGCCCGACCCCGTGAAGATGGCGCGCTTCGACGCGCTCGTCGCCGCGTGCGTCGCGAACGGGCTCTACCTCACGACCGACCTCTTCTGCTCGCGCAGCTGGAACATCACGTGGCGGAGCGTCGGCTTCGACCGCAACGGGCTGATCGGGATGGGGGACTTCAAGGCGCTCGTGCAGGTCCATGAAGGCGTCTACTCCAACTATCTGGCGTTCGCGCGGAACTTCCTCGCGCACAGGAACGTCTATACGGGGCGGTCGCTCGCGGAGGAGCCGGCGCTCGGCTGGATCTCGCTCGTGAACGAGGGCTGCCTCGGCGCCGACACGGCGCGCCTCGAAGGCTTCGAGGCCTGGCGGACGGCGTGGAAGAGGTGGCTGGCCGTCAAGCGGGAGACGTCGCCCGCCGACTACGCGGACATACCGGAGAACTTCCCCGAAAACGTCATGGCGCCGACGCGGCACGCCGTCGCCTTCAAGCTGTTCCTCTCGGACGTCGAACGGCGCTTCGCCCGGCGGACGCGGCAGTTCCTGCGCGAGGAGCTGGGGTGCAAGGCGCTTCTCTGCGACATGAACGGCGTGTTCCATCCGATGCACACGCGGCTGGCGCGCGTGAAGCCCTACGACTACGTGGACGGGCATTTCTACCAGGACCATCCGAACTTCCTCGGGCAGAACTGGAAGCCGCCGTCCACGGCGGGGACGGGCAACCCCGTGCAGAACGCGATGGGCGCGGTTTTCCCTTCGTTCGCCAAGGAGTGGGGCAAGCCGTTCACGGTCACCGAGTGGAACTACTGCGCGCCCAACCCGTATCGCGTGGGGCAGGGCCTGTTCGTCGGCGCGGCGGCGGCGTTCCAGGGCTGGGGCGGGCTGTGGCACTTCGACTTCGCGGGCGACCGCACGCAGTATGCCGACCCGGCCTCGGCGGCGCTCGGGGCGTTCGTCATGGCAGGCGACCCTGTGATGCGCGCGGCAGACCTGGCCGCCGTCTGCCTCTACCTGCGCGGCGACCTCCCGGAGGCGCGAAAGAAGTTCGCGAGCGTTGTCCCGAAGGACGTCTTCGCGCGTCCGGCGGACGTCGGGCCGTCCGAGGACACGTGGCATCACCTCAACTGGCTCACGTGGCACGGCAAGGTCGGCACGGCGACGGCGGCGGACGCCCTGCCCGACGGCGTGCGCGAGGTCTTCCGCTATCCGGACGACTACGCGCACAAGAGCCTGGACGCCGTGCGGCGGCGCGCGCTCGGCCTCGGCGCGGACGATCCGCTGCCGTCCGCGTGCGGCGGGGCGGTGCGCATCGACGCGGAGAAGGGGATGTTCGTCGTCGAGACGCCGCGCACGTGCGGCGGCCACGTGCCAGGCGGCGCGTTTGCGGCGGGGCCGCTGCGCGTGCGGACCGGTGACCGCGAGCCGACGGCGCTCTGGGTCAGCGCGCTGGACGGCGCGACGATTGGCGACGCCAAGAAGATTCTGCTCGTGCATCTGGTCGATACGGTCAACACGGGCATCACGTTCACGGACGCGTCGCGGAAGATCCTCTTCGACTGGGGCCGCGCGCCGCAGCTCGTGCGCAAGGCCGAGGCCGACGTGTCGCTGACCCTGCCGGCGGCGGACTGGAAGGTCTTCGCGCTTTCGGAGGCGGGCGCGGTGCGGTATGCCGTCCCTGCGCAGTACGAGGACGGGAGCCTGCGGTTCACGGCGGCGACTGCCGGTCGCGATGGCACGGCGACGTTCCATTATGTGGTGGAAAGATAGGGGAATGGTTCGACTGCGGCAGAGAGTGGCGTCTGCGACGCTGAACACGAAACCGTCGGTGCGGCCTCGGCGTTCCGCCGAGTGTGGGCGGCGAAGCGTCATCGGGACTGAAGCCTGCGGCTTCGTCCGCCGCCGCCTCGCCGTCCGCACCCCTTCGGGCTGCGCCGCGCCGACGGGCACGAACGCCGCGCGAGGCGCGGACACGAACACGCGGACTGTCTTACGTCGAAGCACGAAATGGCTTCGCGCTTTCTCTCGAAGCCTTGATTCGGTGTTGTCTCAAGAGTTCGCGCAGAGGCGCAGAGCACGCAGAGGTTCGTCGTACTCCCCGACTCTGCATGAGGCTGCTGATATGGAAATCCGTCTATCAGTAGAAAGTCTCACACGGAGCCACGGAGGCCCGGAGTTTCTGCACGATGTTAGGATAGGAGTCTCAACAGCCGACTGCCACCAGTCATTCTCCGTGGCTCCGTGCCTCCGTGTGAGACATCACTTGTCCAGGAAAGGAACGCATGTTTCTATGAAGTGTCGATGTGGGGGCGAAAGCCTTTTCGTGAATCGACGGGTGGGCGAACGGTTTTTGTGTCGCACCTTCGGTGCGCGTTCGTGCCGACACCGCCGCGCAAACCCGAAGGGGGAGGGCTCGCGAGCGGCGGCGGGCGATGCCGTCGGCATCAGGCCCGACGGCGTTTGCGTGGCCTCAATCGCGCGACGCGCGATTTCGCGGCGGTGGCGTTTCGTGTTTGCGCGCAGCGCCGAACCCCGCGAACGTGTTTTGACGCAAAGAACGCGAAGGGGGAGAGACGCAAAGGTACGCAAAGGCCTTTGCTTGGTTGCCGTCAACAGCCTTTGCGATCTTTGCGTCAAGACCTTTGCGTTCTTTGCGTTGAAAGAATGCACTCTCACGCAGAGGCGCAGAGGCCGCAGAGCCTTTGGGGTAGCAAACGCACACGGAGCCACGGAGGCACGGAGCGTTCCGGCCAGTCTCCGTGCCTCCGTCCCTCCGTGTGAAACCTCTGCGGCTCTGCGTGAAAAATTCATGAATACATAAACCAAACAGGAGAACAACGAAAATGATGAAACTGAAACTGAGTGGACTGCTTGCGGTCGCAATGACCGTTTCGGCGACGGCGATGGCCGCGACGGCGCCGACGCCGTTTCGCGCGGACGAGCGGATCGGCCTCTTCGGCGACTCGATCTCCGAGGCCGGGAACCAGGCGTTCTACCTCGAATACCTGACGGCGATCCGCCATCCGGGACAGGGCGCGCGCTTCGAGAACATGGGCAAGAGCGGAGACACGAGCTGGGGCGGCGCGGCGCGGTGAGGACGGCGCGGTGAGGAGAAAGGAAATGCCGATGAAAAAGCTTTTGACGGTTCTGTCGCTTGCGGCCTTTGGCGCGTTCGGACGCGGCGAGGAGTGGGTCGTGCCCCAGCGGAAGGCGCCGCCCGCCGCCACGCTCACGAACATGCCGCTCTACCTCGAATGGAAGTGGCGGACGGACGTGAGCGATCCTGAGACGGGCCTCTCGAACGCGGCGCTGAAGGAGGGCGTCCAACGGATCTTTCGCGCCTACGAGGACCGCGAGCCGTGGGCGGTCACGCGCGCGCGGATGCTTGACTACCTGGTGGACAACGTGGCGCTTGGCTTCTCGCGCTTCGACTGCTTCCCCGCCATCGCGTGCTGGAACCGCTATGATCGTCCGCTGAACGACGTCCTCCTGGCGCACGAGCGACATGTCGACGAGCGGTTCTTCCCGGAGGAGCTGCGCGAGGAGGTCGAGCGCGGACGCCGCGCGGTCAAGTGGTCGCTGTACAAGGACTTCGACCATTCCGCGCCTGACTGGGACACGATCCTGAAGCTGGGCTTTCCGGGGATGAAGGCGCGTGTCGAGGCGATCGGGCGGGACACGCCGTTTGACCGTGCCGAGCGCCGGGCGGCCGACGCCTGCCTTCGGTTCGTGGGTCGGGCGCTCGCGGCGGCGCGCGCCTCGCCGGACGCGGACGCGCCGCTGGTGCGAAAGGCCGCCGAGTCGCTTGCGCGCCTCGAGAAGGGCCCGCCGCAGACCGTCTTCGACGTCATGCAGTTCACGATGCTCTACTTCATCCTCTCCGAACACCTCGACCGCTTCCAGGTCCGCACGATGGGGAACATCGACCGCCTCTGGTGGCCGTACTACGCGGCCGATCTCAAGGCCGGCCGCACGACCGAGGGCGAATTCCGCGAGGAGTTCCGCCACTTCCTGTGGCAGTTCGGCTCGATCGACAACTACTGGGGGCATCCGATCTATCTCGGCGGCACGAAGCGGGACGGCACGACGGAATACAATCCGCTCTCGCTCGTCATGCTCGACGTCATCGACCGAGAGGGGCTGGCCTCGCCGAAGTTCCAGCTCAAGATCGCGGACAGCACGCCGCGCGAAGTCTGGCGAAAGGCACTTGCGATGCTGCGCCGGCACCGCTCGCTCGTCCTGATGGGCGAGAAGGGCATGGCCGCCTCGATGAAGCCGCTGGGGCTGTCCGCCGAGGAATGCCGAGACCTCCTCGTCTGGGGGTGCTTCGAGTGGTTGCCGCGCGCACGCGGCAACTGCACGAGCTCGACGAACGTCATACTGCCGCAGCCGATTGTCGAGATGCTGTCCGAGGCGAAGGATGGCGCGTTCGCGGCGGCGACGTTCGAGGCGTTCAAGGCCGAGTACCTGAAGCGCCTTTGCGCGAACGCGCGGCGGATCTGCGAGCTGAACGTCGTCGCCGAGCGGCACCTTGCCGAGATCAACCCGGCGCTCGTCCTGACGCTCGCGACTGGCTCGGCCCTGAAGAAGGGCGAGGACGCCTTCGCGACCGGCTTCGACTTCAACTACACGGCGGTTTCGGCATGCGGCTTCGCGACGGCCGTCGATTCGCTCCTGGCGGTGAAGGAGTTCGTGTACGACCGCCTGGAGCTGACGCTGGACGGGCTCGGGCGCGTCCTGGCGGACGACTGGGCGGGGCACGAGGCGTTGCGCCTGAGGATGCGCCGTTCGCCGCTTAAGTGGGGCTGCGGCAACGCCGAGGCCGACGCGCTCGGCCGGGAGGTGCTGGCGGCGTTCTCGTCGTCGTTCGTCGGCCTGCCGAACGCGCGTGGCGGAAAGTTCGTCTGCTACGGCCTGCAGTCGCGTGGATTCATTCGGAATGCAAGGCTGCCCGCGTCGCCGGACGGACGGCGTCAGGGGGATCACCTCTCGAAGAACCTCGCGCCGACCGTCGGCGCCGAGACGGCGGGCCTGACGGGGGCGCTCCGCTCATATGCGGCGACGGTCGATCCCGCGTTCTTCCCGTGCGGCAGCGTCTTTGACGTGATGGTCAATCCGGCCGCCGTCGCGGGGGAGCAAGGGCTGGACGTCTTCGAGGCGCTGGTGCGATACTACATGGATCATGGCGGCACGGCCCTGAACGTGAACGTCGTGAGCGCGGCGGAGCTGCGGGACGCGCAGGCGCGCCCGGAGAAGTACGAGAACCTCCAGGTGCGCGTCGCGGGCTGGAACGTGCGGTGGAACGACATCCCGAAGAAGGAGCAGGACGAATACATCCGCCGCGCGGAGGACATCGAGCGATGAAGACGAAGACGGGAATCGGCAGACGGGACTTCCTGGCGGGCGCGGCGTCGCTCGCTGTCGCGCCGCTCCTCGGCGCAGACGGGCGTCCACACCGGACGCCGCTGATGCTGGACCTGAAGCGCATGGCCGTCTGGGATGGACCGGGACTGCGCACGACGTTCTTCGTGAAGGGGTGTCCGCTCCGCTGCGTCTGGTGCCACAACCCCGAGTCCATCGACCCGAGGCTGCAGGAAGCGCGCTTCCAGCACCTCTGCCGACACTGCGCACACTGCACACATGACGAGGCGACCTGTCCGACGCGGGCGTTCAAGCTCTACGGGAAGCCGTGGACGATGGACGATCTCGTCGGACAGGCGCTGGAGGACAGGCCGTTCTACGACCGCACGGGTGGCGGCGTCACGCTGTCGGGCGGCGAGCCGCTGTTCTTCTGGGAGTGGGCGGCGGCGCTGCTCGCGCGGTTCAGGGCGGCGGGGCTCCACACGTGCCTCGACACGTCGCTCTACGCGCCGCCCGCCGCGATCGAAGCTCTGCTGCCCGTCGTCGACCTGTGGCTGCCCGACTACAAGGCGCACGACGACGCCCTGCACGTGAAGTTTACGGGCGTCTCGAACGCGGTCGTCCGGCGAAACCTCAAACGCCTCGTCGCGGTCGGCGCGAAGCTGGAGGTGCGGTGCCTCGCCGTGCCGGGCTGCACGGACGGGGAGGACCTCGCCGCGCGCCACCGCTATCTCCGTTCGCTCGGCATCTCCGACGGACAGGTCGTCGATCTCGAATACTTCGACTACGCGCGCGCGAAGTATCTTGCCCTTGGCATGAAGGACACGATGCCGCCCAAGCGTCCAATTTGATGAGTTTCGACATAATAAGGGTCGACGTAATAAGGGTCAGACATGAGTGATACAGTCCGAATGATACAGACTTGTTGGGGCCTGTCCCCATGTGTAACGACCCCAGTGGTAGGGTTCGAGTGGTAGGGTTGGCGGTGGCTCTCGACGGCACGGGAATCCGCATAGGGGCCTGTCCCCACGCCAGCCTCTTCATGTCAACGCAAAGAACGCAGTGGGAATATGCTATAATACCTCCCCAAAAGGAAGAATCTTGCCTATGAACCGTTTTCTTGCGACACTTGCGTTTTTCAGCATCCTCCCGTCCTTTGCCGAACCTGAGGCGGCGGGGCGGATCCACTGGGACTTCCCGCGCCTCGGGAACTGCCATGAGGGGATGGCGTTCGCGGACGGCGTGACGGGCGTGCTCGTCTTCGCCTATTCGGTTTCGTCCATTCCGTCGGTCGATGGATCAGCCGTTTGCGCGTCAGGCGCTCGAACCGCTCGGCTTCGCCGCGCCCGTTAAGCGCGCGGACGGCTTCGACTACGGCCTCGACGGCGAGCGGCGCCCTCCACGACGAGATCGTCGCGGAGAAATGAGAACGTATGCGGAAAATTCTAATCTTGGGCCTGGCGCTGTCGGGCCTGTGCGCGGCGGCGGGACCTCGCCCCCGGATTCCCCGGATCGGCGCGGCAGTGGGATGTTTGGTATAATACGCCACATGGAAAAGATTGCGACAGACACCTATTCGTTCAGGGATGTCCGTGAGGGCGGCTTCGCCTACGTGGACAAGACGGCGATCCTGAAGACGCTCGCGGACGGGTCGATCGGCAAGCAGTTCTTCGTCGCGCGTCCGCGCCGCTTCGGCAAGTCGCTCGCCGTCTCGACCTTGCAGTGCCTCTTCGAGGGGCGGCGCGACCTCTTCAAGGGGCTTGCCATCGAGCTGGACTGGGACTGGTCGAAGACGTATCCCGTCCTCAAGCTCGACATGGCCGGTTGCCAGGCGGCGACGACGGACATGCTGTGGCAGAAGATCCGCGTGCAGCTGCTGCGCAACGCGGAGCGGCTGGGCGTTCCCCTGCGCGAGGGGCTGCCGGTGTCGGGCCAGTTCGAGATGCTGATCTCCGACCTGGCGGAGCGGGCCACGGACGGGAAGGTGGTCCTGCTCGTGGACGAGTACGACAAGCCGCTCCTCGGGCACCTCGGCAAGCCGGACGTGAACGACATCCGCGACGCGCTCAAGGAGTTCTACGGCGTCATCAAGACGTGCGAGGGGCTTCAGCGGTTCGCGTTCATCACGGGCGTCTCGAAGTTCTCGAAGGTGTCGATCTTCTCCGACCTCAACAACCTCAACGAGTTCTCGATGGACGCGCGCGTGGCGACGCTCTTCGGCTACACGCACGAGGAGGTGAGGGCGAACTTCCCCGGCGCGCTCGCGGCGCTCGGCGCGAAGCAGGGGCTCGACGCCGAGGCGACGTTCGCGCGGCTCGTCAAGTGGTACGACGGCTACCGCTTCCACCAGGACGCCGAGCCGGTCTTCAACCCCGTCTCGGTCGGCAAGTGCCTCTCGTCCGGCGAGTTCGACCCGTACTGGTTCGAGACGGGGACGCCGACGTTCCTCCTGAAGCTGATGGAGCGGAACCCCGTCCTCCTGGACGAGATCGAGGTCTCGCAGACGGCGTTCTCGAACTACGAGCCGGACAAGCCGGCCCTGATGTCGCTCCTCTACCAGACGGGCTACCTCACGATCGGCGGGACGCGCCAGGACGGCGAGGAGCGGCTCTATCGGCTCGTCTGCCCGAACTACGAGGTGCGCAAGGCGTTCAACGAGTCCCTGTCGGTCGCGTTCTCGCATTTGGACGCATTCGACCACGCCTCGCTGCTGACGCAGATGCTGGAGGCGCTGCGGGCGGACGACGTGGACGACATGCTGGACGCGCTCTCGTGCTTCTTCGCGAACATCCCGGCGAACATCACGCTGAAGCGCGAGAAGTACTACCAGACGCTGTTCTACGCGGTGTTCGTGCTGGTCGGGGCGCGGACGCACGCGGAGTGCTGGACGAACCGGGGGCGCGTGGACGCGGTGGTGGAGACGCCGCGCGGCGTGTACGTGTTCGAGTTCAAGCTGGACGGCACGGCGGAGGCCGCGCTCGCGCAGGTCAAGGCAAGGGGCTACGCCGAGAAGTGGCTGCGGTGCGGGAAGAAGGTGACGCTCGTCGGCGCGGCGTTCGACGCCGGGATGCGCAACCTCACCGACCGCCAGGTCGAGGTCGCGGCGCCGTGAAAAGAGTCTGATGCGGAAAAACCCAAGAGGCACGAAACGACTCGTGCTCTCAACCGTCGCTTCCAGAACTAAACTGGAATTCTGAAAGTAAACCGTCTGAATTTCGCTAAAGTCCGCCCGGTGTGATTCG
>CAKTZA010000027.1 GCA_934635045.1 uncultured Kiritimatiellota bacterium | reverse complement strand
CTTCTCCGTCTTGTACTTGGCACTTTCAGTATACCTGTTGTCATTGTACCAAATGGTGAGTCCATGACTCCACGCACTGCCAAAGGTCCGGTAGCAGACGGATGAAATGTCCCGTCCGCAGTAGTCCGTCATGGGATTCTCCGCCGTCGTGCCCAGCGTCTCGTCACCGGCGGCCTCGCGGAGTTCCGCAAAGTCGAGCGCATCGCCGCGCTCAGCCGAGCGCGGCGATGACGGCGGCGGCGGCTTCGGCGACGGGCACGACTTTCGTCTGCGACTTGTCCTGGTCGCGGCGCTTCACCTCGACCCCGCCATTCGCGAGGCCCTTCGCGCCGACGACGACGCGCACCGGGAAGCCAATCAGGTCGGCGTCCTTGAACTTGACGCCCGGACGCTCCGCGCGGTCGTCGACGATCACGTCCACGCCCTTCGCCTCCAGCGCAGCCTCCAGCTCGTCCGCGACCTGCGTGACCTCGGCCTTGTCGGGGTCGAGGTTCTCGATGACGACCTGGTACGGCGCGACGGACGCGGGCCAGACGATGCCGTTCGCGTCGTGGCTCTGCTCGATGACGGCCTGCACCGTGCGCGAGACGCCGATGCCGTAGCAGCCCATCACCATGACCTTGTCCTGAAGCTCCGCATTCTTGAACGTCGCCTTGAAGGCGTCCGTGTACTTCGTGCCGAGCTTGAAGACGTGCCCGACCTCAATGCCGCGCTTGATGACCATCGGCTTGCCGCAGTGCGGGCAGATGTCGCCGTCCCGCACGACGACAAGGTCGGCGTAGGCGGCGATCTTGCAGTCGCGGTCGAAGTCGACGTTGTTGAGATCCATCTCGTCCGGCAGGTTGCCGCCCGTGATCATGCCCTTCGCGCCCTTCAGGTCGAGGTCGGCGTAGATCGGCACGTCCACCGGCGGCTTGACGGGGCCGGCGTAGCCGACCGGCGCGCCCGTCACCTTCTGCACCGTCTCGAAGTCGGCGAGCTCGAACCGCTTCGCGCCGACGAGGTGCTTCGCCTTCACCTCGTTCAGCTCGCGGTCGCCGCGCACGCAGAAGAGGACGGGCTGTCCGTCCGCCACGTAGACGAGCGTCTTCACCATCTTCGTCGCGGGCACGCCGAAGAACTTCACCATGTCCTCGATTGACTTCGCGGGCGTCGGCGCCGGCGTGCACGGCGGACACGGCTCCTCACTTTTTCCTTCTTCCTTCTTCCCTTTTACCTCTCTCTCCGCCTTCTCCAGGTTCGCCGCGTAACCGCAACCGTCGCAGAACGCAATGCCGTCCTCGCCCGCGTCCGCGAGCACGTGGAACTCGTGCGAGAACTTGCCGCCGATGTCGCCCGTGTCGGCCTCGACCGGGTAGGCCTTCAGACCGCAACGCGCGAAGACGCGCTTGTACGCCTCGAACATCGCCAAATAGCTCGCGTCCGCCGCCTCCAGCGAGGTGTCGAACGAGTAGGCGTCCTTCATCAGGAACTCCTTCGAGCGCATGAGGCCGAAGCGCGGGCGGATCTCGTCGCGGAACTTCCACTGGATCTGGTAGACCGTGACGGGCAGCTGGCGGTAGGACGAGACAACGCCGTTGACGACGTCCGTCACAATCTCCTCCGCCGTCGGCGAGAGCGCATAGTCGTGCGCCGCGCGATCCTTCAGGCGGAACATGCCGGGGCCCATCGCCTCCCAGCGGCCCGAGGTCTTCCAGAGCTCGGCCGGCTGGAGGATCGGCATGACGATCTCCAGCGCGCCCGCGCGATCCATCTCCTCGCGGACGATCCGCGTGACCTTGTTGAGGACGCGCATGCCGAGCGGCAGGTAGGAGTAGAGGCCGCCCGCGACCTTCTTCATGAGGCCGGCGCGAACCATCAGCTTGTGGGAGTCGATTTCGGCGTCGCCGGGGTCTTCCCGGAGCGTCTGGATGAGCGATTTAGTCCATTTCATGGTGTAAAACGATTTCTGGGTTGAAGCTCATGTCGGATTTCTATGCCCCGAACTTGACGGGTTCGACGTGCCAGATGTCCTTCGCGTACTCCATCACCGCGCGGTCGGACGAGAAGCGGCCGGAGCGCGCGATGTTGACGAGCGACATCCGGTTCCACTTCTTCGCGTCGCGGTACGTCCTGTCGACGAGATCCTGCGCGCGGCAGTAGTCCTTGAGGTCCGCGAGGAGCATGTAGTAGTCGTTGTAGTCGAGGAGCGAGCGGAGGATCGGCTCGAAGAGCCCCGGCTCCAGGAGCGAGAAGACGTTCTCGCGGATCATGTCGAGCGCGAGCTTGATCTCCGGATCCTTCCGGTAGTAGTCGCGCGAGACGTAGGTCGGGCGCAGCTTCGCGACATCCTCCGTGCGCAGGCCGAAGAGGAACATGTTCGCGTCGCCGACCTCCTGGTTGATCTCGACGTTCGCGCCGTCGTAGGTGCCGAGCGTGAGCGCGCCGTTCATCATGAACTTCATGTTGCCCGTGCCCGAGGCCTCCATGCCCGCAAGCGAGATCTGCTCGGAGACCTCCGCCGCCGGCATGATCTTCTCGGCGAGCGAGACGCGGTAGTCGGGCAGGAACGCGACGCGCAGGCGGTCGCGCGTCTTCGGGTTCGCGTTGACGACGCCCGCGATGCCGTGGATGAAGCGGATGATGAGCTTCGCCATGTAGTAGCCGGGGGCCGCCTTCGCCGCGAAGATGAACTGGCGCGGCTTCGGGTCGTACGTCGGGTCGTTGAGGAGCCGGTTGTACATGACGATGATGTAGAGCGCGAGCAGGAGCTGGCGCTTGTACTCGTGCAGGCGCTTCACCTGCACGTCGAAGATCGCGTCGGGGTTCAGCTCGATGCCGAGCGTCTTCTGCGTCCACGCCGCGAGCTGGCCCTTGTTGGACTTCTTGATCTTCGCGAGCGCATCGAGGAAGGCCGCGTCGCCCGTGAACTTCTCGAGGCCCTTCAGGTCGTCGAGGTGCGTGATCCAGCGGTCGCCGATCGCCTCGGTGATGAGCTGCGCGAGCATGGGGTTCGCCTTCAGGAGCCAGCGGCGCGGCGTGATGCCGTTCGTCACGTTGTGGAACTTCTCCGGCCAGAGCTCGTAGAAGTCCTTGAACAGGCTCTTCTTCAGGATCTTCGTGTGCAGCTCGGCGACGCCGTTCACCGACGACGTGCCGACGAGGCAGAGGTTCGCCATGCGCACGTAGCGCGAGCCGCCCTCGTCGATGAGGGACATGCGCTGGAGCTTCTGGATGTCGCCCGGATAGAGCGAACTCACCTGCTGGAGGAAGCGCCCGTTGATCTCGTAGATGATCTGCAGGTGGCGCGGCAGCAGGCGCTCCATCATCGGCACCGGCCACTTCTCCAGCGCCTCCTGAAGGATCGTGTGGTTCGTGTAGCCCGTCGCGCGGCGCGTGAGGTCCCACGCCTTGTCCCAGTCCAGCCCCTCCAGGTCGATGAGGATGCGCATCAGCTCGGGGATGACGAGCGTCGGGTGCGTGTCGTTGAGGTGGATGAACACCTTGTCCGGCAGCGTGTCCCACGTCTTGTTGAGGCGGCGGTAGCGGCGCAGGATGTCCTGCAGCGAGCAGCTCACGAAGAAGTACTGCTGGCGGAGGCGCAGCTCCTTGCCGGCGGACGTGTTGTCGTTCGGGTAGAGCACCTTCGTCAGGTTCTCGGCGAGCACCTTCGTCTCGACGGACTTGACGTAGTCGCCCTTGTTGAAGTCGTCCAGCGCGAAGTCGTCGACCGCCTTCGCCGACCAGAGGCGCAGGGAGTTCACGGCGTTGCAGTAGCCGACGACCGGCAGGTCGTAGGGGACGCCCTGCACCGTCTCGCCCGGCACCCAGTGCCAGGTCTGGCGGCCGCCGATGGTGCGGCACTCGACATGGCCGCCGAAGTGGACGTGCTGCGCGTATTCGGGACGCGCCATCTCCCACGGGTAGCCGTCCTTCAGCCAGTGGTCGGGCTCCTCGACCTGGCAGCCGTTCACGATGCGCTGGCGGAAGATGCCGTAGTCGTAGCGCAGGCCGTAGCCCATGCCCGCGAGGTCGAGCGTCGACATCGAGTCGAGGTAGCATGCGGCGAGGCGCCCGAGGCCGCCGTTGCCGAGGCCCGCGTCGGTCTCGTAGTCGCGCAGGTCGTTCCAGTTGATGCCGTAGTCCTTCAGGGCGTCGCGGCAGAGCTGGTCGGCCTTGAGGTTGATGACGTTGTTGCCGAGGAGGCGCCCGATCAGGAACTCCAGCGACATGTAGTAGACGCGCTTCGTGTTCTGGCGGCCGTATTCCTCCTGCGTCGAGATCCAGCGCTCGACGATGCGGTCGCGGACGGCGGTCGCGAACGCGGTGTAGCGGTCGCGCGGCGTCGCGTGGGTGTCGCCCTTCGCGAGCGTGTAGCGCAGGTGCCAGGCGTAGTCTTCCTTCAGTCCCTCGACGGACATCTCGACGCGGCGGTCTTTCTTCTTCGTAGCCATGTTCTTGTCTCTTTCGGCAGTGGTCGCCAATCTTCGTTTTGGGCGGATATTATAGCATATTGTCTCAGCCTCCGGAAAACGCCCGCAGCGCCGCGACCATCTTCTGAGGCTCCGTCTCGGCGGAAACGCGCGCCTCCAGCGGACACGACGCATTCAGGTCGCGGTTCAGGATCTTCGGCACGAGGCGGTCGCCCGACGCGCGCACGCCGTGCGCCGCGAGGAGTTCCTTCGCCTCTTCGCTCATGAGGAGCCCGTGGACGCGGCCCGCCCCGCCGACAATGCAGATCGCCGCCGCCGCGCGCCCGATCACCTTGTCCACGACGACCGCGCCGCGCAACTTGCCATCGTCCAAGAGCGTCAGGAGCGGACGCACGCCGCGTCCGCTTGCGCGCGCGCCGATCACGCCGCCCGTCGCCGTGACGGCCGCCGCCTCGCCGCGCAGGACGAGCCCCTTCATCTCCGCCACCAGCTCCTCGGCACCGAACGGACGCACCACGCGCTGACGCTCGAAGCCCTTGACGAAGATCGCCGGGAGCGGACGCGCCGGACAGACGTGCTCGCACGCGCCACAGCCGATGCAGATTTCGCGATCCACGACCGGCACGTTGTCGACGAGCGTGATCGCCTTGACCGGGCACTTGCGCGAGCACGCCGTGCACGGCACGCCCTCCGTCGCGCGCAGGCAGCGGTCCTTCTGCCAAATCGCGTGGCCCATGTGGATGTCGCGCCGCGCCACGTGGTCCAGCACCTTCAGCGCGCCCGCCGGACACGCCGCCGCGCACTTCTGCGGACACGCCACGCGACAGTGGCTGCGGCGGAAGTCCATCTTCGGCTGTCCGAACGTCTTGAGGGACGTCGACGGCACAAGGCACTGCTCGGGACACGCCGCGATGCAGGCGTCGCAACCGACGCAGATCCGGTTGAAAAGCGCGCGATCCACCGCACCGGGCGGCAGGACCTCCGCCGGACGCGCCGGCACGCCGGGCAGCGAAATCGGCGCGTAGCCGCCGTCCACCGTCTTCTCCTCGCCGACGAGATCGGCCGCCGCCAGCGCGCCCATGCCCGCCACGACGGCGCGCCGCGTCACGCCCTCGGCGGGTGCGGCGGCAGATGCCGTCGGTTTCGGCTGCGCGGACGGCTTCTTCGGCACGGCGAAGCACTTGCGGCAGTTGCCGCACCCATCCTTCAGGTCAATCTTGTGCGGATGGCGCGCCTTCTGCGCGAGCAGGTTGAAGAGCGTCCCCATCGGACAGACCCAGTTGCACCAGAGGCGCCCCGACCCGACTGCCGCGAAGGCGAGGACGGCCACCGCGAGCACGACGCCCGGCACGAAGCCGACCAAAGCCTTGCCGAGGATCGCATACGGCGTCACCGCCCAGCCGAGCGTGCCGAGGCCGAGCGCGATCAGCGCCGCCGCGAGCGCGAAAACGCTCCAGCGGACGACGCGCTGGGCCTTCGTCTCGGGGAGGCGCGTGCAGACGCGGCGGACGTGCGTCTTCGGATGCGTGACGGCGTTCGCGACGCTTTGCAGCACGCCGAGCGGACACAGCCAGGCGCAGAAGAAGCGCCCGACAAGCGGCGTCAGCAGCAGGACGACGAGGAAGACGAGCGTCGGCGTCGGCTGAATGCGCAGCGCCTTTGCCGTGGGGAGTCCGTAGAACGCGCCACAGACAGCGGCAAGCGACCCCATCGCCAACAGCCGCAGAAGATTCTTCTTCATTTTCATTTCGCGACCTCCTGGTTCTTGAGCGCGTCGATCCACTCGTCGATGGCCGCGATCTCGCGCGGGATGTTGATCGACTGCGGACAGTGCGGCGAGCAACGGCCGCACCCCGTGCAGTGGTCGGCGCGGCGCAGCTCCTCCGGCACGGCCTTCGCGTAAGCCCGCAGCACCTCCTTCGCGGACGGCTGCGTCGGCGCGGAGAGGATGGCGTTGCGGAACTGCAGGAGCGCGACGATGTCGAGCCCGTAGGGGCACGGCATGCAGTAGTTGCAGCTGTTGCACGGAATCGTGTCCAGCTTGAGATACGCCTGCGCCGCGCGCTCCAGCGCGGCCAGCTCGGCGTCGCTGCACGGCTTGAGCGGCGAGAACGTCGCGAGGTTCTCCTCGATGTGCTCCATCCGCGTCATGCCCGACAGGACGGTCATCACCTTCGGGAACGTGCCGCAGAAGCGCAGGGCCCACTTCGCGAGCGTCGCCTCCGGGTCGAGCGGCGTCAGCGTCTGCGCGAGCGCGTAGTTGTAGCGCGCGAGGCGGCCGCCGAGCAGCGGTTCCATGATGACGACGGGGATGTCCATCTTCGCGAGCGTCTCGTAGAGATACTGCGCGTCGAGGTTCCGCGCGTTCACCTCCTTCGCGTGCCGCCAGTCGACGTAGTTCATCTGGATCTGCACGAAGTCCCACTTGTACTTGTCATGGCGTTCGAGGCACCAGTCAAGCGCCGCTTTCGCGCCGTGGTAGGAGAAGCCGAGATTCTTGATGCGCCCCTGCGCCCGGAGCTCCGCGCACCAGTCCGCCGCGCCGTTCTCGACGTAGCGCTTCGAGAACGTCTCGAAGCCGTTGCCGTTGCCGACGGAATGGAGGAGGTAATTGTCGATGTAGTCCGTCTGGAGGAACTTGAGGGAGCGCTCGAACATCTTCTTGCAGGCCGCGAGCGGATACTGCTGCGGCGCGAAGTTCGAGAGCTTCGTCGCGATGATGTAGTCCTTGCGGGCGTAGCCGCTCGCCTTCAGGGCCGTGCCGAGCGCGGCCTCCGACTCGCCGCGGCAGTAGGCGGGCGACGTGTCGAAGTAGGTGACGCCCGCGTCCAAGAGCGTCTTCACCTGTCGGTTCAGGAGCGCCTGGTCGATGGCCGAGGCAGTGTAGCCCTCCTTGACATAGTTGTTCGCGTGGCCGCCGTCCGTCGTCGGCAGCCGCATCGCCCCGTAGCCGAGCAGCGACACTCGTTTCCCGTCAACCGTGTAGCGCGATGTCATCATCGTCGATTCCCTCTCTTGGTGGTTAATTCAGCGCCATGACGTCCGCCACGAGCTGCGGCACGGTGAGGCGGTTCGCTGAAAGGAGTTCCTCGACGTCGTAGCGGTCGGCGAACGTCTTCGCCACGCCGCGCACGAGCACCTTCATGTCGCTTGTGCCGAAGTGCCGCGCGACCTTCTCGCCGAAGCCGCCGTCGATCACGCCGTCCTCCAGCGTGACAACAAGGCGGTGGTCGGCCTTCAGCCCGTCCAGCGTCGCCACGTCCAGTTCCGACGCAACACGCGGATTGACGAGCGTCGCCGCGACGCCCTTCGCCGCGAGCGCGTCCGCGAGTTCCGTAGCCAACTTGTAGAAGTTGCCGAGGCCGAGAATCGCGACATCCCGTCCGCGCCGCGTGACGTCATAGCGGATCGGCCCCGAATAGTCCGAAAGGACTTCGACGTCGTTCGCCCGCACGCCGTTCGACGGCTCGCGGATCGCGACCGGGTGCTGCGTGTGGTCGATGGACCAGTCGAGCATCGCGAAGTATTCCTTTTCGCTCGTCGGACAGAGGTAGACGAGGTTCGGGATGTTCGCGAGGAGCGGAATGTCGAACCAGCAGAGGTGCGTGACGTCGTTCATCGCACCGACGCCGCCCGTCGTGACGACGATCGTCGCCGGGTTGTCGTTGATCGCGAGATCCTGGCTCAGCTGGTCGTAGGCGCGCTGGACGAACGTCGAGACGACGCTGTACACGGGCTTCGCGCCGCCCTTGGCGATCGCGCTCGCGAACGCGACGGCGTGCTCCTCGCAGATGCCGACGTCCACGAACTGCTTCCCGGCCTTCGCGCGCTTGTCCTTCGTGAAGCCGAGCATTGCGGGCACGGCGGCGTTGATGACGACGACCTTCGGGTCGGCGGCCATCTTCGCGAGCAGGTGGTCGGCGAAGCGGCTCCCGATCCAGCCGTCCCAGGCGGGCGGCGGATTGAGCGGCGCGCCCGTCACGGGGTCGAACGGCGCCATGCCCCAGTGCCACGCCTCCTTGTTCGCGACGGCGGGCTGCCAGCCGTGGCCCTTCTCCGTGTTGAGGTGCACGACGACCGGATGCGGCGCGTCCTTCACACGGCGGAACGCCGCCTCGACGGCGGCCTCGTCGTTGCCGTCCGCGACGTACACATAGTCGAAGCCGAGCGCCTTGAAGAAGTTGCAGGGGTCTTCGCCATTCGTCGCGCGCAGACGGTCGATGGACTTGTAGAAGCCGCCGTGCGGCTCGGCAATGGACATCTGGTTGTCGTTGAAGACGACGATGAGGTTCGTGCCCTGCTCGGCCGCGTTGTTGAGGCCCTCGAACGCCTCGCCGCCCGAGAGCGACCCGTCGCCGATGACGGCGATCACGTTGAACGTCTCGCCACGCAGGTCGCGCGCCTTGGCGAGGCCCGTCGCAAGCGAAACGCTCGTCGCCGTGTGCCCGACGATGAAGTGGTCATGCGGCGATTCAGATGGCTCGGTGTAGCCCGACACGTCGTCGTAGTGCGCCTCGTCCACGTAGGCCCGCATGCGCCCCGTCAGCATTTTGTGCGGATAGCACTGGTGCGAGACGTCGAACACGATCTTGTCGGTCGGCGAGTCGAACACGCGGTGCAGGGCGACGGCCGCCTCGACGAAGCCGAGGTTGGGGCCGACGTGCCCCGTGTGCTTCGAGGCGCGGACGATGAGCGCCTGGCGCATCGCGTCGCAGAGGTCGTTGACTTTCTCCGCCGGAACGGCCTTCACGTCGGAGGGGCCCTTGATGGACATGAGATCGAACATCATGCAGTTTTCCTTCTACTGGTGAAATCAAGCACCGCGTAGTATAGCACACGCGACGTAGAACTGTCAATTATGGGAATCAGCATCCCATAACAATTCAGCATAGATTTTCCGAATCGGGAACCGACCCGGAAATTGCGGGCGCGTCAGAACTTCCGCTTGTGGGAGAGGAACATGAAGACCGCCGCGAGAACGGCCGCGAGGAGGCCCGAGACGCCCATCACGAGCGCAAAGGCGTTCGCGTTGTTCTGGAACGGCAGCGCGATGTTCATGCCGTAGAGCGACGCGACGAGCGTCGGCACGGCGAGGAAGATCGTCGCCGCCGTCAGGTACTTCATCACGTTGTTCAGGTTGTTGTTGATGAGCGAGGCGAACGTGTCGAGCGTGCCGTTCAGGATGTTCGCGTGGATCGTCGCCGTCTCCAGCGCCTGCTGGTACTCGACCATCGCGTCCTCCAGGTAGTCGCGATCGTCCTCCGAGAGCGTCAGCTGCCGCGCCGTGTTCGCGCGCGCGAGGGCGATCGTGTCGGCCTTGAGCGACGTCGTGAAGTAGACGAGCGTCTTCTCGATCTGGAACATCTTCAGCAGCACCTCGTTCGAGATCGACTCGTGAAGCTCGTCCTCCAGCGTCGTCGTGCGGTTGTGGATGTCGTTGATGTACCGGAGGAAGAGGACGCCCGCGTGCCAGAGGAGGCGGAACGCGAAGCGGTACTTGTCGGACGGCGGGCAGACGCGGCGGATCTGGTCGAGGAACGCCGTCGTCACGGGCGTCTGCGCGCTGCAGACGGTGATGACGGACGCGCCCGAGAGGATGATGCCGAGCGGCACCGTGCGGTACGGCGAGACGGCCTCCTCCTCGTCCTCCGGCGGAATCGGCATCGGCACGTGGACGATGAGGAGCGAGGCGTCGTCCTCGTAGTCGAAGCGCGGACGCTCCCCCGCGTCGAGGGGGTCGGTCAGGAAGTCGCGCGGCACCTGGCTGTACGAGAGGACGGCCTCCAGCTCGGTCGTCGAGGGGTCGACGAGGTTGATCCAGCAGGACACCGAGAACTCGGACATCTCGCGAAGTCCGCCGTTCTCCCACCTGTAGATCGACATCATTGCCGCACCCCCTCCTTGCTCCGGGACTTCTTCCCTTTTCCCTCTTACTTCTTCCTTCTTACTTCTTCCTTATCCCCTTACGCCCGCTTCAGCTGCGGGAAGAGGACGACGTCGCGGATCGAGTCCGTGCCCGTCAGGAACATGACGAGGCGGTCGACGCCGAAGCCGAGCCCGCCCGTCGGCGGCATGCCGCATTCGAGCGCGCTGATGAAGTCCTCGTCGATCTTCTCCGCGTCCTCGCCGGCCTGGTTCTCCAGCGCCTTGCGCTGCTCGATCGGGTCGTTCTGCTCGGTGTAGCCGGGACAGAGCTCGCGGCCCGCGACGACGAACTCGAAGACGTCAACGAGCGACGGGTCGTCCTTGCACGCCTTGGCGAGCGGCACGAACTCGTGCGGGATGCGGATGACGAACGTCGGCTGCATGAGGTTGCGCTCGATGAGCTTGTCGTAGACCTCGTGCGTCAGCATGAGCTCGGTCGTCACGCCGTCAAGCTCCAGGTTCGTGTCCGTCTCCTTGCCCTTGGCCTTCGCCTTCGCGAGCTGCGTCTCGAACGGGAGGTCGAACCAGTCGTCGCCCATCAGCTCCTTCACGAGGTCGCGGTACGCGACGCGGCGGTAGGGCGGCGTGAAGTCAATCGGCACCTTCTTCTCGCCGTACTCGATGACGCGCTTGCCGATCACGGTGTCGCAGAGGTGCGGCAGGAGGCCCTCCATGATCGCCTCCATCGACGTGCGGTCACCATAGGCCTCGTAGATCTCGCAGACCGTGAACTCCGGGTTGTGCGTGCGGTCGATGCCCTCGTTGCGGAAGTCCTTGCCGAGCTCGAAGACCTTGTTCATGCCGCCGACGAGAAGCCGCTTCAGGTAGAGCTCCGGGGCGATGCGCATGACGCAGTCCTTGTCGAGCGCGTTGTAGTGCGAGTAGAACGGCTTCGCGGCCGCGCCGCCGGCCTGGTCCTGGAGGATCGGCGTCTCGACCTCGACGAAGCCCTTCGACCACAGGTACTTGCGGATCTCCATCAGCAGGCGCGAGCGCGTGAAGAAGCGGTTGCGCGACTCGTCGTTCGTCATGAGGTCGACGTAGCGGCGGCGGTAGCACTCTTCCTGGTCGGCGAGGCCGTGGAACTTCTCCGGCGGCTGCTCCAGGGCCTTCGCGAGCATCGTCCATTCCTTGACGACGAGCGACTTCTCGCCCTTCTGGGTCGTGAAGAGCGTCCCCTCCGCGCCGACGATGTCGCCGAGGTTCAGCTGCTTGAACGCGGCGAACGCCGTCTCGGAAAGCTCGTCGCGCTTGAAGATGAGCTGGAAGCGGTCCGTCCCGTCGTTCAGGGTGCAGAAGTTCATCTTGCCCATGCGGCGGATCATGAGAAGGCGCCCGGCGACGCGGACGGACTTGCCCTCCGCAAATTCGGCGCGGACCTTCGCGAGGTCCTCGTGGTCGTACTTGCAGCCGTAGGGCTCGTAGCCCATGTCGGCGAGTGCCTTCATCGACTGGAGGCGCTGCGCGCGGTATTCGTTCGTTTCCTGTGCCATGATGGGTGCGTATTATAGCATTTTGCTCGTCCCCTGGGGCGAACGCGCCGAGGGCAGGGCCTGCCCCTTGCTCATGCGCAGGATCCAGTCGATTGCCGCCGCGCGGATCGCCGCCGGGTCGTCCTGCCCGAAATCGACGGATTCGTGCCACTTCTGCGCCGCCTCGTTCGGACACTCCCGCAGCAGCTGGCGGAACTTCGTCAAGTAGCGGACGTCCTTGATGGCCGACGCCAGCCCCGTGAGGGCCATCGTTTCGGCCACGCCGTCCAGCGTCGGGTAGAGCATCGTCTCGCTGCGGTACGCCCCGCCGTGCTTCCCCGTGAGCCGATTGCGCTGGATCGAGGCGAGGTCGTTCCACGCCGCGCCGCCTGACGTCTCGCAGTAGGTGTTCGCGCCGTCAAAGCCAAGATGCCAGAGATAGAGGCCATAGTTGCGTCGGTAGAGGCGCGGATCCTCCGGCGCCGTCTGCGGCGTGCCGTACTTCCAGAGGGCGTGCCCGACCGAATGCCAGTCGGCCGGACGCGCGTTCTCCGGCGCCTCGTGGTAGACGCAGATGTCGAGGAGGTCGCCGACGTTCTCGAAATGCCCGTTGCCGCCGCTGACGATAATCTTCGCGCCCGTCTCCTTTGCCGCCTTCCACGCCGTGCGCTGCGAGAGCAGCTTCTCGCCGTAGGCCTCGTCGAACCCGTAGAAGTAGACTGGAGCAAAGCCGTATTCGCGCGCCGTCGCCATCGCCCGGACGAGCCGCGCCTTCATCGCCGCGAGCTTCGTTGCATTCGTGTCGTTGCCGATGAGCCCAGACGCACCAAGGTGCAGCGCCCCCCTGAAGCCGGCCTCGCGCGCGACCGCCAGATGCGCACGGAACTTCGCGTCGTCATAGACGATGCCGGCGTGCCAGATGAACGCCGGGTCATGGATGCCGTTCTCGTAGAGCGTCCGGTAGACAGCCAGCACCTGTTCGCGCGAACGGTGGAACGGCGACATCGCGGGTGAGCCGTCCGCGCTCAAGGCGCACCACGTGTAAAGGCCCATCGTGTACGCGCGTGACGGATCGTAGGCCGTCTCGGCCTTCTCCGGCAGCGTGAACGGCAGAACCGTCAGCTCGACCGGAATTTCAGCGACCGTACGCCCCGCCGCCGCAAGCACGGTCAGCGTCCCCCGGTACGTGCCCGCCTTCGCGCCCTTCGGCACGTGGAACGAAATCGCCAGCTGCTTGTTGAGAGCGGGTTCGAGGTCGAACGGCCGCAGTGTCGGCGCGTCGACGATCGGCATTTTCTCGTTCGGGATGCGACTGCTCCACGCGAATTCCGTGATCGTGTTGACGTTCGTGTAGAACGGCGTCGCCGCCGCAAAACGGACGAAGTTCACGTGCGCATCGTGATCGGGCACGACCAGCCGGTCGTCGTTCAGGAGAAGTTCCGGCACCAGCACCTGGTCCTCGCCTGTCGCGACGTCCGCAAACGGCGCGCCCTCGCCCTGATAGTGGCACTTGACGACCTTCGCGGAAACCGACGCCGCAGGGAGCGTCGCCCCAAGGCCGAACCAGCCGCTCTTCAGTGCCGAGAACGCAAGCGTGACGTCCCGCAGCCCGTCGCGCGTCCACAGGACAAGCCCGGCGCGCGTCCGTTCGCCGGGGCACTCGACGACGCGCAGCGTCCCCTTCGGCTCGCCGGGGATGCGCGTGGACGTCGGCAGGATCGGATAGCCCGCGCCGAGGTCAGCCGAGGGGAACCAGAGCAGCCCCGAACCGGCCGCCGCACGTGCGGCGAGCACCTTCGGATCGTCCGCCACCGCATCGGCCACGGCCGCGCCAAGATCGACGATGCGCACGTTGGCGACCTCGACCGCCTTTGAATCCGACGGCGTCACGTGGAAGAACGCCCGGATGCGCCCGTCGCTGCTTGGCGTCAGCACGAAGGCGTTGCGGTGAAACGTCTGCGGCTGGGTCGGATCCACGACCGACCGCATCTGGCAGGCGCTGACGAACGCGCCGTCCGCGTCATAGACGTCATAGCGGAAGTACGGCGCCGCGCCGCCCTGAGGCGTACGCGCCTCCCAGAGGACAGCGATCGGCACGTCCTTCTTCATCGGCACCGCGAACTTGCTGCTCTGCACACAGGTCACGAACGACGTGCCGTTTGCGCGCAGCTCGACGCACGTTCCGCCGCGTCCGTCATCTTTCACGACGGCATCCGCGTCCTTGGTCCACCGCTGGGAGCGAAACGCCTCGTCCCGCCATGCCGTCTCCGCGAAGACGACCGTGCCGGGGATGTCCCCTCCGGCGATCCACTTCCCCGTCAGCTCCTTCGCGGCCGCATCCGCCGCGAACGCGCGCGTGGCCGTCGGCCGCGTCCGCCGCGCGTCGTCGACCGTACGGCCCTCTCCCGGCAGATCGCCCGCCGACGTCAAGCCCATCGTCGCCGCCCAGACGGCAGCCGCCACCATCCCTGTCCGATTCATCGTTCCGTCCTTTCCTTAAGATTACCTGAGAATCAGTAGCGCGCCATGCTGTCCGAACCGCACGACGAGCCGTCCGTCGGCGCGCACGATGAAGCGCGGACGGTTCCAGACGTCGAACGCGAAGCCCGTGAACGTCGCCGACGCGAGAGCGTCGGCGTTCGCGAACCCGCCAGCCGTCGCCACGGTCAGCCGCAGGTCACGGATGTCGCGGTCGATCGGCAGTCCGTCGAAGTTCACCGTCAGGCCCGCGCCGAACGACAGCGTGCCGGAAACGGACAACGCCGCCGCCTGGCCGTCCGCATCCACCGTGATGTTCCACGTCGCACCGTCGGCGAAGGCGAGCGAACCGGGAATGCGCACCGCCGGCGCGGACGGCAGGCCCTCAAGCTCATCATCCGCCTTGCCAAACCACTTCTTCAGCAGGTAGTTGCGCGTCGCCGTCTTCTCGCGCGCCGTCAGTGCGCGCTCGTAGAGCAGGATCTCACCATAACGTCCGCCGCCGAGGTTGGCGTCGCGGTCTGCCGCCAACGCCGAGACAGACGTCGCCGCCGCCGGATGGAACTCGAAAAGCTGGAATTTTCCGTTCGCGGCAGATGTCGAGAGCGCGGCCTCCGAAATGGCCTGCCCGTTGATGCGAACCTCCCCGCGGCGCACGGGCTGCGCGCCCTCGTTGTAGATGACAAGCCCGTCTCCGTCGCTCGCGCGGGCATAGTCAATGGAATAGTCGTTCGATTCCCGCTTGCTGGACGAGCCGAGCACCGTGCCGCCGTGCAGCGGATACCACACGACAAACGCGCTGCGCACGCCGTCCAGCGCCTTCGCCAGGGTCAGGGTACGGCCATCGGCGCCCGTCGTGGAGAAGTCCATCACCGGCAAGCCGTTCTGAAGTTCCACCGTGTTCAGGAAGGGCTGCCGCGCGGCCGTCATGTTGTAGGCGACGTTGCGGTGTTCCCGGTCGTACCAGTACCAGACCGCACGATCCGAACCGTCCGCAAACTGGATGCTCGCGGCATCCGAGGCGTCCAGGTGCAGCGACGCGCCGATCGCCGGCGTCACCTTGTCGGCGACGTCGCCCGCCGACCCGCCGACGACAGCCCCCTCAACCACGCGAATCGCCCCCGCGCCATCCGCCCCGAATGGCCCGACGACAAGCGTACCGCCGCCCGTCTTCCGCACCTCGGCGTTCGCCACGAGGCCGTCGATCCGGGCGACCGTGCCGGACGGCACGTAGATATCGCTCGCCGCCGCGACCGTGACCGTGCGGACGTCAGGCACCGTCACGTCCGCCGCCTGATAGCCGGGCAGTTCGCGTCCGAACCACTTCTTCGTCAGATACGCCTCGGCGTCGCGGATTTCCGTCTCGGACAGCGGACGCTTCCAGACGAGCAGTTCGCCGAGCCGCAGTCCGCCCTGCCGCACGTCCGTGCCGCCGATGTAGCGGATTGCGCTGCCCGCCGTGCGGATCGCCACGACCTGATAGCCCGGCGTCGCGTAGCCGTCCTGCGAATCGGCCTTCACGCCATCCAGCATCACGAGCGCGTTCGTGGTCGGGCAGACGACGGCATAGCCGGGCTCGCCGACGGACGCCGTCCGCAGGATCGGCTGGTCGAAGTCCGTGTCCGTCAGCCAGTCGACCTTGTCCTGATGGCGCGCAAACATGCCCTTGTTCAGGTTGCCGACGAGGTTGCCGCCGCTCCGCTGCGCGCCGACCACGGCGACGACGGTGTAGACGCTCGCCGGCGCGAACGCCGTGAAGGTCGCGCCGTCTCCAGATCGGACGAAATCAAGCGCACGTCCGTCCTTCGAGGCGTTGGCCGTCGTGTAGCTGCCGAAGTCGAGGACGTCCCGTCCGTTGAGCGCATTGCGCAGGAGCCACGGACGCGCGGCATCCGCCCCGTCCTTCGCCCGAGCGTAGACCGTCTCGCCCCTGACCGTGAAGTCCGTCAGGTTGCGCCACCGCATCACGTAGTCGTCGTCCGTGTTCGACATGATCGAATCGGCTTCGCTCGCGTCGAAGCGGAAGGTCAAGTCGTCCGGCAGGTCGTCCGCCGTCGCCGGCGTGACGCGCTTCGTCAGGTCCAGCCGTCCGCCGGCGAGCACAAGGTCACCGCCGTAGTGCGCCGCGTCGAGAATCCGAAGCGTGCCCGCGCCCCTCTTCACCGTCGCCGCCGCAAAGCCGCGCCCGCCGGACAGCCGATCGACCTGAAGCGTCTCGCCCGCCGCCGTCTCGATCTCGTTCGTCACGCCGTACCGGGTGTGCGCATCGCGACGCGTCCGCAGGCAGCCGACTGTCGCGGCACCGCCGTAGCCGACCGTCTGCGCGCCGAGCCACTTGGCGCGCAGGTGCGCCTGCAAGCGCATCAGCACGGCTTCGTCCACGACTTCGCCGAAGACGTAGAGCTCGGCCCACTGTCCGCCGCCCCGGTTGTAGGCCATCGACGGGACGGCGGACATGCCCAGGCCCGTCGCCTGACAGACGGATCCCGTCGGCTGGAAGACGGTCACGTCCCAACCAGGCGCGAATCCAGCCTCAGACGCTCCCGTCACCTGGCTGTTGTGCCAGGCTTTCGCCGCCGCGAGCGGTCCTCGATAGCCGACGACCATCGGCGTCCAGTAGGCTTCGACCTCACCTTCGGCGGCGGCCAGGTTGCGCTTCCAGTTGTCGCCCAGCCCGGCGACATCGTTTGCGCCCCACGGGCTGCCCGTGACCCAGCCGCCGCCAAGGAACGCGTTGACGGAATCGTGCAGCACATTGTGGACGGCAACGACCGAGCCGATGCCGACAAGGACATTCGAGGCGACACAATCCGCCGCCGCCCCGTCCGGTACGACCGGGTTGAACCACAGCGCGCGCTGCGAATTCTTCGCATCGCCGAAGTCGAGCGCCGGACGTCCGCCCAGTTCCGGCACGCTTTCAAGATAGCGCGGGGCGTTCGGGGCCCCATTGTAGACGAATTCGTCTGGGCCACCGTCTAACGTGTTCGCGAGGTAACGCGCCCCGACAGTCGAAGGAATGTTCGTCACGGACATCCCGTCGGACGTGAACTTCCAGCGCGTCACGTCGGTCGCGTCGAAATGGAAGAGCGGCGTCGGCAGTCCGTCCGGCACCGCATCGATCGCGACGGTTTGCGGACAGAGCCGCACCACGGGCTCACCCGACGAGACCTTGAGGACGTCCGGCGCGACAATCGCATCATCGGCCGAAGCGAGAGACACGACCGTCGCCAGACCGGCGACAGCGCCCGTTCGCATGAGAAACTGCATGAGACTCCTTTTCTTGACGGTGGTTGTCCTGTACACGCATCCGCACCGCAGACGCTCTGCGGCGGACGGAAGGATAGTATACTTTTTCTAAAAAAAAAGCAAGTGTCGTGCCAATCACGGGCCGCACAGAGGAGCGGCGCTCTCGGCTGTCTTAGGCACTCATGCACCGAACGCCGAGAGGATGCGCTGCGCCCAGTCCTTCGCCCGCGCGAACTGGCGGAGCGAATAGCTCTCGTTCGGCGAATGGATGCGGTCTTCGGGCTGGCCCCAGCCGACCAGGAGCGGCGCCGCGCCGGACGCCTCCTTGAGCGCGGCGACGACGGGAATCGACGCGCCGTCCCAGAGGAAGACCGGCCCGCGCGGATCCATCTCCGTCAGGACGTCCTCCGCCAGGCGGAAGAGCGGCGAGGCGAGCGGCAGGCGCAGCGCGGCGGAAAGTCCGCTGTCTTCGGGGAACGAGACGGACATCCCCTTCGGACAGCGGTCCTTCAGGTGCGTCCGCACGGCGTCGTAGCACGCGGCGGGACGCTGCCCCGGCACGAGCCGCATCGAGAGCTTGGCGACCGCCTCGCAGGGAATGACCGTCTTCGAGCCAGGCCCGCCGTAGCCGGAATGAATGCCGTTCACCTCGATCGTCGGCTCGAAGCCGTTGCGCTGGACGATCGTCTTGCCGCGCTGCCCGCCACACGGCTCCGTGCCGATGTCGGCCGTCAGCTGCTCTTCTGTCGCGAAGCCCGCCTCGGCCGCCGCGAGTTCCTCGTGCGTCGGCGGCTCGACGCCCTCGCGAAAGCCGGCGACGGCAATCGACCCGTCGGGGTTGTGCAGGGACGCGATCAGCTCGGCCATGCCCTGCGCGGCGTTCGGCGCGAGGCCACCGTATTCGCCGGAGTGGAGGTCGCGGTTCGACGCCGTCAGCTTCACCGTGAAGTGGCAGACGCCGCGCAGCCCCGCGACGATGGCGGGACGCAGGTCGGCCGCCGCCCCCGTGTCCGAGACGAGCAGCACGTCCGCCGCGAGCCGCTTGCGGAAATACGGGTCTTCCAAAAGTCGGAAGAGCGTGCCCGAACCGGACTCCTCCTGGCCTTCGAGCAGGAACTTGACGTTGATCGGCAGCCGCCGCGACGGAGCCGCCCCGACCAGTTCCCGCACGCCGCAGAGGAACGCGAAGAACTGGCCCTTGTCGTCCTGCGCGCCACGGCAGTAGACGCGGCCGCCCTTCAGCGTCGGCTCGAACGGTGGCGTCTCCCAGAGATCGAGCGGATCCGGCGGCTGGACGTCGTAGTGCCCATAGACGAGCACCGTCGTCGCGCCGGCCTCGCCTTTCAGTTCGCCAAACACAACGGGAACAGGCGGAATCTCCGCACTTTTTCCCTCTTCCTTTTTCCCTCTTCCTTCTTCCGGCAAGACCAGCTCGGCCTCAGCCCCGATCCCTTTGAGCCATTTCTTCAACCACGTCGCGGCCTGGACGCAGTCCCGCAGATGCAGCGGCGCCGCGCCGACCGTGGGCATCTTCAAGAGTGCGAAGTAGTCCTTCGAGTCGTCTGAGTTCAGCCATGCGTCTGTCTCTGCGTTCATAGTCTCCATCTGCCATTTTTGGGGTCTGCCTTGATTCATCGGTTTTTGGGGGCGTCTGATGCGAAACGGGGCTACCAGAACTTCCACCAGGGATTCGGCTTCGCCTTGACGCCGCCGTCCTTGTACAGCTCGCGGACGCGCGCCGTGCCCGCCGTCTCCGGGTCGCGGACGGTCTCGCGCAGGCGGAACTCCAGCGCATCCGGGAGCGACCAGAACTCGCTGCGGGCGAACTGGTCCTGGTTGAGGCGGTGGAGCACGACGACTTCGCCGCCCGGCAGGATGCTGACCGTCGGGTTGCCGATCCGCAGCATCGGGCCGAGATCGCGCGTCTCCCATTTCCGCGTGGACGTCCCGGCGTCCTGCGCCTTGAGGAACAGGTGCTCCGACCGGTCGCGCGACCAGTAGACGAGCGAGAAGTTCCGCTGAAGCCCCTTGCGGTTCGCGAACATCTGCATCGCCCCGGTGATGCGAATGCCCTCGACGACGTCAAAGGCGCGAATCGCGCCCTCGTAGCGCACGCCGTCGTGCACGAGCACGGGCTTCGCGAGGTAGCGGCTCGGCTCGCGCAGCGCATAATGGTCGCCGAGGAAGGTCTCCAGCTTCTGCCCCTCGCTCGAATCGACGCGGAAGCGCGCGACGAACGGGCGCTTGCCGAGGCGCGTCAGCGAACGGCTGTCGCTCGCGCGCATGACCTCGATGAAGAAGATGTCCTTCGAGTTGGCGTAGCCGACGCTCACGCGATCCGGCGACGAGTTCGCGATGTCGACGACGCCGCGAATGCGCTCGCCCGTCACGAAGTCCGAGCCGTCCAGCTTGAGGTCGACCTTGATCTCGCTTGTCGCCGCCTCGGCGGAGAGAAGCGGCAGCAGCACAAGGCACGAAAGAAGGCGTAGGGTAAGTTTCATTGGTGCAGATTATACCATAAAATGCGAATCAGCCTCCTGCGCGGACGGGAACGCGGCCGGCCGACGCGACGGCCCACGTGAACGTCTGGCCCGTCAGGGGATGCGTGAAGACGAGGCGGACGGCGCGGAGGTGCAGGCGGTCGGCCTTCTTCGCGCCGTACTTGACGTCGCCGACGACGGGATGCCCCGCTTCGCTGAAGTGGACGCGGATCTGGTTCTTGCGGCCCGACTTGAGCGCGACTTCGACGAGCGTCGTGCCGCGCGCGACCGAGAGCCGCCGCCACTCGGTGCGCGCCAACTTGCCGAGCTTCGGGTCCTTGACGCTCGACACCTTCAGCGTCTTCGGGTCGTCGCGCAGATACGACGTGAAGACGCCCGTCTCCTCGGCGAGCACGCCCTCGACGCGCGCGCGGTACGTCTTCTCGGTCAGCTCGTTCCAGCGGTCGCGAATCGCGTCCGCGAGACGTTCGCTTTTCGCGAACATCATGACGCCGCTCGTCTCGCGGTCGAGCCGGTGGACGAGCCAGACGCGCTTCGCGCTGCGCCGCTGGCCCTTGCGCACGTAGTCGTTCAGGAAGTTCTCCGCCGTCGCCTGGGACTCGCGCGCGACGCGCCCGACGAGCTTCGTGTGCGTCGTCAAGAGCCCCGCCGGCTTGTCGATGACGATCAGGTCGCGGTCTTCGTACAGGATCTCAAAAGGCAGAAAGCGGGAAAACATGGCGGTATGATATCATGCGCCCGTCCGCCTGTCAATCGGGCCGGCCCACAGGGCGTCCGCCGCCCTTCATCGCCCGACGGCCGACCGGACTTCGCGCAACGCGCGCCGCGCCGCAAGGCGCCGACCCTCACTCGCCCGTGACAAGGGAGAACCGTTCGCCTCGGCTCGTCTCTCGCACACGGCGTCTGCCAGTCGATGGATCGATCCAGACGAACGTGCCGCCCCGCAGGCTGGTCACTTCCGCACCCGTCACGCGACCACCCGAAAACGTGGCTTCGACAAGGAATCCGCCACGCGCCAGCAGGCGGAACGCCCCCTTCCAACCTTTCGGGACGCCAGCCGGGAGGAAGCGCACGGGCCCGCCCGCGAACAGGTCGGACGACGGCTCGTCGGCATGGCTCTGCATCAGGAGCTCCTGAACGCCCGTCTGCACGACGCTCGATCCGTCCAGGTAGACCGTGTCCTCGACTGCCGCGCCCAGATACAGCTTCGCGCCGGGAGACTTGCCGCCGCCATACGGCCACCGACAGGTCTGCCGCGCGTGATCCGCGACAAGCGCCGCCGCCTCAGGCAACCCGTACCGGGCGGCCGCCACGCCGATCGGCAGCCACCCCCAGCCCGCACCGCCGTCGTACTGGGCCTTCGCAAGCGCGAACGCCAGCGGGAAGACCCCGTCCATCCGCGCGCGCCCGGCCTCCGTCCCGCAGACCTCGCCCATGGCGAACGGGTGCACCAGGTAGAGCTCGTTCATTTCGGAGTTGCGCTTGCGCATGCCGGGCGCGAGACGGCACGGATGATACACCTCGTCGCCTTCGGCGAAGAAAAGCCCGCGCGCCGAATAATGGCCGTCATACGGTCGTCCGCGCGGATAGTCCGCGAGACGCGCCAGCCGGTCGTCCGCCGCCGCGACAAGCGTCTCCGGGAAGCCGAACCCCCGACCGTGTGCGGACGTGAGCGACAGGCAGATGCGCGCGGCCGCCAAGTCGACACAGCTGTCGTCGGCCAGGAACCATGATTCGTTTACGTTCGTCGCGTGGACATGGTACCGTCCGTCCGACTCCTCTTCCAACAGCAGCAGATAGAGTTCCGTCTGCGACCGCAGCCAGGCGGCGATGCGCGGCAGGAACGACCTGTCGCCCGTGAAGCGGACGTAGTCGACCATCTGCTGAAGCAGTTCCGTGCCGGACGAGAAGACGTGCGACGTGTGCGCGACACGACGGCCGCGTCGGAGACGCGTCGCCTCGGCGCGTTCAGCCGCGCTCGGCAGCCGGTAGGGGGCGGCGACGTCGTAGGGCGGCAGGTTCGTCGGCGCGAAGAGCGGCGAGCGGAGCAGGCACATCGTCTCGCTCAGGACGACGGCGCCGGGATGCGCCGCGAGCTCCGGCGGCGCGTCCCGGCGCAGGTTGGCCAGGCAGTCGGCGAAAAACGCGAGGTAGCGCCGCGCGAAGTCGGCATGGCCCGCCGCCGCCATCGGCCAGATGAGCTCGCGCGTGTTCTGCCACCAGACGTCGCGCCCCCAGCAGCGCACGTCGTCGAAGACGATGCCCGGTCCTCCGTTGAACTTCGGCGGCATCTCCGCGAAGCCGACGTTGGCATACGAATAGAGGTTCACGTGCCACGCGCGCTCAAGCAGGGCCGCATCGGCATCGCCCTCCAGCCGCACAGAGCCGCGCGCCCAGAATGCGCGCCACCAGCGGTCGCGCGCCGCCGTCAACGCCGCACGCGGTGCGTCCGCCGCCTGCCGCGCGGCGGCGGGCGTGAGCCCGATCGCGACGCGAAAGCCGTTCGTCGGCGCAGGCGGCGTCACGACCGCGAGCGTCTCGTGCCGACGATCGGACGTGACGCACGGCGCCGCGACATCCGCACGCCCGTCCTCGACTTCAACCACCAGCGCCCCGCTCGCCCGGTCGCCGAACATCTCCGCGCGGATCGGCCCACGTGCCGTCGCCGCGTCCAGCAGGAGGCGTCCGCGCCTCATGTCCATCGTCAGCGCATAGCGCGTGAAGTCGTTCGTCCGCAAGTCGGCGAAACGTACGCTGACGTGTCCGGGCGACTTGAACTGCGGCAGGGGATCGTCCGGCGAGATCGGCTTCGGCGTCAACCAACTCGCGGACGAGAGGTGAAGCTCAAGCGTGTCCGCCCCGAAGCTCGCCATCGCCGACAGGTCGCCCGCACCGAACGGCATCACGTATTCCGGCCGCCCCGTCGTGAAGCGGTTGGTCATGATCGACCCGTTCCAAAGGCGGTTCGTGCGAAAGCAGGCCGGGCCGTTCGGAGCATTGAACGTGACGGCGGCACGATCCACCGCCACTTCCCATGCACGCTCCAACGTGTCGCGTCCCAGTTCGGCACGCACGCCGCCGCCGAGCATCCCAAGCCCCACCGACAGGGCCAGTCGTATCGTCATGTTCGTCTTCATCGCTTCTCCAGTTTCCTTTCTCCGTCTCGTCAGAGAGGGATCTCGACTTCCGCACGGCACCCCTGCCCTGCGGCCGACAGGATCCGAAATGACCCACCCAGCGTACGCACGCGCTCGCGGATGCCGGACAGCCCGAAATGGCCGTCCGAAACGCCAGGCGCGCCCGCCGGATCAAAGCCGCAGCCGTCATCCGCCACGGAAAAAGCCAGCTTGCCGTCTGCACACGCGCCGACGACACGCAGACTGCCGGCCCGCCCGTGCCGCACGGCATTCGACGCGAGCTCGCGCACGATGCGCAGCACGGCATGCGCCACCGTGTCGCCGAACTGCGCGCGCGCACCGGCGAACCGAACCTCCACCTGCGCGTCACCCGACGCCCCTTCGACCGTCTTGCGCACGGCGACCTCGAAATCCGGCTCGTCCAGCGCGTCGCTGCGCAGGTCCATGAGACAGCCGCGCAGCTCCGACCGGCACGACTGCAGCAGCCGATCGGCCGCCGCCAGCTGTCCGCGCACGCATTCCGGCGCGATTTCGACGGCCTTCCGGGCGGCCGTGAGGCGCAGCGCCACGCCGGCCAGGGCCTGCGAAAGCGAATCGTGCAGCTCAACGGCCAGGCGCGTACGCTCTTCCGTGCGCAGCACCGCGCCGACATGGGTGATCTGCTCCTTGAGCAGCGCCTGACTGCGCCGCAGGACAATCCCGCTCAGCACGCGATTCCAGACGAGGACGCCGCCCAACGCCGCAACGAACGCCAACGCCATCAGAACCATCCGTTCCGGCGTCCACCAGGGCGGCTCAAGAAGAACCTTCACGTCTGCCGCCGAACGCGGCACGATGCGAATGCCGCGCGTATGCGGGAAAAGCCCGTCGGGCCGCCAGACATCCGTCTGCAGGAGGCAGAGGCCGACGGCCTCGACATGGCTTCCCAGCCGAATCGTCGAGAAATCGCCCGACACGCCGACCGTCTCCAGCCGAACGCCGACGCCCGCGTCCTCAATCAGCATGCCGCCGCCGTCAACCGCCAGCGAGCGGACGATACCCTGAACCCGGACAAGCCGCCCGTGGAACTGCGGCGCCAGGCGGCGACGTCCCCGCGCATCCGCCGTCAGCAGGCGAACCGTGACATCTGTCGGCGTCTCGTCCGGTTGCGGGACAACCCTCGCCGGACGCCATCGTGCACCCGTCAGGTTGACCGAAAAGAGATCCGTGCAGGGGAATCCGACGACTTCAACGCACATCCCGCAGGTCGGCGGCGCAAGTCCACCGGCGACCTGCACGATCATGAGGCCCGTGTCCGACACGGACAGGGCGAAGCGGTCGCCTCGCCATGTCGCCCGGACACGCCCCGTCACGCGCCGACGTCCGAGCGAAGCAAGGTGTTCCGGCGCGACATGGTGCAGGGCGTCGAGCGTCGGCACGTCGAAGGGCGTCGACTTCGCCGAGCCGATCCGCTTCAGGTCGGCAAGCGCCTTCACGCTGAGCCCCGGCCCGTAGAAGATGCGGTAGCCGCCCAAATGCGGCAGGGAAAGTCCGCGCGCGCAAATCTCCGCACCGACGAAATCGGCCAGGTTCGCCGAGGCGCGGACAGCCTCGCCCATGACGACCGGCAGGCTTCGGTCGCCGTCACCCAGAACGAGCACCCAGACATCTGGGTCAATCTCGTCGCGAAAGGCGTCGAGAACCGAACCTCTGACCGTCACTTCGGCATAGTCGAACCGCCCCGCGCGCAGCTCGGCGATCGTCGCCTCGGCCGGCGACGGGACCGGCCCCCGGCCAACAATGTCGGCATCCCGCACCCAGCGAGCCCTACGCCGAAGCCGGTCCGTGAAGAGGCTGCCGGCGATGCGGACGCGGTCGCCCGGCTGCGGCGGACGCCAGTCGCAGGCGAAATCCAGCCGCCCCGCTCCGTCGTCCACGACAAACGACGACCCGGCGGCATACGTCACCGTTCCCACGATGCGGAAACGGCAGCCTCGGACGTAGTCCGCGTCCGACAGCGCCGCCAGCTGGACGACGGACGTCACCGAAGCGTTCGGATCCTCAGTCGCCGCCGTCGCGCCGACCGACAGGACGGCCAGGAGGATCGCGGAAGCCGTCATGTCTTCAGGATGTGCTTCCGCAAGGCGACGGCTACGGCCTCCGTGCGGGTCGCGGCGCCAAGCTTGGCGAAGATGCGGATGAAATGCTTCTTGACCCCGCTGGCCGACATGCCGAACCGACACGCGATGTCGTTGGTGTTGAACCCACGCATAGACAGGTCGAGAATCTCCACCTGACGCGCCGAAAGAGCCTCCTCGGCCTCGGCGTCCGACAGGAACCTGCGAGCCCTTTCGGAAAAGAACTCGCCGCCCGCCGCCAGGACGCGCACCGCCTCGATGATGCGCTCGTTCGGCTCGTCCTTGAAGACGACGCCTCGGGCACCGGCCACGACGGCCCGGCGAACCTCCGCCGGATCGCAGCTGCTGGTCAACGCCAGCACATGCGCCGCCGGAGCCTCCTGCACCAGCCGCCCGATCGCCGACACGCCGTCAAGCGTCGGCATCATGAGATCCATCACGACGACATCCGGTTTCAGGGAACCCACCTGCCGCACGGCCTCTTCGCCGTCCTCCGCCTCGCCCACGACCTCCAGGTCGCGCTCGAACTGCACCACGGACGCGATGCCGGAACGGATGAGCGCATGGTCGTCGGCGATCAGGATGCGGACCTTTCTCTTCATGGATATCCCCTTCAGCGCACAATGAGAATCGCTCCACACGGCACGGCGTCCATGCGCACCTCGCCGTCTTGGACGCGGAAAACACCGCGCACATGGCGAAGCCCCGTGCCGCGCAGACGCCAGAGCACAGCCGATGGCGCCGTCGTCCCGGAATAGCGAGCGACCAGAACGTCCTGCGGAAGGCTGTCAAGCGGCTCCTCTTCCGTGCGGCCGAGATCAACCCTGACCGCACCCGTGAATGTGCAGTCCGCGAAATGCGGAACGCCGTTCGTAGCCACACCCGTGCCATCGACCTCAAGTGCAACGGTCGCCCGCGCCAGCGAACCACCCCGAATCACGCCGTCCCCGCCACCGAATGCCGCTCCGGACACCGTTCCGGCGGACGCGAGATCGATCGTGCCGGACGTGGCGCAAGCCGGGCCAGCGAACCGATAGGCCCCCGCGCCGAAGGCAACCGTCCCCTCGCCGCAGACGCAAAAGCCTCCGTCGCCGACGAGCGGATGGGCGAGCGTCAGGGTGTGCCCCGCCGTCGGCACGACGCGCAGGCCGCGTCCGCGCATCGTGACGCGGAAGAGGCCTGCGTCCAGCGTCTCCGGGAAGGACAGCGTGAAGTCGCCGCCGCCCCAGTCCCATTCGGAATCGTCGAAGACGAGGGACAGATCCCTCTCCAGCTTCGTCACGTCAAAGCGATCGATGCGGAAGCGCGAACCGTTGCGCAGGACGATCCGTCCGCCGATGGTCCCAAGCCCATACGACTGGACGGCGAACGAACCGCAGTCGCTTTCGTTCTCGGCGACGAGCGAGTGGTCAATGTCGGCATCGACGGCGCCGGCAATGTAGACGGCGCATCCAGCGCCCAGAAGCGTCGCGTCCTTGGCCCGGATCTTCGCCGGGTGCGCAAGATCGCGGCTGCTCGACCAGATGAGCTGCGAGATCGCCAGGATCGTGCTGTTCGTCAGCGCCAGCGTCGGCTCGAAGTCGTCGCCGGCACGGGACCCGTAGCCCAGGCCCGTGCTTTCCGCGATGAGATAGGCGCCGTTGACGAGCCGAAGCGTCGGCGACCGCACGAAACTGCCCGCGCCGCCCGCGCCCAGCCCGATCCAGGCGCGCCCGTAGCCATGATGCCGGACGCGGATCCCGTCCAGCGTCAACGACGGCTGCGCCGTGCCGTCCGGCGTGCGCATGCCGATCAGCAGGGAGCCGTTGACCTTCTGCTCCGTCGGGCTGGCCGGGTTCCCCTTGAGGACAAGCTCGCCCTCGGCGACCGTCAGGCCCGCAAAGCCGCCGTCTGGCGCCGAGCCGTCAGGCGGAAACGAATAGGCGTCCTCCGGGTCGTGCGGCAGCCCGACTGCGGCGCCTTCATCCGTCTTCCCGTCCGTCTTCACCGTCGTGAGAACGTGCGAGACCGTCTCGGACGAATAGTCGATCGTCAGCTTGCCCGCCCCTCGCTTGAGGAAAAGGCCCGTGACGTCCAGCGGCCCCATCGTCGTGTCCGCATCTGTCCTGACGATCTGCGGCTCGTCCGCAGGGACCGCCGCGACGCGCGTCTGCGGCAGAGTCAGCGGAGCCAACGTCGCCAGCGTGCCACCGCCCAACGCAAGCGAGTCGATGCCGAACACGGACGTGGCGCCGCCCAGCGTGTTGCAGCCTCCGGCAAGTGAAACGGCCTTTCTCAGGCAGTTCTCGCCGGTCAGCGCAAAGGCGCCGTCGCCTGTCTTGACGAAGGTGCCGTCCGTCACGGCACCCGAAACCGTCAGCGCCGCGCCTGCCGCAACCGTCACCGGCACGCGACTCGTGCCCAAGGCCAGCGGACACGCGATTTCGACCGTGCCGGCCTCGACGGCAATCGCCGCCGCGCCCTGCTCCGACCCGATCTCCAGCGACGCGCCCGAAAGCGACGCCGCGCCCCGGAAGCGCAACGCACCGACGACCGCGCCATCGGGAACCGCGACAACCGAATCCGCCGGAAAGACCGCCTCCCTCGTCGCCGTCGGCACGCCGTCCGTCCAGCTGTCCGGGCTCGTCCACGAAGGCCCGACCCATTCCGTCGATGCCGTCAGCGGCTCGACGTCTTCGCGCACCTCCAGACGAATCGTCCACACGCCCGTCGACTCGTCGCGGACAGTCTCGAACCGCGCATGCGTCCCCTCAGACAGGTCATTGCCGCAGATGGCCTTGCGCACGGCCGTCTGCGAGGCCTCGTCAAGCGTGCCCTTGACCGTCAGGAAGTCCTGCGCCATCCCCGTTTCCGGCGTCTGCGCGAAACGGACAGACAGCCCGTCGAGATGTGCATCGCCGCAAACGACGATTGCGTCGCTCGCGTCCAGCAAGAGCGTCCCATTCGAGATGTCGAGCGACGGCAGCGTCAGATCTGTCTTCTTTCCGTCCGCCAGCGAGAACGTCGCGCCGTCCGTGACGACCAGACGTGTCGCAAACGCGTCCGCCGTCGTCGGCGTGAGCGACAGCGCACCGGCATCGACCCTCGTGGTCGCGACGCACGTGTCCGTGACGGAAAGCGACAACGTGCCAGCGCCCGTCTTGACGAGCGTACCCAAAGTCCCTGCCGCATTGACGAAATCCTGATCGACAGCCGGATCGAAGCCATTCGTGTCCAGCGTCAGCCCGTTCGCCCCGACCTCGGCGGCATCAAAGGCGTGAATCCACGCGCGCGAATCAGTCCCCGTACACACGAGCGTTCCGCCGTCGCCCGACAGGCGTGCCGTCGCCGCTTCAGCCTTCGTCCCTTCGCGGCCGCCATTGACGTGCGCCGCCGTGAGACGACCGCCCTTCAGCTCCAACGCGCCCGGCACCGCGACGCCGACATCGGCGCCTCCGGCGATCGCCACGGTTCCGTCCAGCAGTCGGACGACGCTCGGCCCGGAGCCGGTCGCGCCGGACGTGCCGACCTCCAGGCGATTGAGCGAATGGCTCCCGTTCTCGAAGACGATGGTCGCGCCCGACTCGACTTGACTTTCGGCAACGCCGCCACAGCGCATGGTCATGTTCGACACCGCCGAGTCGCAAAGGCGGACGGACGCGCCGTAGCCAACGTTCAGCGACGCCCCGTCCGAAGAGACCGACTCGATGCGCGAGCCCTCGACCGTCACGTCCGCCCGTCGAAAGCTGACGGAGGCGGTCGCCGTCACGAGATGCGAGGCGACGAACGAGACGGGCAGCGGCAAGACGTCCGACGCATCCGGCCCCATCGTGAGCGGGGCCTTGCCAAGGACGAGCGTGGCGTTGGTGAACGCCACGCAGCTGCCGGTCGCCGACGACGAGCTGAACAGGTCAAACGTCGCCCAGGCGTTCGGGTTCCCGGACGCGTCCCAGGTCGCCCGATCGACGCGCAACGTCGTCTTCGGCGTCGCGAATTCGACGCCGCCCTTCGTCGTCAGGCAGGAGCCGTCCGCCACAGAGAAGAGTCGCGCGGCGGCATAGCTCGCCTGGGGGAGGTAGGCCAGCGAACCGTCGATCGTCAGCCGGGCGCCGTCCGTCAGCTCGACAAGGCTCGCCGTCGCCGCCGCGCTGCCGCTGTACGTGTCGCTCCAGCCGCCGTAGACATGCACGTCTGCGCCCGCCATCACCAGCCGGTTGCTGACGCTGTTGCCCCTCGCGTCGACCGCGCCGACCCGCCAGACCGTTCCGGGCGCGAACGTGACCTCCGTCGGGATCGTCGAACTGTCCGTGAAGAGATAGACGACGCGGCTTGTGGAGCCTTCGCCGTCCGGATCGTACACGTTGTAAGTGCCGCGCAGGAACGCCAGCTCGGCGCAGCCGTCCCGGACGGCAAAGCGGTAGCGCGGATTCGTCAGCCGATACGGCGCCCGGCGCGAATCGACATTCTGGAAGCGGAAGTACTGACCGTAGTTGCCCCCGTGGTTCGGCTGCACCCAGAAGACATTGCGATCCGCGATGTAGGAGATTTCGGACGTCGCGTCCAATGTCGGCGGCACGACATCATGCCCATTGCCGTCGAACGTGACCGACGTGCCGTCACCCGCCGCGTGCAAGACCTGATAGAAGCCGTTCGTGAGGTCTTCGTCAAGCCAGACGACAAGATTCCCCTTGCTCGCGCCCGGACGTAGGGTCGCCTGTTCGCCATGCGCCGGCACGACGCGTCCAGACCAGATCAGGCCGTTTGTCCAGGCTTCGGACGTCCACGCGCCATTGTCCGTCGTCAGCATCCGCTCGGCCACGCCGAACGCATCCGCCACCAAAAGCAGAAAGGCACACGCAAGGGATGATTTTGTCATGGCTTTGCCCTCTTTCTCATTCAAGGACGTCACAGGCGAAGTTCGGGCCCGTGAACACGTACTGGCCATCCCGGAAAGCCGTGCGCCCGCGCAGCGACTTGAGGGCACCAAACCCGTCCGGCAGCGCAAAGCGCGTCTCGTGGTCAAGACCGAGGCCGACAATGACCACGCGGCGGTTCCCCCGTCCGTCCGACAGCGCGACGACACGGGCCTCGTCCTTCGCGTGCGTCGCCGCGATCTCCGCGCTGCCCTCGCCGGAGAGGACAAACGGCTCAAGCGACTTGAGAACCTTCGCGATGCGCTTCATGTGCGTCCAGCGCGCGGCCGGCAAGTCCGCAAGCCCGTCGGGGCTGCGCTGCATGTCGAAGTACGAGTAGAAGAAGAAACCTGTGATCGCGCGCTGAACCATGAGAAGGGCCACCGCAAGCTTCTGCTCCTCGTTCGGCTCTCCGTCCAGGAACTTCGCCTGCGTGTACTCCGGCTTGTTGTGGGGTTCGCGATCCCAGTTGCAGAGCTTGGTGTTGTTCCAGTTGTAGCACTGCGGGCTCGACCAGGCCGCCGCGCCACGGCACGCCTCGATGCTCTTGAGCGAACTGTCGCAGCCCTTGAGGACGCTCTTTGCGTCGTAGTACGGATAGAAGTCGCCGAAGAGAAGCTCGTTCGCCGGCAGGAACACGTCGGGCGCGAAGATGTTGCAGTTGCTCACGAGGACGCCCGGCATCGCCCTGTTGAGGAGGCGGCGGCGCGCCGTGACGGCCGGCACCTTGTCCGCGTTCACCTCCTCGGACAGGACCCAGGAGACGACCGCCGGATACCGGCCGTATTTCGCGAGCTTCGCCTCGGACGGCGTCGTCCCGTAGATCGAGAACTCGCCGCCCATGTACTTGATGCCGTACTTCTCCAGCAGCGCGAAGAAGGCGTCGCGCCGCCGGTCGTCGTTCTCGAGCAGGTAGCCGCTGTACTCGCAGATCGCGTTGAAGCCGGCTTCCGAATATTTCCTGAGCTCGGCCTCAAGCGCGTCCGGCGACCACGTCTTCGGGTTCGCGAAGTCCGTCCAGAAGCCGATCGGCATGAACGGCCTTCCCCCGACGATCACGCGCCCTTTCTCATCGATGGTCGCGCGATTCCGCGCGGGCACGAACGTCGGGCCGACCGACACGTCGATCTCGCGCTTCCCGTAGGCGATTCGGTTCGCGCGGTCGTAGAGATGCACCGCCAGCTTCGCGGGGCCAACGTAGTCGAGACGTCCGAGCTGCGCCGTGAACACGCCGTCCCTGTCGCGGCACAGCGTCTCGGAGAGCCGCCCGCCCTTGTCGTCCAGAAGCTCGACGCGGTAAAACGGCTGCGCGCCCTCGTCGAAGAACGCGCCGACAAAGCTCGTGTAGAAGCGTACCCGTCCTTCCTCGTTGTAGACGGCGTTGTGCATCGGCCACGTGTTGCAGATCTTCCAGGTGGGCATGGCCTCGGTGAGGACGAGGTTGTCGCAGTCGACGTAGGTCTCGTTCGCCACTGCGGACGCCGCATCCGCTTCCGACATCGCGCAATACAGGAAGAAGCGATGCTCGACCGACGGATCGTCCGAGGACGGCGAAAAGACGAACTCGCACGTCTCCCAGCCGTCCGCGAGCGTGCCATAGACGGCGTTCCACTGCCCTTTCAGGTACTTGCCGTTGGCGTAGCTCTCCCAGTTAAAGGAGCAATGGACTTTCCCATGCTTCTTGAAACTGCCAATGAAGCGGTACTCCCGCCCCTTCTCCAGTTTTCCCTTAAACGGAAACATGAACACCGTGCTTTTCCCGTGCGGCCAAATGCGGACGCCACCGTTGCCGTTGTAGCCGTAACGACCGATCTCCGCATCGCGTCCCGGCCACTTGCCGTACTTCGCGACCTCCTCGAAGTCAGGGTTCTCAAGCCCCTCCACAGCCCGTGGTTCGTCGCGTGCGACAAGACGATAGGAATCCCATTCGGCGGCGACGCCCGCAGTCGCCGCCGCGCCAGCAAGGCACAAGATCATGAGGTTGTTTTTCATGCGCCTATTATATAAAATATGCGCGTCAACACACAAGTGTCCAAAGGGACACCTGAGGCACGTGCGCCTAAACGGTCACGCCGAGCTCGGCAAGGGGTTCAAGGACAAAGGCGCGTTCCCGTGCGCGCGGATGCGGCAGGGTCAGCTCCGGCGTGTCCATGCGCGCGTCGCCGAAGGAAATGAGGTCGAGGTCGATCGTGCGCGGGCCGTTCCGCACCGTGCGGACGCGCCCCAGCCGGTCTTCGATCGCGTGCATCGCGCGCGCGAACGCAAGCGGCGCGAGCGTCGTCTCGAAGACCGCCGCCTGATTGAGGAACTTCTGCGCGGCAAATTCAGGCGGCACGTCCACCGGCTCCGTCTCGCGCACCGCGCTCGCGTCGACAAGCCGCGTCTCGGGCAGCTTTGCGAGCGCCGTCCGCGCACGCTTCAGATAGTTCGCGCGCGCGCCGACATTCGAGCCGAGCGCGACGACCGCCCGCACGGCGGACGGATTCCGCGCGACGTAGACGAACGCCGGATGCGTGCTCGTGACCGTCACCGTCGCGGACGACGCGCGGTTCAGCGTCGCGCAGGCGGGGTTCGTAAACCGTACGCCGTCCAGCTTCCAGCGCAGTCCGCGCGAGGTCATCCGCGTCGCGGGATCGGGCGCGAAAACCGAAATGCCCGCGTCTTTCCACGTCCGAAACGTCAGCTTGCCGCGCACGGGGATGAATTCGCCCTCGGCCTCGACAATCGGGACTTCCGCCGCAAGCGCGCGGTAGACATTGCCGATTGTGTGATCCGTGCGCTTCCCCGTCGCGCCGACGATGACCAGATCCGTCCAGCCCTGCGCCCGGCAAAACCCAATCGCCTTGTCGAGGTCGTTCGTCTCCTGATCGGCAATTCTCCGAATCTCCGTGCCGCCGTGTTCAGCGCCGCAGGCATCACCCCTTCTTCCTGTGTTGCTTTCGCTGAACACGGAGATAACAGAGGATGGGAGACGCGGAGAGGTGACGACGGTCGGACTGACTGAAGCAGAACTCCGTGCCTCCGTGCCTCCGTGTGCGAAAACAAAGCTATCCAGATCTCCGATGATGACAGCGGGCCAGTGGCCGAACCGCCGCCGATAGGCCGTCGCCGCCGAATCGCAGGCGACGACGCGCGTCGCCGCCTTCAGGAGGCGTTCGGGTTCCGATCCGCGTGGCGGAAAATCTCCCGCCGCGAGAATGACCGTGCGGCTCATGCGACCGCTCCCGCCGTCAGCATGCCGAGGGCGTGCGTGACGGCCTGGGCGCGGACGGCCGCGCGGTCGCCCGCAAAGATCGCCTTCTCCGTGCGTACGCCAGCCGCCGTCGCGAGGCCGAACCAGACGAGGCCGACCGGCTTTGCCGCGCTCCCGCCGTCCGGCCCGGCGATGCCCGTCACCGAGACGGCGAGATCGGCCTTCAGGAGCCGCCGTGCGCCGTCCGCCATCTGCGCAGCCGTCTCGGGCGACACGGCACCGACCGTCTCAAGCGTCGTCGACGACACGCCGAGCACGCCCTGCTTGACGGCGTTTGCGTACGAGATGACGCCGCCGAGGAAAACCGCGCTCGATCCGGGCACGGCGGTAATCGCCGCGCCCACGCCACCGCCCGTGCAGCTCTCGGCCGTCACGCACGCCAGGCCTCTCGCCTTCAAGAGTTCAACCAGCCTTTCCGCAACTGTCATCGTCTGACCCTCCCTTTCCGACTTGACTTTCAGCTGCCCCGGACGGCCTGTGCGGCAACCAGTCTCGCGACAAGCGAATCGACGTCCAGTCCATAGCGGCGTTCGAGATCGGCGACCGCGCCATGCGGAATGAACGCATCGGGCCAGCCGAAGCGCAGGTCGGCGCCGATTGACTCGCCGAAGCCGCCGCAGACGCAGCCGTTCTCCAGCGAGACGATCTTCTGGTCCGCCGCCCGCTGACGCGCGAGCAGCGCCGCGTCGAACGGCTTGAGCGACCGCGCGTAGACGACGCCGACGCCCGTCCGCGCCGCGACCGCCAAGGCTTTCGGCAACTGGTCGCCTGTCGTCCAGAGCTGCACGGGCGCGGCGGGGTTCGCGACTTCGACGGCGAGACCATCGCCGGCGACGTTCAGCGGCGCGGGGCACGTGCCGCGCGGATAGCGAATCACCGTCGGCCCGCGCCGCCAAAGCGCGTCCGCCAGCAGGCGCGCCAGTTCCGCGCCGTCGCACGGCTGGACGATCGTCAGATTCGGTACCGCCTTCAGGAGCGCGATGTCGAAGACGCCCTGATGCGTCACGCCGTCCGCGCCGACCAGCCCTGCGCGGTCGATGCAGAAGACGACCGGCAGGTTCGAGATCGCCACGTCGTGGATGACCTGGTCGATTGCGCGCTGAAGAAAGGTCGAATAGACGCAGACGACGGGGCGCAGCCCAGCGGCGGCGAGGCCGGCGGCGAAAGCGACCATGTGGCCCTCGGCGATGCCGACGTCGAAGAAACGGCGCGGGAACGCCTGCGCGAACGGCGCGAGGCCGGTGCCGTCTTTCATACCCGCCGTCAGCGCGACGATGCGCGCGTCGGCGCGCGCCGCGTCGACGAGCCGCGCGCCGAAAGCCGCGCTCCAGTCTTTTTTCGGCGACGTTGCCGTCGCCGCACAGAACAGGTTATCAACCGACGAACCAGCCGCGCTTTTAGTCACCACCGCGTCGGGCGCGGGCGCCGTCGCTAAGTTGGGGGGCTGGGCCGGCGGCTTGTCCTGTGCGGCGGCGCCCACGTCGCCGCTCTTGGGGCTGACGCCGTGGTAGAGCGTCGGGTTGCGCTCGGCCGGCGCGTAACCCTTGCCCTTCTTCGTGACGACGTGAACAAGCACCGACCGCTTGTCTTCCTTCGCGACGGTGAACGCGGCCGTCAGCGCGGCGAGGTCGTGGCCGTCGACCGGCCCGATATAGCGCAACCCGAACTGCTCGAAGTAGCGGCTGCCGAGAAAGAGCCCCTTGACGCGGCTTTCGAGGCTGTGGTAGACGTCGCGCAGGAACGTCAGCCGCAGGCGGTGACCCGCCGCCTCGGCCGCCGCCTTGACGCGATTGTAGCGCACGCCCGTGATGAGGCGGCCGAGAAACTTGGCGAAGCTGCCGGTCGGCTTCGAGATCGCCATGTCATTGTCGTTCAGGACGACAATCACCTTTTCGGTCGCCGCCGCACAGTTGTTCAGCGCCTCGAAGGAATGGCCGTTCGCCATCGAGGCGTCGCCGATCACGGCGACGACCTGCTCGCCCGTGCCCTTGCGGTCGCGCGCGGCGGCGAAACCGAGCGCGACCGAGAGCGCGCTCCCGGCGTGCCCGGCGACGGCGGCGTCCGCCGCGCTCTCGGCGGGGTTCGGAAACGGCGCGACGCCGTCCAGCTGGCGCAGCGTCTCGAAGCGCGCATCGCGTCCCGTCAGAATCTTCCAGGCGTAGGCCTGGTGCCCGACGTCCCAGACGATCCGATCCGTCTCGGCGTCGAAGACCGCATGAAGCGCGAGCGCGATCTCGACGGCGCCGAGGGACGAGGCCAGGTGACCGCCGTTCTTCGTCACGACGTCCAGAATGCGCGCGCGAATCTCTTCTGCCGTCTTCATGTTCCCTGCCGCACCAGCGTAATTGACAGAAGCGCTTCAATCGGAATCCCCTCGCCGTCGGAGACGAGCAACAGCCGCACGGTCCCGTCCGGCAGCTCGTCCGCCAGGCAGATGCCCTCGTACATCGCGAGGCCCGTGTCGCGATCCAGCAGGAGACGCTTCTCCACGCCGGGCCGCACCTCGTAGAGCCGCAGGCGGAACGACGGCAGAAAGCCCTTCACGCTCATCTCGCGCTCCAGCACGAGCAGCGTGCCGCCCGGCAGCGCGCAAAGCCCCGACACGCCGCTGCACGACTTCCCGTGGTAGTCCCGCCCGCCAAAGGGATCGACCCGGTAGGGGATCTCCTCCGCCGGACGCCATGCGGCGCGCCCAGACGTCCGCACGTAGCGGTGCAGCCGCACGAGCGTGCCGTTCGTCGGCGACGCGAGCGGCCCGTCGCCTTCCACGGCCTCTTCGGGACACGTCCAGAGCGACAGGCCGTCGGGCGAGATCGTCAGCCCTTCGGGGCCGCGATTCGGGCGAATCCGCCGAAAGTCGTCCGTCAGCGCGAGCTCGCCGAGGCGGCGGCCCGTCTTCGGGTCGTGTTCGGAGACGAACGGGCCGACCTCGTCGCTGACCCAGACCGTCCGGCGGAGCGGATCCCACGCGCAGCCCTCGCCGTCGACGACGCCCTCCAGCTTCACGTGCCCGGGCAGCGAAGAGCCCGCGACCGCATGGGCGGCGTCGAACGTCACGTCCAGCGTCCAGAGCCGTCCGCCACGGTCCTCGATGGAGAGGAAGCGCGCGCCGTCCAGCCGCGTGACGCCGCTCAGCCCGGCCGGCACGGCGGGACGCGGGGATTCGGAGACGGAGACGACGCGCCACGTGTCGGCGGCCGTCCACGCCGGCGGCGCATGAACACACCCGTCCGCGAAAGCCAGCGCGACGCCCGCGAGACCGATCTGAACGAACCTGACTGCCTTCTTCATCCTCTTTCCGTGATCCGACTTGTTGATGTTGCGCGGAATTATATCACATTCTCAGTCGAGCAGGTCGCCCTGCCGGCGGCCGCGCTCCTCCATCATGTCCGCGAAGGCGTCCGCGTCGTCCGCCTCCTCCAGCTCCTCTGGGCGGTCCGGCGGCACCATGAGGTAGCGCAGGGCCGCCGTCGCGACACGCTTGAAGACGGGCCCCGCCGAGTTGCCGCCCTGATGGAAGCGCGTGCGCGCCTCGAAGTCGAGCGTGACGAGCACGACGAGCTCGGGGTCGCCCGCCGGGACGATGCCACAGAACGTCGCGCGGTAGAGGCCCGGATAGTAGCCGCGTCCGCCGGGGATCTGCTTCTGCGCCGTGCCCGTCTTGCCCGCGACGGAGTAGCCCCGGATCGCCGCGCGCCGCGCCGTGCCCTTCGGCGAGGCGACGTCGAGCATCATCTCGCGCGTCGCCCGCGCCGCCGCCGCCGAGATCGGCCGCCCGACCGGCGTCGGCACGCTGCGGTAGGCCTCCGACCCGTCCGCCCGCACGACGCGGTCGACGACGTGGGGGCGCATCCGCACGCCGTCGTTCGCGATCGCCTGGTATGCGCCCGCAAGCTGGATCGCCGTCACGGCGACGAACTGCCCGATGCCCGCGCGCGACTGCGACGCCTTGTCCCACGCGCGCTTGTGGGGATTCGGCAAAATGCCGAACTGCTCGCCCGGCAACTCGATGCCCGTCTTCGCGCCGAAGCCGAACTTCTTCAGGTACTCGTAGAGGCGGCGCGGCCCGAAGTCGTAGGCGAGCTTGCCGATGACGATGTTCGACGAGTGCACGAGCGCGTCGCGGATGGTCATCGTCGGCTCCCACTTGTGCGAGCCGTCGCCGGGGAGGCGGTAGTAGTTCGGGTCGTCGCGGTTCGTGCGGTAGAAGCTCGTCGGCCGCACGAATCCCGCATCGACCGCCGCCGCGACGGTGATCGTCTTCATCACAGAGCCCGGCTCGTAGTTGAACGCGACGGCGCGGTTCAGCTTCGCGTCGTCCGGCGTGCGGCCGAACGCGAGCGGCTCGAAGTCGGGCAGCGACGCCATCGCCAGCACCGCGCCCGTCTTCGCGCCCATGACGATGCACCAGCCCGACGCCGCGCCGAACTCCGCGACGCCCCACTTGAGCGCGTCCTCCGCCTCGAACTGGATGTTGTGGTCAATCGTCAGGTAGACGTCCGCCCCCGGAATCGGGTCGATCGAGACCTGCCGCTTGTCGTAGAGCTCGCGTCCGCGCGCGTCGCGCATGCCCTGGATCGTGCCCGGCGTGCCGGTGAGCTCGCGGTTGAAGCGCAGCTCGACGCCCGCCGAGCCGACGTACTCGGCGTTCACGCTGCCGAGGACGTGCGAGAGGCGGCGGCCGTGCAGGTACTGCCGCACCTGCGTGTCGTGGATCGCGACGCCCGCGACGAGCGACGAGTCGGCGAGCGTGCGGTGGGCGTTCGGGTCGGACGACAGCGCGAGGAACTGGTCGCGGTAGCCCCGGCGCGGCGCGGCGTTCGCCATCCGCAGCACCTTCTGGTACTCCAGCCCCAGCGCGTCCGCGATCGTCCGCACGATCGCCTCCTTCGCGCGCGGACGCTTCTCGCCGCGCGGGCGCACGAGGGCGTTCGTGAGCGCAACGGGGTCGAGCGCGTATTCCCAGTAGGGAACGGACTTCGCGAAGGGATACCCCTTGCCCTTGCACGAGTAAATCGCCCCGCGCGGCGCCGTCAGCTTGCGCGTGAAGACGTAGTCCGGCGCGGAGACCTTCGGGTCGATGTGCGCGCGCACGAGCTTCTGGGCCGAATAGGCCGCGAACCCCGCCAAGAGGACGACCGGCAGCCAGAAGCGCCAATTCTCGCCGCGCATCGGCATCGCGCGTCAGCGGATCTTGCGCTTCGGGCGCTGGGTCGGCGCGACATAGCGCGCCGTCGCGGCGGCGGACGAACGCTGGCGCAGGCGCGTCAGCGCCAGCTGGTTCGGATACGGCACGCCGCGCTCGTTCAGGCGAATGCACTGGTCGGCGCGCGGCGTCGACATCTTGAGCCCGTGGCGGAAGAGCGCCGCCTCGATCTTCTCCGGCGTCTTCATCTCCTCCCACCGCGTCGACTCGCGGCGGTGCGACTCCTCCAGTTTCGCGAGCTCGCGCTCCTTCTGGCCCTTCTCGTTCAGGAGCTGCGTGCAGCTCGACGACGAGAGGATGTTCAAGATCACCATCACGAAGAAGAACACGATGATCGCGCCGAAGCGCATCGTGTTCGTCGCGATGACGGACATCTTCTTCGAAACCTTCCTGTTCCTTCTCATCTTCCCTTACGTCCTTTCGATCACGCGCAGCTTCGCGCTCCGCGCCCTCGGATTCAAGTCAACTTCCGCCGCGCCTGCCGTCACGGCCTTCTTCGTGACCGCCCGCGCCCTCGGCAGCTCGCCGTCCCACGCCTCGCCGCCCTGCTGAAGGGCGCGCATCTTCCCGACGTGCGCGGCGAAGAACCGCTTCACGAGCCGGTCGGACAGGCTCTCGAACGTGATGACCGCGAACCGCCCGCCCGGCTTCAGGATCGCGAGCCCGCCGTCGAGCGCCCGCGCCAGCTCGCCGAGCTCGTCGTTCACCGCCATCCGCAGCGCCTGGAAGACGCGCGTCGCCGGATGGTGCCCGCCGCGCCGCCCGACCAGCCGCTCCACGAAGTCCGCGAGTTCCGTCGTCGTCGCGAATCGCGCGCCCCGCTCCCGCGCCGCGACGAGCGCGCGCGCGATCCGCCGCGCCTGCGGCTCCTCGCCGAGCGTGCGGAAGATCTCCGCCAGCCGCTCCGCGCTTTCGCCGTTCACGAGATCCGCCGCCGTCAGGGCGCCCGACCGATCCATGCGCATGTCAAGGGGTCCCTCGCGGAGAAAGCTGAACCCGCGTCCGGCCTCATCCAGCTGAGGACTTGACACACCCAGGTCCAGCAGGACCCCGTCGACTTCGTTCCATCCCTGCTCATCTGCAATCCTCTTCACGTCGCCGTGGTTGCCCGCGACCACCGTCAGCCCGTTCAGCCCCTGCGCCCGCACCGCCGCGCGCGCCGCGTCGTCGCGGTCGATGCCGAGGACTTCGCCGCCGCGCGCGAGAATCGCCCGCGCGTGGCCCGCCCGGCCAAGCGTGCCGTCCACGTACCGGCCGCCGGGCCTGACGGACAGTGCGCCGACCGTTTCCTCCAGGAGGACGGGGATGTGCGTCTCGTTCATGTCACAACCCCGCCGCCGTCAGCACATTGTCGATTTCCTCGATGTCCACCGCATCCTCGGGCCCAAGGACCTCCGGCGCGTAGAGCTTCACCATGCGGAACGAACCCACCATCGCGACCGTCGTCGCCAAGTTCGCGAACTGAAGGAGCTTGTCGCAGATGCGGATCCGTCCCTGAACGTCAAAGGAGAGCTGCTGCGAGACCGCGCCGATCTTGGCGAACACCCGGTTGAGCGCCGGATCAAGGAGCGCTTTCTGGCGCAGCTGATCGAGAAAGGCGTCCATCTCCGCCTTCGGGTAGAGATTGAGGCACTTTTCCTTGCGGTCGGGCATCACGTAGACGACGCCGCCCGAAAACACGCCGCGCCATTCGCTTGGAATGGTCAGGCGCCTTTTCGGATCAAGCGCGAAGTCGTGGCGCCCGAAAAGAACGCCCGATTCCACGCCCGTCGACTCCGCGACACTCTGCGAGACCCCTTTTGACATTTTGTGACACCATTATACACCATGTCCCACGCCACGTCAATGGGGGCAGAGAAAAAACTGTCGCCCTCTGCGAAGCGGTTCACAGGGGCGACAGGTGACGCGCGCTGTCGGGTACGATTACTCCATCGGCGCGCAGTTGATGAGCGCGCGCAGGAGGCGCGGACGGTGCTTCTCCATCCGGCGGCGGAAGTCGGCGTAGTCACGCGGCGCGGGGTTCGTCCACAGGACCTCCGCCAGCGCGCACGCCCGCGGCCACGCGCGCCACGCGAGGTCATGCTCGTTCCAGATGTACTCGCTCCAGAGGCAGCCCTCGCCGCCCAGCACGCGCGCCCGCGCCTCTTCCGGCACGCCCGCGAGCGGATCGTACGAGTAGGCCTTCTCCAGCGTGAGGACGCCGCCGCCGCGCTCGAACGGGTCGTCCTTCAGCCCCTGCTTGATCGCGTAGTAGGTCAGCCGGTAGGGCGACATCACCATGTCGTGTCCGCGCATCGCGCCGGCCGCCCCCGAGACGAGGCCGTGCCCCGCGCCTTCGCCGGACGCCATGCGCCAGCTCTGGCCGATCGCCGACTTCGGCAGCTCGCCGTTCAGGATCTCGTCCCACCCCATGAGGCGGCGGCCCTTCTTCTCCAGGTGGGCGGACATCTTCCGCGTGATCCAGGTCTGCAGCTCGGCCGGCTTCGACAGCCCCTCGCGCGCCATCCGCGCACGGCACTTCGGGCACGTCTCCCAGCGCACCGACGGGCACTCGTCGCCGCCGATGTGGATGACCTTCGAGGGGAAGACCTCGCAGACGAAGTCCAGCACCTTCTCGATGAAGCGCACCGTCTCGTCGTTGCCGAGGCAGAGGACGTCCGGGTAGATGCCCCAGACCGTCCCCGCCGCGCGCGGCACGATGTTCGTCGGCACGCACGCGAGATTCGGATAGGCGGCGAGCGCGGCGAGCGTGTGCCCCGGCAGGTCGACCTCCGGCACGACCGTGACGTGGCGCGCCGCCGCGTAGTCCACGATCTCCTTCAGGTCGTCGCGCGTGTAGAAGTACGGCCCGTACGGCTCCGTGTTCTGGTCGATGGCGTAACCGTAGCGCCCGGGCAGGCGCCTGAGCGTCGCGCCGCGCAGGGGCGACGACGGACGCACCGAGCCGTATTTCGCGAGTTCGGGCAGACCCGGCACGTCAAGGCGCCAGCCCTGGTCTTCCGTGAGGTGCCAGTGCAGGACGTTCAGCTTGTGCATCGCCATCGCGTCGAGGAGACGGCGCACGACCTCCTTGCCGAAGAAGTGCCGTCCCTCGTCCAGCATGAATCCGCGCCACCTGAACGCCGGCGCGTCCTCGATCTCGACGCACGGATAGGCGGCGCCGTCCCGCAGCTGGGCCAGCGTCTGCTCCGCATAGAAGCGCCCCGCCGCGTCCGACGACGCGATGACGATCTCGTCAGGACGCACGGACAGGCGATAGCCCTCGGACGGAATCGCCGCGTCCGTCACGGCGCGGACGACCGCGCCCGTTGGGCAGGTGCCCGTGCCCTCGACGAGCCGCGTCGGCTGGGGCACGAGGACAATCGAGGCCAGAACAACCATCAACATGCTCATGTCTGCTTTCCTTTCGGTTAGAGGTGAATCTTGTCCGCCGTGTAGACGAGGCGGTAGTCGGGATGACGCCACAGGTACGAGGCCGGCAGGAACGGCGTCGGCGCGCCCTTCGCGAAGATCGCGCGGAGCGGCGCCTGCTGTTCGGCGAAGCACGCGAGCAGCAGGCACCTCTTCGCCGCGAGAATCGGCGCCATGCCCATCGTCGCGGCGAAGCGCGGCATCAGGCTTTCGTCGCCGCCCGCCGTGAGGCGCGTGTTCTGGTCGATCGTCTCCTGCGAGAGCGGCAGCACGCGCGTCGGCAGCGCGCCAAACGCCGCGACGGAGATCTCGTCCTCCCGCATCGGCTCGTTGAAGGCGATGTGCCCGTTGAAGCCGATGCCCAGCAGCTGCAGGTCAAGCCCGCCCGCCGCCGCGATCGCGGGATCGTACGCCGCCGGATTCGCCGGATCGGGGAAGTGCGCGTTCGCCTCGCGAAAGCCCCGCGCGGGATCGAGCTTCGCGAAGAACGTCTCGTGCATGTACTTCCAGTACGAGAGCGGATGGTCGTGCGGCACGGGCGTCTGGCCGTCCACCGCATACTCGTCGAGGTTCCACGTCGAGAGAAGCGAGAGGTCGGCCTTCGCCGCGTTGAACTTCTCCGCAAGCTCCGCATAGAGCGTGATCATCGTGTTCCCGGTCGCAAGGCCGAGGTTGTAGCGCTCGCCCTTCGCGAGCTTCTTCATCGCGTCCCCGAAGATGATCGAGGCGCCGATCGCGCTCATCGAGGCGTAATCGCGTGTGACTTCCGTAATCATGTCTGTTTGCTCCTTTCAAGAGGTTGGCCCTATTATAGCATATGCGGGCCGCCAATAATGATATTTTCGCGCAAAAATCTTCTATCCGATTGCGAAGCGCCCGCACGATGTGCTATACTGTCCGGCATGGAAACGATTCTCGTGTTTGCGACCTCGACCGGCAAGGCCCAGTCGGAGATGCTGTCGGGCGTCCGCGCCTTCGCGCAGGGCACGGACTGGAACGTCCAGTCCTTCGCGTTCGAGGGCACGGACTTCCCCGTCCGCGAGCTGCTGCGCTTCTGGAAGCCCGCCGGCTGCATCGTCGAGGGCAACGGCAACGGCGTGACGGCGAAGACGATTCCGCCGCGCGCGTTCGGGCAGACGCCCGTCGTCTACCTCGGCTGCGACGCGGCGATCCTGCCCGCGCGCGCGACCCGCGTGATCCACGACGCCTCGGCCACCGCCCGGTTCGCGGCGCGCGAGCTGATCCTGCGCGACGCGGCGCATTTCGCGTTCGTCGGGCTGAAGGGCCGCGCCTGGAGCCAGCGGCGCCAGGCGGCGTTCGCCGACGCGCTACGGCTGAACGGACGTGACTTCGCCGCGCTTGAGCTGCCGCAGCCGCCGTCCGCCGCGCACCGGTCGACGGCGGAGGCCCTGAAGCGCTGGCTGCTCGGACTGCCGAAGCCCTGCGGCCTGTTCGCGGCGGACGACACGCTGGCGGAGGCGATTCTCACGATCTGCCGACAGGCGAACCTCGCCGTGCCGGACGACCTCGCCGTCATCGGCGTGGACGACAACGAGAGCATCTGCGAGCACACGATCCCCACGCTGACGAGCGTCCATCCCGACTTTCGGCAGGGCGGCCGCTTCGCCGCGCGCCTGCTCGCGCGCAAGATCCTGCGGGCGAAGAGCGTCCCGGACGAGACGGTCTTCGCCGTCTCGGGCCTGACGCGCCGGGGATCGACGCGCATCTTCAAGCGGAAGGACGCGGACGTCGCCGCCGCGCTCGAGCGCCTACACGCGCCCGACGGCGCGCGCCTGACGCCGCACGACGTCCTCGCGCAGTTCCCCTGCTCGCGGCGCAACGCCGAAATCCGCTTTCGCCGCGCGACCGGGCGCTCGGTGCTCGACGAGCTGATGGAGGTGCGGCTCGAACGGGCGAAAGACCTGCTCGCGCACACGCGCCTGCCCGTCGCCGCCATCGTCGAGGCGTGCGGCTACCGCGCGCCCGCGCGGCTGAACCGGGCGTTCCGCGCCGCGACCGGCCTCACGCCCCTCGCGTGGCGGCGCCGTTCGGAGACGTCCGAATGCGCACCCGACGACCCGTGATCTCGTAGTCGCCCCGCGCGACGATGCCGAGGGCTTCGGGATAGGCGAGATGCTCCTGAACCTGGATACGCGCGTGCAGCGTCTCCGGCGTGTCGTCCTCCAGGACCGGCACGGCCTTCTGCACGAGGATCGGCCCGGAGTCCGTGCCCGCGTCGACGAAATGCACTGTCACGCCCGCGACCTTGCAGCCGTAGTCGAGCGCCTGCGTCCAGCTGTGGACGCCGGGGAACGCCGGCAGCAGCGCGGGGTGGATGTTGAGGACGCGGTTCGGGAACGCCGCGAGCAGCTTGGGCTTCACGATGCGCATGAAGCCCGCGAGGACGACCGTGTCGACGCCCGCGCCCTTCAGCAGCTCGATGCAGCGGTCTTCGGCGGGGCCTTCGAGCTTCGTCTTCCACGGCGCGCAGTCAAGATACTGGCAAGGGATGCCGTGCCGCCGCGCGCGGTCGAGGATCTTCGCGTCCGGCACGTCCGCGAGGACGATCTTGATTTCCGCGTCGAGCGTCCCCGCGTCAATCGCGTCGACGATGGACTGCATGTTCGAGCCGGCTCCCGAGCCGAGTACGCCAAGTTGTAGTTTCTTCATGACCATATTATAGCACATGGCAGATCGCGACGCCCGCCGAGCAGCCGAGCCGCGTCGCGCCCGCCGCGACCATCGCCTCCGCCGTCGCGCGGTCGCGGATGCCGCCCGCCGCCTTGACGCCCATCTCCGGCCCGACGGTCTTCCGCATGAGCCGCACGTCCTCGACCGTCGCGCCGCCCGCGCCGAAGCCCGTCGAGGTCTTCACGAAGTCGAAGCCGACCTTCTGCGCAATCTTGCAGCCGCGCCCCGAGTTTGCCAGTTGAATAGCTGACTGCACTACATCGTTTTCCTTCATAATCCGCCGGACTGTTGCGTCCGACG